>NZ_CAJPHA010000005.1:0-355696 GCF_905339895.1 Burkholderia sp. BCC1988
GGATCAGCTCGCTACCATCAAGCGCCCACACTTATCGGCTGTTAATTTTTAAAGAGCATTTCTGCGAGGACCCGGAGGTTTTCTCAGCAGCGCTGCGTTTTCAGCAGCAGAGAAGCGAAATTATGAACCGTATTTTTCAGTTCGTCAACAACTTTTTAACTGCTTCGTTGCGACGACTGGGGTTCAACTTCCTGCACCGCCGAGGCCGCTACGACCCGCCCGACAGCACCGCTTCCCTTCTTCTCCCGCGCCGCGTTTCCGTTAGCGCGAAAGAGGCGTGATTCTAAGCACCGGCCGGCAATCGCGCAAGGGGTTTCGCGAAAAATATAAGGCCCCGCACGCTGCCGCGTGCGGGGCCTTATATGGATGCAGCCGAATCGTCAGCTCACGCGCACCTGGCGCGCCACGATCTCCATATAGTGATCGAGGTCCGGCGTCGCCTTGCCCTCTTCCTTGGCCGTATCGTCCCAGCGGCGCAGGCGCAGCGCGTCTTCCGCGAACGGGCGCTGCAGGAATGCCGCCGTCTCCGCTTCACTGAAGATGCCGCCCTGCAGCGCGAGGCTACGCACCGAATCCGGCGACAGGCTCTCGAAGTAGCCGGCGTCCGTGCGGCACAGGCAACGCTTCGCATCGACGTGCAGCCGGATCGGCTCCAGAACCGCGTCCGAAAACAGCGGCCGCAGGAATGGCAACACGTAATACTGATGCAGGTCGTCGATCCCGCGCGCGCTCGGCGTCTCGCCCTGCCGATTCAGCAAATGCCCGAGGTCATGCAGGAACGCCGCCGCGACCAGCGCGTCGTCGGCGCCCGCCTCCTCCGCCAGCAAGCCGCTCTGCAACGCATGCTCCAGCTGCGTGACCGGTTCGCCGCTGTACGCGACATGGCCGTGCTCGCGATACAGCCCGTCGATCTCTTCCACCGTCAATGCCATCCGCTCACTCCCAAGGCAGCGAAAACGTCTTCAGGTTCGTGAAGCTCTTCATCGCTTCCTGAACACCTTCCTTATAGCCGAGCCCCGAATCCTTGATCCCGCCGAACGGCGACAGCTCGATCCGGTAACCGGGCACCTCCCAGACATTCACCGTCCCGACGTTCAGCTCGTTCACGAACCGCACGACCGCGGCCGTACTGTCCGTACAGATACCCGACGACAGCCCGAACGCCGTGCCGTTGCTGATCCGGATCGCGTCGTCGATCGTGTCGAACGCGACGACGGGCGAAACGGGGCCGAAGGTCTCCTCGCGCACGAGCGTCATCGACGGATCGACGTTGTCGAGCACGGTCGGCGAATAGAGCGCACCGCGCCGCACGTTGCCGGTCAGCAGGCGCGCCCCCTGCGCGACCGCCTCGCCGACCCGGGCCTCGAACAGCCGCGCCGCGACGTCGTCGATCACCGTGCCCATTTCGTTTGCGGGATCGAACGGATCGCCGTACTTCCAGGCGCGCGTCTTCTCGACGAGCAGCTCGGTAAACGCCGGCGCGACCGAGCGCTGTACCAGGATCCGCTTGACGGCCGTGCAGCGCTGCCCCGAATTCCGGTACGAACCGAGCACGGCCAGCGATGCCGCACGTTCCACATCAGCATCGTCGAGGACGATCAGCGGATCGTTGCCGCCCAGTTCCAGCACGATGCGCCGGTAGCCGGCCCGCGCGGCGATCGCCTTGCCGATCGACACGCCGCCCGTAAAGGTGATCAGCGATGCATGCGGATGCGTGACGAGTTCGTCCGCGATTTCGCGCGGGTCGCCGGTCAGCACCTGCAGCATCGGCTCCGGCAAACCGGCTTCATACAGCAGGTCCGCCAGATAAAACGCCGACAGCGGCACCTTCTCCGACGGCTTCACGATCACGCGGTTGTTGGTCGCAATCGCCGGCGCGATCTTGTGCGCGACCTGGTTCATCGGGTGATTGAAAGGCGTGATCGCGACGATCACGCCATCGAGCGGCTGGCGCTGCGAGAACACGCGGCGCGCCTTGCCGTGGGGCGTCAGGTCGCACGAGAAGCTCTGCGCGTCGTCGCGCAGCGCTTCGACCGACGCAAACTTCAGCACGTCGGCAACGCGACCGATCTCGTAGCGCGAATCCTGTTTCGACAATCCCGACTCGAGCGTGATCAGGTCGGACGCCTCCTCGGCACGCTCGCGCAGCAGCGCGGCCGCGCGCTCGAGGATCTGCGAACGCTCGTAGCGCGTGAGCGCGGGCCGGTACGCCATCGCGTAGTCGAACGCGGCGCGCACATCGTCGACGCTCGCCAGCGGCGCCGTACCGACGCGCGTACCAGTGTACGGATCGGCGACGTCGAGCACACGGTCGCGCGTCGCGCGCGTGCCGCACCAGCGCAGCGCCTCGGCGCGAAACGCGGGGTGATCCTGTCGAGGGTGAGCCATCATGTCGCGACCCGATTCAGCACGAAATCGAAGACGTCGAAATTGCGCGGACGACGTGCAGGGTCGTCCCGCTCGATCCGACGGTTGAACAGCAACGGCACCTCCTGCTCGGACACGCCGCCGTGCGAACGCAGCGGCACGGTCAGGCCGGACAGGTCGTGTTCGCGCTCGCGCGTGCCGAGCGTCATGTCGCGCCGCGCGATCACGACGAGGTCGCCGATCCGGTCGGCCGGCAGTTCGAAGCGCGCGGCCGCTTCCGCGTTGTCGAGTACGAGCTCGACGCCGTCGAGCCCGCCGACGCGCCACATCGCTTCGATCCGGTCGACGCCGGGCGCCAGGTAGACGGTTGCGAACGAGCCGAGCGCGCCGTGGTGCACGACGTATGGATCGGTGATCGGCAGGATCACGCGTGCGGCCCGCGCACCGAACCAGCCGTCGAACGCATCCTGAAGATAGATCACGTTCGGACGTCCCGTGGCCGGATCGTGCTTCGCGTTCATCCCGTGGTCGGCCGTGAGCCCGATCGCCCAGCCGAGCGCATCGAGCTGCGCGAGATAGCCGTCCATCATTGCGTAGAACGCGTTCGCGCCGGCACTGCCCGGCTCGCACTTGTGCTGCACGTAGTCGGTGGTCGACAGGTACATCAGGTCGACCTGGCGCGTCTGCGCGAGCCGCACGCCGGCCGCGAACACGAATTCGGACAATGCCGCGCTGTACACGTCCGGCGACGGCAGGCCGACCCAGTCGAGCACGTCGACGATCCCGTTTTCCGCGAGATTCGCCTGCGCGGCCTTCTCGGCGGAAAAACAGATGCCGTTCATCTGCCAGCCGAGCAGCCGGCGCAGCTTGTCCTTCGCCGTGACGACGGCCACCCGCGCGCCGGCGTCGGACGCCGCCGCGAGCAGCGTGCCGGCCCGCAGGTAGGCCGGGTCGTTCATCATCACTTCGGCGCCGCGACCGCCGTCGGCGGCCGGATCCCAGAAGTAGTTGCCGCAGATTCCGTGGACCGACGGCGGCACGCCGCAGACGATCGACAGGTTGTTCGGGTTGGTGAAGGTCGGCACGACGCAGTCGGCGCGCCACGCGGTGCCTTGCGCGATCATCCGGCCGATGAACGGCGCGACGCCCGCTTCCACCGCACGCTCGAGATAGTCGTACTCGCAGCCGTCGACGCAGATGACGACGGTTGGTTCGACCGGTAGCCGGTAGCGTCGGCCGTTGACGTCGACGGAACGTCCCGCGAGATCCGCGGAACCCTTGCCCGCGGCCGATTGCTCGCCGGGCTGTCGCAATGCGAACGCGGCGTTCATGATGCCGCCCGCTTGCCGCGCGGCACGCGCGCGGCGATCAGCAGCAGCGCCGCGAGCGACGCGCCGAGCATCAGCAGCGACAGCGCCGAGGCGGGCAGGTAATAGCCGCGCTCAACCTGGCCGATCACGACGATCGGCACGGTCGCGAAACCCGGCGGGTAGACGGTCAGCGTCGCGCCGAGTTCGCCGAGCGACAGCGCGAAGCCGAGCGCGAGGCTCGCGCGCAGCGCCGGCACGAGCTGCGGCAGCAGCACGCGGCGCAGCACCATCGCGGGCGGTGCACCGAGGCTCGCCGCCGCTTCGCGCAGCACGGTCAGCTCCGGGCGCAGCGCGGCGGCCGCGCAGCGATAGCAGAACGGCAGGATCAGCGCGAGCTGCACGAGCACGACGATCGCCGCGGAGCTCGACAGGTCGAGCGGCTTCTGGTGATACGCGATCAGCACCGCGAGCCCGAGCACGACGCTCGGCACGCCGTTCGGCACCATCACGAGCGCGTCGACGACCGCGCCGAGACCGCGCCGGTCGCGCCCCTCGAGTGCAAGCGCAAGCCACAGCCCGAGGATCGTGCCGATCGCCGACACGCCGAAGCCGATTTCGAGGCTCGTCAGCAGCGCGTCGTATTCCGGCGACCCGAGCCGCTCGAACCAGCGCAGGCTGTAGCCGGCCGGCAGGATCGTGCCCGACCACTGCGTCGACACGCTCGACAGCGCAACGACGATGACCGGCAGCACGAACAGCCAGAAGCAGGCGAACGCGGCCAGCGCGAGCGCGGCGCGCGACGCATGCTTGAGCAGCGTGTCGCTCCAGCCGATCCGATGACGCGGCACGGCTTGCCCGATATGGAATTCAGCGGACATCGTTCCCTCCCGTCGCACGCCGGTTCACCCGGCGATAAACCGTATAGAGCGCCAGCGACAGCGCGAGCATCACGACCGCGCCGGCCGACGCGGTCGGCAGGTCGAGGTCGACGGTCGCGCTGCTGTAGATCGCGACCGGCAGCGTGACGAGCCGCGCGCTGCCGAGCACGAGCAGGATCCCGAACTCGTTCAGCGTCAGCAGGAAACACAGCACCGTGCCGGCGGCGATGCCCGGCCACGCGATCGGCAGCACGACGCGGCGCGCGAGCATCCAGCCGGACGCGCCGAGGCTGCGCGCCGCTTCGATCAGGCGCAGGTCGAGCGTCGCGAACGATGCGAGCGTCGGCCGCACGACGAACGGCGTATAGAACACGGTCTGCGCGAGGATCACGCCGCCGATGCCGAACAGGAAGTCGAGCGGCGGGTTCTCGAGATGGAACAGGTGCTGCAGCGCGATGCTGATCGAGCCTTGCGAGCCGTACAGGAAGATCAAGGTGAACGCGACGAGGAACGACGGGAACGCGACGTACAGCTCCAGGAAGCGCGTGACGAGCGACGCGCCCGGGAACGGCTTGAAGAACAGCAGCGCGGCCAGCAGCACGCCGAGCACCGATGCGGTGCCGGCGCTCGCGAACAGCACGCCGACCGTCGTCAGCAGCACGTTGCGCGTATCGGGGTTGCCGAAGAAGGTCCGGTATGCGGCAAAGCTCAGCCCGTGATCGCCGGACACGCTCAGCAGCACGAGCCGCACCAGCGGATAGACGACGAGCGGGCCGAGCACGACGATCGCGAGCGCGGCGAGGTGCAGGTCGCCCATGCGCTTGCGGCGCCGCGCGGCGGCGGCATGCGCGGCGGCCGACGCGAGCACGTGCGGTGGCAGGCAGGCTTCAGGGCTCGATAAGGACGACATCGTCTGCCTCGCAATGCAGGGACACGCGCGCACCGCGCTCGGGAGCCGCGCCGCGGCCGCGTTGCATCGTGACGCGCACGGGTTCGTCGGGCGCCGCGTCGATCATGACCGCGATCGACAGGTCCGCGCCCTGCCATTCGACCGACGACACCGTGCCGTGCAGGCCGCCCGCCGCGAGCGGCATCACGGTCAGCCGCTCGGGGCGCACGCACGCGACCTTGCCGCGCACGTCGTGACGCGGGTCGCCGAGCGGGAAGATCACGTGCGGCGGCAGCAGGTTGGCCGGGCCGAGATAGCGCGCGACGTAGCCGTCCTTCGGCGCGTCGTACAGCTGCTGCGGCGTGCCGAGCTGCGCGATACGGCCGTCGCGCATCAGCAGCGCGCGGTCGGACAGCACGAGCGCGTCGTCGCGGTCGTGCGTCACGCAGACGACGGTCAGGTTCGGCAGGCGCTCGTGCAGCGCCTTCAGTTCGCTGCGCACCGATGCGCGCAGATTGGCGTCGAGCGCCGACAGCGGCTCGTCGAGCAGCAGCACGTCCGGCTCGATCACGAGCGCGCGCGCCAGCGCGACGCGCTGCTGCATTCCGCCGGACAGCTGCGCGGGCAGATGGTGGCCCGCGTCGCCGAGTTGCACGAGCTTCAGCGCGTCGGCGACGCGGCGCGTCACTTCCGGCGACGCCATGCCGCGTGCGCGCAGCCCGAAGGCGACGTTCTCGAACACCGACAGGTGCGGGAACAGCGCGTAATTCTGGAACAGCAGACCGAGATTGCGCTTGTGCGGCGGCGCATGGGTCAGGTCGCGTCCGGCCACGGTCAGCGTGCCGGTCAGGCCGTCGGCCTTCACGAACCCGGCGATGAAGCGCAGCAGCGTGGTCTTGCCGCAGCCGCTCTTGCCGAGCACGGTCAGAAATTCACCGGCGCCGATCGACAGCGACAGCTCTTCCAGCACCGTGCGTGCGCCGTAGCGCACGCTCAGGTGCTCGATCTGCACGCCGCCCGGCGCGCCGGACCGCAGCGTTGCTTGCGGTTCGGCGGCGCCGAAAGCGCCGGGATGGGTCAGGGTGGTTTCCACCGGGTTCATCCTCTTGCTCACTAATACAGGCAGCGTGCGCCGATCACTTCGGCTTGACGACGTCGAGCTGCTTGCCCGAGCTGCCGATCACGTCCTTCTTCCAGCGCTCGATCCACACCGGCTTCTTCGCCATCACCTGGGTCCAGTCGACCGGGATCAGCTTCACGCCCGCGATCGCCTTCTTGACCGCCTCGCCGTTCTTGCCGGCCAGCGGCACGTCCGTGCGGCCCGGGATGCCGTACATGTCCGGCACCTTCGACTGCACGTCGGTCGACATCAGGTAGTCGATCAGCTTCTTGCCGGCGTCCTGGTTCGGGCCGCTCTTGATCAGGCCGATGCCGTACGGCAGCTGGAACGTGGTCGGCTGGTCGCCGTCCTTCGCTGCCAGGAAGATCGGCTTGACGGACAGCGCGCCGTGCTCGGCGTCGTCGAGGTCCATCTGCAGGTCGCCGTTCGCGACGCTGATCTCGTTACGCGACAGCAGCACGTTCAGGTAGCCGGTGCCTTTCGTGTGGAACTTCACGCTCTGCGACAGCTTCGCGAGGTAGTCGAACGCCTTGTCCTCGCCCATCAGCGACGTCGTCAGGATCAGCACGGCCATCCCGTCGCCGGCGGTCGCCGGGTTCGAGTACGCGACCTTGCCCGCGTAGGCCGGCGACAGCAGGTCGGCGAACGTCTTCGGCTGGTTCTTCACGACGTCCGGGTTGATCGCGAACGAGAAGTAGTTGTTCACGAACGTCGCCCAGGTGCCGTCTTCCGCCTTCGCGATCGCCGGCACGTTCTTGTAGTTCACGCTCTGGTACGGCTGCAGCAGGCCCATCTGGCCGGCTTGCTGGATGAACGGCGGCAGCGTGACGATCACGTCCGCCTTCGGCGAATTCTTTTCGATGTTCGCGCGGTTGACGACCTCGCCGCTGCCCGCCGTCACGATGTTGACCTTGACGCCTTCCTTCTTCTCGAACGCCGGCAGCACATCGCGATAGAGGTTCTCGAGACCGTCCGCCGTATACAGCACGACCGCGTTCGCCGCGTGCGCGGGCATCGCGGCGCCTTGCAGCAGACCGGCGGCGCAGGCGGCCAGCGCGAGCTTGCGGAACGCGCCGGCAGCGGCGCGCGAGGAATTCTGCAGTGTCATCTCACTTCTCCGTAGGCGGAACACCAAACGGCCGGGGCACGATCCGGCTCCTTTCAGTCGGACAGACCGACAACCGGCCCGTCTCGCTGCCGCGCTGCAGGTGGTTTCGCGCGGCAACCGAAGGATCACAGCGTTCGATGACAACGCCGTGACGTGTGCCACAATTTCCAAAAAATGACACATTTTGCCAATATCATGCAAGTCATTCAGAAATGCCGCCCTGGCGTTTCATCCGACCTTTGCTGGAGAAAAATCATGTCGGACCCGATTCTGCTCACGCCCGGCCCGCTCACCACGTCCGCCACAACACGCCACGCAATGCAACACGACTGGGGCTCATGGGACGCCGCTTTCAATCAACTGACGGCGAGCGTCTGCACGGATCTCGTCGCGATCGCGCGCGGCGGCGACGCATACGTGTGCGTGCCGATGCAAGGCAGCGGCACGTTTTCGGTCGAAGCCGCGCTCGGCACGCTGGTGCCGCGCGACGGCGTCGTGCTGGTGCCGGACAACGGCGCGTATTGCGCGCGCATCCTGAAGATCCTCGGCCGGCTCGGCATCGAGTCGATCGCGCTGCCGTTCGGCGAGAACGCGGCGGTCGGCCCCGGCGCGGTCGAAGCCGCGTTCGCGCGCGAGCCGCGCATCACGCACGTCGCGCTGGTGCACCTGGAAACAAGTGCCGGCATCCTGAATCCGCTCGACGCGATCGCGGCCGTGTGCCGGCGGCACGGCAAGCGGCTGATCGTCGATGCGATGAGTTCGTTCGGCGCGCTGCCGATCACGCTGGCGGACAGCGGGATCGACGCGCTGATCTCGGCGAGCGGCAAATGCCTGGAAGGCGTGCCGGGGATGGGGTTCGCGATCGTGCGGCGTGCTGCGCTCGACGCGTGCGAAGGCAACTCGCGGTCGCTCGCGCTCGACCTTCACGATCAGTACGCGTACCTGCGCAAGACGGGCCAGTGGCGTTTCACACCACCGACCCACGTGATCGCCGCGCTGCGCGCCGCGCTCGACCAGTACCTGGCCGAAGGCGGCCAGCCCGCGCGCGGTGCGCGCTATGCGGAAAACTGCCGGACGCTGGTCGAATCGATGCGCGCGCTCGGCTTCACGCCGTTCCTCGACGCCGGCGTGCAGGCGCCCGTGATCGTCACGTTCCATGCGCCCGACCATCCGGCCTACGATTTCCGCCGCTTCTACGACGCGGTGCGCGACGCGGGCTTCATCCTGTATCCGGGCAAGCTGACGCAACTCGAAACGTTCCGCGTCGGCTGCATCGGCGCGATCGATGCCGGCGACATCCGGCGGGCGGTCGCGGCGATCGCACAGGCGGTCGAATCGCTTGGGATCACGATGCGGCACGCGTGAGCGCGGCGGCCTGAACCGCTTCGCAGTCGCGAGCGGATACAAAAAAGCCCGGCGACCCACAGGTCGCCGGGCGAACGCACCGAGAGTGCGTGGAGCCGGTGCTTACAGTTCGATCCGCTTGATGTCGCCGACGACGAAGATGTACGACAGCGCACCGATCAACGCGATCACGCCGATGAACACCAGCGCACCGACGAACGAGCCGGTCGACGCGACGATGAAGCCGACGACGAGCGGCGTGATGATGCCGGCCAGGTTCGCCGCGAAGTTGAAGATGCCGCCGGTCACGCCGAGCAAGCCGTCCGGCGCGATGTCGGACACGAGCGTCCAGCCGAGCGCAGCCATCCCCTGCGCGAAGAACGCGACCGACATGATCGCGATCACGGCTTCGTTGCTTTGCACGTAGTTCGCGAGAATGATCGTCGACGCGAGCAGCAGGCCGGCGATGATCGGCAGCTTGCGTGCGAGGTTCGCGGACTTGCCGCGGCGCAGCAACCAGTCGGAGAAGATCCCGCCGAACATCACGCCGACCGACGCGGCGATGAACGGCATGATCGCGAAGAAGCCGATCTTCAGCCAGCCCATGTGGCGCTCGGTCGCGAGATAGGTCGGGAACCAGGTCAGGAAGAACACGAGCGTCGAGTTGCCGGCGAACTGGCCGAGGCAGATCCCCGCGAGCTGGCGCTTCTTCAGCAGCCGGCCGGCCATCGCCCAGCTGAACTTGGCCTGTGCGGGCTTGCCGCCCTTGTCGCCGTCCTTGCGCACGCCGTGCACGAGACCGCCGCCCGCTTCGATGTACGCGAGTTCTTCCGAATTCGCGGCCGGATGGTTGCGCGGCTCGTGATAGAACCTCCACCAGACCAGGCCGAACACGATGCCGACCCCACCGACGACCCAGAACAGCGAACGCCAGCCGAACGCCCCCATCAGCGCGAACAGCACGGGGCTGAAGAACGCGAGACCGATGTACTCGCCGACGGTGTAGGTGCCGGTCGCCATCGCACGTTCATTCTGCGGGAACCACGTCGCGACGACGCGGCTGTTGGTCGGGAAACACGGCGCTTCCGTCACGCCGAGGCCGAGCCGGCATGCGAACAGCGTCGCGACGCCGGGCACGAAGCCCTGCAGGAGCGTGCACAGCGACCACAGCGTCATCGACCAGTAATAGGTGACCTTGCTGCCGAAGCGGTCGAGGAACAGGCCGCCGGGCACCTGCATCGCGACGTACGTCCACGAGAACGCGGAGAACATGATGCCCATCACGGCCGCGTTGATGCCGAGCTCCTTGGTGAGCTGCGGCGCAGCCACCCCCAGCACGGTACGGTCGAGATAGTTGATCATCGTGCCGATCGCGAGCAGCGCGAGGATCTTGTAGCGCGCCGAGGTCCGCCGGACCGTACCGGCCGCCGCGGGCGCGGCGTTCGTGTGGGTGGTGTGCTGCATGATTGTCTCCTGGTCTATTTTTCAGCTGGTCGCTAGAAGGGTCAGCGTGCGACGAGCGACTGAAAGTGTTCGAACATCCGTTCGTCGTCCGGCGTTCGTCCGGTGAAGATCTCGAACGCATCGACGGCCTGGTACACGGCCATCCCGCCGCCCGGCAGCGTCGCGCAGCCGGCCGCGCGCGCGGCGCGGATCAGTTCGGTTTCGAGCGGGAAATACACGATGTCGGCGACCCACATGCCCGCGCGGAGCAGCTCGGCCGGCAGCGGCAGGCCCGGATGCTTGGCCATGCCGGTCGGCGTGCAATGGATCAGGCCGGTCGCGGCCTGCATCGCGGCCGCGAGATCGCTGCCCGGCGTGACCCGGGCGGCCGGGAAGCGCTGCTGCAGTTCACCCGCGAGCGCGGTGGCGCGCGTGCCGTCGACGTCGAAGATCGTCAGGTCGGCGGCACCCATCTGCAGCGCCGCATGCGCGACGGCCGCACCCGCGCCGCCCGCGCCGAGCTGCACGACACGTTCGAGCGACGCGTCGGGCAGCCCGCGGCGGAACGACTTCGCGAAACCCGACCAGTCGGTGTTGTGGCCGATCCGCTTGCCGTCCTTGAACAGCACGGTGTTGACCGCGCCGAGTGCGCGCGCGTCGTCGGACAGTGCGTCGAGGTGCTCGATCACGCGCTGCTTGCAAGGATGCGTAATGTTGAGCCCGTTGTAGCCCATCCGCTGCGCGGCATCGAGCAGTTCCGGCAGCGCGTCGGCGGTCACGCCGAGCACGTCCAGATCGATGCGCCGGTACACGTAGCCGAATCCCTGGCGGAAGCCTTCTTCCTCGTGCATCGCGGGCGACAGCGAACCGCCGATGCCCTGGCCGATCAGGCCGATCAGAAAAGACGGGCGGCTCATCGTGCGGCTCCTTGGGCAAAAATGGTCGACAGGCGCTGCAGCGCGAATACGTAGCCTTCGGTGCCGCAGCCGCAGATCACGGCTTCGGCCACCGCCGACACATAAGAATGGTGACGGAATGCCTCGCGGCGATGCACGTTGGAGATGTGCACCTCGATCACGGGTTTCGCGATCGCGGACAGCGCGTCGGCCAGCGCGACCGACGTGTGCGTGTAGGCGGCCGGATTGATCACGATGCCGTGCGTGTCGTGACGCGCGGCATGCAGCCAGTCGATCAGCTGGTGCTCGGCGTTCGACTGGCGGAAATCGATCTCCAGCCCGAGCCCGTCGGCCGCCGTGCGGCAACGCTGCTCGAGGTCGGCGAGGGTCTCCGCGCCGTAGATATGGGGCTCGCGGGTCCCCAGCAGATTCAGGTTCGGGCCGTTCAGCACCAGCACCTTGTGCTTGCTCATGGTGTTTCTGCTCCTAAAACAGGGGCGAATCGCTAGTCGACTTCGCCCTCTGACGTCAAGATTTGGCGCTAGTGTGCGCTTGCGCAAGCGCAATGTCTTTTCGGGTTTTCGCTAATTTGTACCACCTAGTTAGTTTGTATAATTTCACTCACTCCCCTAGTAAATTCGGGATATGGCGCTCACCGGTAATTCAACGACTGGTTCATTCCGGCCCGATCCGGCCGACGCCACACCCCGCTCATCCGCAGGATTCGCCCATGCAGCGCTCGATCGCCACCGTGTCACTGTCCGGCACGCTCGCCGAGAAGCTCGCCGCCATCCAGGCCGCCGGCTTCGACGGTGTCGAAATCTTCGAGAACGACCTCGTCTACTTCGACGGATCGCCCGCCGACGTGCGGCGCATGGCCGCCGATCTCGGCCTCGACATCGTGCTGTTCCAGCCGTTTCGCGACTTCGAGGGCGTGAGCCCGGCCCAGCTCGCCCGCAATCTCGACCGCATCCGCCGCAAGTTCGACGTGATGCACGCGCTCGGCACCGACCGCATCCTGGTGTGCAGCAGCGTGTCGCCCGACACGATCGCGGACGACGCGCTGCTGGTCGACCAGCTCGGCGCGCTCGCCGAAGCCGCGCGGCAGGCGGGCGTGGTCGCCGCGTACGAGGCGCTCGCGTGGGGCCGCGTCGTGAACCGGTACGGCCATGCGTGGCGGCTCGTGAACGCGGTGAACAGCCCGCACCTCGGCCTCGCGCTCGACAGCTTCCATACGCTGTCGCTCGACGATTCGCCGGACGCGATCGCCGACATCCCGGGCGACCAGATCGCGTTCGTGCAGATCGCCGATGCGCCGAAGCTCGCGATGGACGTGCTCGAATGGAGCCGTCACTACCGCTCGTTCCCCGGCCAGGGCGACTTCGACCTCGCGCGCTTCACCGCCCGCGTGATCGAGTCCGGTTACAAGGGGCCGCTGTCGCTCGAGATCTTCAACGACGGCTTCCGCGCCGCGCCGACCGCGATCACGGCCGCCGACGGCCACCGCTCGCTGCTCTATCTGGAAGAACTGACGCGCGCGCGACTCGCGCAGGACGGCCGCGCGCCGGCCGCCGACCAGCCGCTGTTCGCGCCGCCGGCACCGCCCGCGCACGTCGGATTCCAGTTCATCGAATTCGCGGTCGACGCGCAGGCGGCGGCCACCGTCGGCGAATGGCTCGGCCGGATGCGGTTCCGGCTCGCAGGCCGTCATCGGTCGAAGGACGTGACGCTGTTCCAGCACGGTGCCGCGTCGATCGTGCTGAACGCCGAGCGCGACTCGTTCGCCGACGCGTTCTTCCAGCAGCACGGGTTGTCGCTGTGTGCGTCGGCGTTCCGCGTCGACGATGCGAAAGTGGCATTCGAGCGCGCGGCCGGCTTCGGCTACGCGCCGTTTTCCGGGCGCGTCGGCCCGAACGAGCGCGTGCTGCCGGGCGTGCAGGCGCCGGACGGCAGCCTCGAATACTTCGTCGACGAGGCGCCGAACGCACCGACGCTGTATGAATCGGATTTCGTGCTGACCGACATCGACGGCCCGAGCGAGGTCGGCCCGCTCACGGGCATCGACCACGTCTGCCTCGCGCTGCCGGCCGACGCACTCGACACGTGGATCCTGTTCTTCAAGACCGCCTTCGGCTTCGAGGCCGAGCGCAGCTGGCTCGTGCCCGATCCGTACGGCCTGATGCGCAGCCGCGCGGTGCGCAGCACGGACGGTTCGGTGCGGATCGCGCTGAATGCGTCGGTGGACCGTCATACGGCCGTCGCCGAATCGCTCGACCGCTATCACGGCACAGGGCTGAACCATGTCGCGTTCCGGACCGACGACATCGTGAAGACGGTCGCCGCGTTCGCGGCCGACGGCGTGCCGTTCCTGCGGATCCCGCCGAACTACTACGACGATCTGGCCGCGCGCTACGCGTTGCCGGACGAACTGATCGACACGCTGAGCGCCCACCACCTGCTGTACGACCGCGACGAAAACGGCGGTGAATTCCTGCACGCGTATACCGAGCTGGTCGACAACCGCTTCTCGCTCGAAATCGTCGAGCGGCGCGGCGGCTACGACGGCTACGGCGCTGCCAACGCCGCCGTGCGGCTCGCCGCGCAGGCCCAGCGCAGGAAATAAGGGAGCAACGGAATTTCGTCCAGGGGTCGAATCGAATGAGAAAAACACGACGACCCTGCGACGCGCGCCGCGCGACCGCACCATCGTGGTGAATCCCGCTGCGGCGCCCCACCCGGCAAGGCCGGCCGCCGGCGGCCGGAAACGGCCGCCCGGCGGGCGTTACATCCGGTAACGCACACCGCACCGCAGCATTCGCGCGGCCGCGGCCGTTTTAAGAATCGCTTAAGTCTCCGACGGCACCATCCGCAACCAGTACCCGATGGATACCCCGAAAAGGAGGACAGCGATGAGCGCCGTAGATACACCCGCGGGCCGCCCGGCCGCCCCCCCAGTGAAAAAGACGATGCTGCGCCGTTTGCTCAGCCATCATGAAATCGCGACGCTGCTCGTGCTGCTGCACGCGCCGATCGGCGCGAACGCCAAACCCGAATTGCCCGCGCTGCAGGAAGCCGGCCTCGTCGAGATGATCAAGCTCGACGCCGACACGGCGCCGAGCTTCCGGCTGACCGAAGACGGCACGGCCGTCCTGAAAGGGCTCGGCTACCGCTGAGCCGCCGCACGCCGAATCCCATCTCGCCCCTTCAGATCCGCCGGCCCGGCCGGCGCGTCACTTCACCCTGCCCGGTCCTGCAGCATCAGCCGGTATTCCGTCGGCGTCACGCCGACCGTCGCCTTGAACTGGCGCGTGAACGCGCTGTGATCCGTATACCCGCATAGCGCCGCGACGTCGGTCACCTTGTCGTGCGTGACCAGCAGCGCCGTGGCCGCATCGAGCCGCGTCTTCAGCAGCACCTGGCGCGGCGTCAGGTGAAACACCTTGTGGAAGTAGCGCTCCAGCTGCGCGACCGACATCCCCGCCATCTGCGCGAGCTGCTTCAGGTTCAGCGGCTGCACGTAGTGATCCTGGATGTGCTGCACCACGTCGGCGAGCTTGCTGTAGGCCGGATGCGAGCCCTCGTGCGCCTTCAGGTCGCGCGAGATGCCCGCGAGGCCGACCACCTTGCCGGCCGCGTCGCGCAGCGGCTCCTTGCAGGTCAGGCACCAGCCCGGCTGGCGGCCCGGATACAGATGCAGCTCGAGCTGGTCCATCAGCTGCTGGCCTGCGGTGATCGTCGCCATGTCCTGCTCGAAATAGGTCTTGCCGAAGCGGCGCGGAAACACTTCGTCGGTCGTCTTGCCGAGCAGGTCGCGCTTGTCCTTGTAGCCGCAGCGCATCGCCAGCGTGCGGTTGACGAGCGCGTAGCGGCCGTTCGCGTCCTTCACGAAGAACGCGACGTCGGGCAGCGCATCGAACACCGGCTCGAGCAGGCGGAAGTGCGCGAGCATCGCGCCGAGATCGGCGTTGTCGGGCTGGTAGCGCAACGTATCGGACAGGCTCATGGGCGGTGCGGCAAGGAAGGTCGTCATCCCGGCATCTGCGAAGGGGGTGGCTGATGGCGTCGATTATAGGAGCGCCGTCTCGAACGCGTCGTGGCGATCGCGGGCCAGCGATCGGGCGGCCCGGCGAATGGCGGCAAGCGCAACGCGCGGCCGATCGGCGCCGATCGGGCGATTCGCGTGGGCCGGCAAGCACGTCATGCGCCGTGCGGTTGTGCGCGCAACCACTGCGCCGCACGCACGTCCGGCGGGCACGATTTCGCATCGGCACGTTGCCCGGCGTCGCGCACGGCCAGCGCTGCCGACGCGATCGGCTCACCCCGCCCGCACCGAGACTCCGCGCGCCCGAACCCGCCATCCTAAAAATGCCGGCGTGTCGCGTCTTGGCGCGTTTGCGCACTCGCCATGACGATTTCAGCATATATCAGGGTTATCGACGATATGCCGAAATCGTCGCCGGCTGCGCTCCGAACGCGCAAGACGCGCGCATTTTCGCTACCTAGACTTCGATCAACGGTTACGAGACGACATCCCGCCGCCGCCGCGCACGCCGATTCCGGCACAACCCGCGCAGCGCATGGCACACCCCGCACGGCTTTCGGAAAGGCCTGCAACCCGATACGTCTCGCCCGGTTTACCGCGCCGGCCGGCTGGCCGGCGGCGGCCCAACCATGCCATCAAGGGGAAGTGAAAGTGAAGCTGAAGGTATCGCACGTCGCGCTGGCTGCTGCCTGCGCACTGTCGGGCGCACACGCCATCGCCGCCGACGTCGTCAAGATCGGTTTCGCCGCACCGCTGACGGGGCCGCAGTCGAACTACGGCTCGGACATGCAGAAGGGCGTGCAACTCGCGATCGCCGATTTCAACGCGACGAATCCGACGATCGGCGGCAAGCCGGTCACGTTCCAGCTCGACTCGCAGGACGACCAGGCCGACCCGCGCACCGGCACGACGGTCGCGCAGCGGCTGATCGACGACAACGTCCGCGGGGTCATCGGCCACTTCAACTCGGGCACGAGCATTCCGGCGTCCGACCTGTACGATCGCGCGGGGCTGCCGCAGATCTCGATGGCGACGTCGCCGCAATACACGGCGCGCGGCTACAAGACGACCTACCGGCTGCTGACGAGCGACGCGCAGGCCGGCCGCATCGTCGGCACGTATGCGGTGAAGACGCTGCACTTCAAGCGCATCGCGATCATCGACGACCGCACGGCCTACGGCCAGGGCATCGCCGACGAATTCGCGAAGGCCGTGCAGGCCGCGGGCGGCACGATCGTCAAGCGCGACTTCACGAACGACAAGGCGCTCGACTTCTCCGCGATCCTGACCAACCTGAAGGGCATCAACCCGGACGCGATCTTCTACGGCGGCGGCGATGCGCAGTCGTCGCCGATGATCCGCAAGATGCGCCAGCTCGGGATGAAGTCCGCCTTCGTGACCGGCGAGATGTCGCGCTCGCCGACGTTCCTGAAGGTCGGCGGCGACGCGGCCGAAGGCGCGATCGTCTACATGGGCGGGCTGCCGAAGGAAAAGATGCCGGGCTTCGCCGGCTACGCATCGCGCTACAAGGCACGCTTCAACGAAGACGTGATCACCTATTCGCCCTATTCGTACGACGGCACGATCGCGCTGCTCACCGCGATGAAGGACGCGAACTCGACCGACCCGAAGGTCTATACGCCGTATCTCGGCAAGGTGTCGATCAAGGGCGTGTCGGCCCCGAGCGTCGCGTACGACGCAAAGGGCGACCTGAAGGATGCGCCGGTGACGATCTACAAGGTCGAGCACGGCGCGTTCAAGCCGGTCGACACGATCGCCGGCAACTGATCGCGCAGACCCTGTCACGCGCGGCGCGGCAAGCGGTTCTCCCGCCTGCCGCGCCGCGTGCGTTTCGGGCTCGACGAAGTTCGAAGCATGCCTCGGCGCGGCCCCGCGCGCGCGCATTTCGCGCTCCTGTAGAATCCCCCCACCCGCTTTGACGCTTCGTCTGCGTCGTGCCCCATCCCGGTGCGACGGTGCGTGTCACATGCCCCATCCGGCATTCGACGCACGCTCGACGACGCAGGCCGCGCCTTGCCAGTCCATGCCGATAGCGGGTTCTGGAGACGCAGCACCGACAACTACATTCGAAAACCGATCGTCCTGACCATGCAAGCTTCCGAATTGAGCGGCGTGCCTCGCGCCGCCGAACGCGCGCTCACGCGCAGCGACTACAAGACCCTTGGCCTTGCCGCACTCGGCGGCGCCCTCGAGTTCTACGACTTCATCATCTTCGTGTTCTTCGCACCCGCGATCGGGCAGCTGTTCTTCCCGCACGACATTCCCGACTGGCTGCGCCAGTTGCAGACGTTCGGCATCTTCGCGGCCGGCTATCTCGCGCGCCCGCTCGGCGGCGTGATCATGGCGCACTTCGGCGACCTGTTCGGCCGCAAGCGGATGTTTACGCTGAGCGTGCTGATGATGTCGGTGCCGACGCTGCTGATGGGCCTGCTGCCGACCTACGACTCGATCGGCATCCTCGCGCCGGTGTTGCTGCTGCTGTTCCGCGTGCTGCAGGGCGCGGCGGTCGGCGGCGAAGTGCCGGGCGCATGGGTGTTCGTGTCGGAACACGTGCCGTCGCGCCACATCGGCTATGCGTGCGGCACGCTGACCGCGGGCCTCACGGCCGGCATCCTGCTCGGCTCGCTGGTCGCCGCGGGCATCAACAGCCGTTACTCGGGCGCCGAAGTCACCGCGTTCGCGTGGCGCATTCCGTTCCTGCTCGGCGGCGTGTTCGGCCTGTTCTCCGTGTACCTGCGCCGCTGGCTGCACGAGACGCCGGTGTTCGCCGAGATGAAGGCGAAGAAGGCGCTCGCGGCCGAGATTCCGCTGAAGGCCGTGCTGCGCGACCACGGCCGCGCGGTGATCGTGTCGATGCTGCTCACGTGGATGCTGTCGGCGGCGATCGTCGTCGTGATCCTGATGACGCCCGCGCTGCTGCAGAAGCAGTTTCACCTGACGCCCGCGACCACGCTGTTCGCGAACAGCGTCGCGACGCTGTGCCTGACGGCCGGCTGCATCACCGCCGGCTCGCTCGCGGGCTGGATCGGCGCGAAGCGCGTGCTCGGCATCGGCGGCCTCGTGCTGGCCGCGTGCTATTACCTGCTGTTCGCGCAGGTCGCGGCCGACGCGTCGACGCTGCCGCTGTACTACGGGATCGCCGGCTTCATGGTCGGCACGATCGGCGCGGTGCCGTTCGTGATGGTCAAGAGCTTCCCGCCCGTCGTGCGCTTCTCGGGCATCTCGTTCTCGTACAACGTCGCGTATGCGATCTTCGGCGGCCTCACGCCGGTGATCGTGTCGCTGATGATGAAGTCGAATCCGCTCGCGCCGGTCGTGTACGTCGCGGCGATCTGCGTGCTCGGCGCGATCGCCGTGCAGTTCTCGAAGGATGCGAAGGACCCGAAGGACACGCGCTGAACGTCGGCGCGCACGCGCCGGCCGGATGAACAAAGGGCCGAATCCCGCGGCGTGCGGGATTCGGCCCTTTTGTTTGGGCTTCAGCGGGGCGACGTGCGCGCGTCGCGCCGTTCAACCGGGTTCGATTCAGCGCAGCGCGCCGTACGACGAACTCGGCCGGCGCAGCGCGTCGATGCTTGCGCCGCCAGCGCCGGTCACGAACAGCAGCAGGAAACCGCCGGCGATCGCGACGTTCTTCCAGAAGTGGATCACCATGTCGTGCTGGACCGCGGCGTCCGTCGCGTCCCAGAAATTGTGTCCGACCATCGCGGTCGCGATCGTATAGAACGCCATCAGCAACGCGAGCGGCTTCACCTTGTAGCCGACGATCAGCAGCAGCCCGCCGAGCGCTTCGATCGTGACGACGACCGGCCCCGTCACCTGCGGATAGGGCACGTTCAGCCCGTGCAGATAGCCGATGAAATCGCTGTAGCCGAGCAGCTTCATCACGCCGCCCCACAAGAACAACGCCGCCAGCGCCAGGCGCGCGAAAAAAATGACGCCGGAATCGACGGAACGCGTCATGCCTCTCTCCTCGTATGCAATTCGGCCGTCCACACGAGGCGTGCCCGTGCGGTTCGGGGTCGCGCGGCCCTGCCGGGCCGGCGGCAAATGGGCCAGCATAGAGGGTCTTTCCGCGGTGTCCAAGAAAAAGGTTGTAGCAAATCTTTACACCGCGGCGGTCATGCAGGCGCGGCGGCACCGCGAAACACGGTGTTCGGCCCTGGCGGATAAATAACGGAACAGGCCCTAACCGGCGTCGCTCAACAGCACGCCTTTCTTGAAGATGAAACAGCCGTAGCCGCGCGTCTCGCCGGTGACGATCACCGCATACGCCTGCTGGGCGCGCTCGTAGAACGCGAAACGGTCGACGCCCGTGAGCGGCACCGCGCGCCCTTCCGCACGATCGATCTCGGCCTGCACTTCGCGCTGCACGGGCGGCACCGCGGCCGGATCGCCGACGACTTCCATCCGCCAAGCGGGTGTGTCGACAAACGTGTCGAGCGGCAGCACCGACAGCACCGCGCGCGCGACGCGCGCCGAGTCGGCGCCGTCGATGCGCAGCGCGCGGCCGGCCACCGTATGCTCGGCGACGGATTCCGCCGGAAAATTCGCATCGCAGATCACCACTTCATCGCCGTGCCCCATCGCGCGCAGCGCGTGCAGGATGTCGGCGTGCAACAGCGGATCGAGATTCTTCAACATGTGGGAAAGGCTCCGGGATCGGGAACGAATTGCATAACGTTACCCGATCCCGGCCGCCGCCGGGCATGCGTCACGCGCATCACGACGCCGCGGCCGGCATTTCGTCGATGAAACCCGTGACCGACTTCAGGCGGCCCGACGCATCGACGGTGCCGAAGTCCGAACCTTTCACGACCGCCGCGCCGTCGGGCGACACGAGCGCCCACGAGAAGCGCAGGTGCTCGCCGAATCCGTCGACGTCGGTCGTGCGGCGAAAGCGATACGCGGGGAAGCGCTCCTGCACCGCGGCGATCATCGTGTCGATGCCCGCATGGCCGTCGCCGGCCATCAGCGGATCGCGATAGGCCGCGTCGCTCGCGTAGGTCGCATCGATCAGCGCGCGCCGGCGTGCGACGTCGGGCTCGTTCCAGGCATCGAAATAGCGGTCGATCAGGTCGGCGTGAGCCGACTGGGCGATTTGGGCGGTGTTCATGGCGAGACTCCTTGTGTCGATGGGGGGACGATGTCGCAAACGTTTCGTGTTCGCGTGCCACCATCGTCGCCGGCCTCGCGTGGGCGGTCGATTACGTGCGAGGTAAGGAATTCGTGCCGGCCGCGGAAAGCATGCATGCGCCGAACCGCGAACCCGCCGCCGCCATCAAAAACGGGCGCCCGAAGGCGCCCGCATCGCATCGTCTGCCGCCGTCGCGGCGCGCGTCAGGTCACCGGTGCCGGATTGAACAGCGTCAGCGCATTCGCGAGCTTCCATTGCTCGGCCCACGTGCGACGCTTGCCGCTCGCGACGTCGAGCATCAGCCGGAACAGTTCCCAGCCCACGTCCTCGATCGACGCCGCGCCGGTCGCGATCTGCCCCGCGTCGAGATCCATCAGGTCGTGCCAGCGGCGCGCGAGATCGCTGCGCGTCGCGACCTTGATCACCGGCACCTGCGCGAGGCCGTACGGCGTGCCGCGCCCCGTCGTGAAAACGTGCAGGTTCATCCCCGCCGCGAGCTGCAGCGTGCCGCAGATGAAGTCGCTCGCCGGCGTCGCCGCGTACAGCAGCCCCTTCTGCCGCGCCCGGTCGCCGGGACGCACGACGCCGGCGATCGGCGCGCTGCCCGACTTCACGATCGAGCCCATCGCCTTCTCGACGATGTTCGACAGGCCGCCCTTCTTGTTGCCGGGCGTCGTGTTCGCACTGCGGTCGACGCGGCCGCGCTGCAGGTAGCGGTCGTACCAGTCCATCTCGCGGATGATCTCGCGGGCGACGTCCTCGTTCGCCGCGCGCGACGTGAGCTGCGCGACGCCGTCGCGCACTTCGGTCACCTCCGAGAACATGATCGTGGCGCCCGCCCGCACGAGCAGGTCGGCCGCGAAACCGACCGCCGGGTTCGCGGTGAGCCCCGAGAACGCGTCGCTGCCGCCGCACTGCACGCCGACGACGAGATCCGACGCCGGGCAGGTTTCCCGACGGCGGCGGTTCAGCCGCTCGAGATGCGATTCGGCCATCTTCATGATCGAGTCGATCATCGAGTTGAAGCCGACGTGCGCGGCGTCCTGCAGGCACACGACGCCGCCGTTGTCCGGCGCGCCGTCGGCCGCCACCGGAATCGAGCCCGGCGGCAGCAGGCGCTCGGGCTGCAGCTTCTCGCAGCCGAGGCTCACCGTCATCACCTCGCCGCCGAAGTTCGGATTCAGGCTGATGTTGCGCAGCGTGCGGATCGGAATGTCGGCATCGGGCGCATCGATCGCGACGCCGCAGCCGTATGTGTGCTCGAGCCCGACCACGTCGTCGACGTTCGGGTAACGCGGCAGCAGTTCGTCCTTGATCCGCTTCACCGCATGCTCGACGACGCCCGACACGCATTGCACGGTCGTCGTGATCGCGAGGATGTTGCGCGTGCCGACCGAGCCGTCGGCATTGCGGAAGCCCTCGAACGTATAGCCTTCGAGCGGCGCCAGCGGCGGCGCGGCACGCGTGGCGAGCGGCAGGTCGTCGAGCCCCGGCGGCTCGGGCATGCGCATCGTGCGCTCGTTGACCCAGCTGCCGCGGCGCAGCTCGGCGAGCGCGTAGCCGATCACGACGTTGTAGCGGACGATCGGATCGCCGGCCGCGAGGTCGACCAGCGCGACCTTGTGCCCTTGCGGCACGCCTTCGCGCAGCGTCAGGCCGTCGGCGAACGTCGCGCCCTCGGGCAGGCCGCCGTCGTTGACGACGATCGCGACGTTGTCGTCCGGATGCACGCGGATATAAAGCGGGGAAGCAGTCATCGGAATTCCTGGGAGGCTACCGGTCAAATCGTTAGTCATCATATGACATTCAACACCAAGCCGCGATGCTGCGTAAACCCTTATCCGGAAAGACCCTATCTCTCGCCGGCCGGCAAACCGCTTGCGCCGCGCTTTTCCGCGTTGTACGATGACATACAACGACATCGCCAATATGGCCCGGATGCCGTACCCGACGAACCCATCAGCACTCGCGCTGGACGGACGACCCAACCATGACTTCACCGCAAGAACTCAAACAGATCATCTCCCACGGCCTGCTGTCGTTTCCGCTGACGGATTTCGACGCGGACGGCAGCTTCCGCCCGGCCACCTATGCCGAGCGTCTGGAATGGCTGGCGCCGTATGGCGCGACCGCCCTGTTCGCGGCCGGCGGCACCGGTGAATTCTTCTCGCTCACGCAGCGCGAGTATTCGGACGTGATCCGCGTCGCGACGGAAACCTGCAAGGGCAAGGTGCCGATCCTGGCCGGCGCCGGCGGTGCGACGCGCGTCGCGATCGAATACGCGCAGGAGGCCGAGCGCCTCGGCGCGAGCGGCGTGCTGCTGATGCCGCACTACCTGACCGAAGCCAGCCAGGAAGGCATCGCCGAGCACGTCGAGCAGGTGTGCCGCGCGCTGAAGATCGGCGTCGTGGTGTACAACCGCGCGAATTCGAAGCTGAATGCCGACATGCTCGAGCGCCTCGCCGATCGTTGCCCGAACCTGATCGGCTTCAAGGACGGCGTCGGCGAAATCGAGAGCATGGTCACCATCCGCCGCCGCCTCGGCGACCGCTTCGCGTACCTCGGCGGCCTGCCGACAGCCGAAGTCTACGCGGCCGCGTACAAGGCGCTCGGCGTGCCGGTGTACTCGTCGGCCGTGTTCAACTTCATCCCGAAGACGGCGATGGCATTCTACGAAGCGATCGCGAAAGACGACCACGCAACGGTCGGCCGCCTGCTCGACGAGTTCTTCCTGCCGTACCTGAAGATCCGCAACCGTCGCGCGGGCTACGCGGTCAGCATCGTGAAGGCGGGCGCGAAGCTCGTCGGCCACGACGCCGGCCCGGTGCGCGCGCCGCTCGTCGACCTCACCGACGCCGAAATGGCCGAACTCGACGTGCTGATCAAGAAGATGGGCCCGCAGTAAGCGGCGGGCTGACCAACGGCACGCGATCCGGTGCGTGCCGGCCCGCGCGGGACCGGCGGTTCCGCCAGGCGCCTCCCTTTCGACGGCCGCCCCGTGCTTCGCGGGCCGGCCGTTTTCATTACATCTGTGCGATGGTCCCGACGATCCGGTAGCGCAGGCTGCCGAGCCTGAGCCGGGTCGCGGCGATATCGGTGCCGGCCGCCGATCGCCGGAAGCGCGTGTTCGGATCGTCGGCGAGAATCTGATCCAGCACGTCGGGATCCACGACCGCATCGAAAAACCGGCCGAGCGTGAGCGTCGCATACTGTTTCGCGGTCGCGAGCTGGCTGTTGGCCTGCATCAGCGCCTCGGTGCGCAGGCCCGGATCGCGTTCGTCGATGCTGCGGCGATGCTTCAGCGCAAACACCAGCGCCTCCATGTCCAGCCGGAACCGCTTGACGGCCTGGCCGAACCCGAGCGAATGCGGATCGGAGCCGGTGACGGGCCGCCCCTGATTGATCGTCACGTCGAATTCACTGCCGCCCAGGTCGCGCTGCAATTCGAACAGCGCATTGGCGAGTACGCGCCCTTCGCTGGTCTCGCCGATCTGGGTGCGCACCGATTTCGCGACGTCGCCGATCGCTTTCCACAATCCGGCCGCGAACAGGTGGTCGCCACGCTTGCTGATATTCATCGGAGGGCTCCTTGTTGGTTTTTGTCGGTCTCTCAGGCTCGCCTGCGGACCGGCGGGTCCGAGGCCTCGCTAATGTAGGAGAAATTCCGGCGGCGTGGAAACCGCCATCCATCTCGTCAAGGCGGCGCATCATGAGAAGCATCATTCGATGCCCCCCGCTCTCTAATCGAGCAAAACCGGCCCTCCATCAAAAAGGCGGCGGGGTACCCGTGGGCACCGTGCGCCGCCTTGTTTCAACCTTGCCGGAACGCGTCCCTCCCGGGACGCGGCCTTCAGTCGTCCTGCGCCATCACTCCGCCTTCCCGTCCCGCAGCCGCGGAATGTCGAGCGGATTGCTTTCCTGCAGCCCTTCGGGCAGCAGGTCGTCCGGGAAGTCCTGATAGCACACGGGCCGCAGGAAACGGTCGATCGCGGTCGCGCCGACCGACGTGACGGCCGGGTTCGACGTCGCCGGGAACGGCCCGCCGTGGACCATCGCATCGCACACCTCGACGCCGGTCGGGTAGCCGTTGACGAGCAGGCGCCCGGCCTTGCGTTCGAGGATCGGCAGCAGGCGGCGCGCGAGCGGCTTGTCGTCGGCGTCCAGTTGCAGCGTGGCCGTCAGCTGGCCCTCGAGTGCGTCGAGCACGCGCGCGACTTCGTCGAGATCGCGGCAGCGCACGATCAGCGACGCCGGCCCGAACACCTCGTGGCCGAACGCCGGCTCGGCCAGGAACGCCTGCGCGGCGACTTCGTACAGCGCGCCGCCTGCCTGGCATTCGGTCTGCGCCGCCTCGCCCACGCCGATTTCGCGCACGCCCGGCAGTTCGGCCACCTTGCCGCGGCCGTTGCGATACGCGTCGGCGATGCCGCGCGTCAGCATCACGCCGGCCGGCTTCTTCGCGAGCGCCTGTGCGGCGACGGACTCGAAGCGATCGAGATCGGGGCCGTCGACCGCCAGCACGAGACCCGGGTTCGTGCAGAACTGGCCGGTGCCGAGCGTCAGCGAATCGACGAAGCCGGTCGCGATCGCGTCGCCGCGCGCGGCCAGCGCGGCCGGAAACAGCACGACCGGGTTGATGCTGCTCATTTCCGCATAGACGGGAATCGGTTGCGGGCGCGCGTTCGCGAGCTGCACGAGCGCCATGCCGCCCTGCCGCGACCCGGTGAAGCCGACGGCCTGGATCGCCGGATGGCTGACGAGCGCCGCGCCGATCACGCGGCCGGGGCCGATCAGCAGCGAGAACACGCCGGCCGGCATCCCGCATTTCGCGACCGCCGCGCGGATCGCGCGGCCGACCAGCTCGGACGTGCCGAGGTGCGCCTCATGGGCCTTCACGATCACCGGGCAGCCGGCCGCGAGTGCCGACGCGGTATCGCCGCCGGCCACCGAGAACGCGAGCGGGAAGTTGCTCGCGCCGAACACGGCGACGGGCCCGAGCCCGACCTTCTGCAGCCGCAGGTCCGAGCGCGGCAGCGGCGTGCGCGCGGGCTGCGCGGGGTCGATCGACGCGGCGAGGAAGCGCCCGTCGCGCACGACGCGCGCGAACAGCCGGAGCTGGCCGACGGTGCGGCCGCGCTCGCCCTGCAGCCGCGCGACGGGCAGGCCCGTTTCGGCGTGCGCGCGTTCGATCAGCGCGTCGCCGAGCGCGACGATTTCGTCGGCGATCGCCTCGAGAAACGCCGCGCGGGCCGCGAGCGGCTGCGTGCGATACGCGTCGAAGGCGTCGCGCGCGAGTGCGCATGCGCGCTCGACATCGGCCTGCGTCGCGACGCCGAAGGCCGGCGCATCGATCGGCACGCCCTTCGTCGGGTCGAACGCGCGCAGGGTACCGGCCGAGCCGGCCACCGCGTCGGCGCCGATCAGCATCTCTCCAGTCAGTTGCATGGGTGTGCTCCGTGGTTCGGGAATGGTTCGCTCATTGTAGCCCAACAGATATGATGTCTGCTGACGACATGGCGATATTCCCGTCGCTCCACAGTTACTCGACCGCAGGCCACAAACCCTTATCCATTCGGCACAAGCAGGAAATTCTTGCCTCTCCCGCTGCCGTCCGAAGGGAAAACCCGAGGTGTCCGCGCGCCTTCGTTGCAGGTAATTTTTGGCCCATGTCATACGACGACATATATTAAGCACGCAATCGGCGCACCTCTAGAGATCTTCCGATCAAACTCGCCGCCAGCGCGCGCCGCACCGCCGTGCGCTACTGGATCCGGGCGCCGCTGTCCGTCGTCACGACGCTCAACGATGCGGACCGCGCGACGCCGTCGGTCACCGGCATGCCGATCCGCAAGGCGTTCGGCATGATCCGGTGACGACGGGCCGGATCTTCCCGGCGCTCAGCCGGGCGTACGTGCTCGCGCAACTGCCGAGCGGCCGGTTCCCCGATTCGTCGATCGAGTTGCCCATCGGGCGCAGGCAGCGGGCAGCATCGGCGCGGCACACCGATCCGGAATGCTTACCTCGCAGGTAATGCCCGGCGCGCGCGGGATTGCCTATCATCTTCGTCATGAACTCGACCGCCACCCTCCAATCGCTGCCCCCGTCCGCCGGCCGCGCGTCTGGCATCGGCTCGCTGCTGCGCACCTGGCGTCAACGCCGCCGCCTGAGCCAGATGGCGCTCGCGCTGGAGGCCGAGGTGTCCGCGCGGCACCTGAGCTTCGTCGAATCGGGGCGTGCGCAGCCGAGCCGGGAGATGGTGCTGCATCTCGCCGAGCGCCTCGACGTGCCGCTGCGCGAGCGCAATGCGCTGCTCGTCGCGGCCGGCTATGCGCCGCTGTTTCGCGAGCGGCCGTTCTCCGATCCGCAGCTCGATGCGGCGCGCCAGGCGGTCGAAGCCGTGCTGCGCGGCCACGAGCCCTACCCGGCACTCGCCGTGGATCGCCACTGGACGCTGCTCGCCGCGAACCGGATGCTCGGCGCGCTGGTCGCGCAGGCCGATCCGGCACTCCTGCGGCCACCCGTCAACGTGCTGCGGCTGAGCCTGCATCCTGACGGCCTCGCGCCGCAGATCGTCAACTGGCACGAGTGGCGCGCGCATATCCTGCACCGGCTGCAACGGCAGATCGACGCGAGCGGCGACCGCACGCTGCATGCGCTGCGCGACGAACTCGCGACCTATCCGGCACCGGCCGGCCAGCCCGCCGACACGCAGGCACGCGCCGACTACGCGGACATCGCGGTGCCGCTGCGGCTGCGCACGGCAGCCGGCGAACTGACGTTCTTCAGCACGACGACGGTGTTCGGCACGCCGGTCGACGTCACGCTGTCGGAGCTCGCGATCGAGGCGTTTTTCCCGGCGAATCCGGAGACGGCGGACGCGATGCGCGCGCTGGCGGACGCGTTGCCGGCGCAGTGAGCATCGTCAACGACGCTCGAACGCCAGCTTCACGCCCAGCCCGAGCAGGACCGCGCCGCTCACCCGGTGCATGCGGGTCAGGATGCGCGGATTGCGCCGGATCGACGTCGACAGCAGGCCGGCGAACAGCGCGACCGGCCCCTTGACGAGAAACGTCAGGCCGGCAAACGTCGTGCCGAGCACGAACAGCGACAGCATCGGATGCGCGGCGCCCGCGGGGACGAACTGCGGCAGGAACGCGAGATAAAACAGCGCGACCTTCGGATTCGACACGTTGGACAGCGTGCCTTGCGCGAACGTGCGCAACCCGGACGCCGGCGCGTCGCGACCGCTCGCGAGCGTCAGCTCGCCCGACGACCGCAGCAGCGTGATGCCGAGGTACAGCAGATACAGCGCGCCGATCATCTTCAATGCAGTGAACAGCCATTCGGATCCCTGAAGAAGCGCACCCAGCCCGAGCGTCGCGAGCATCGTATGCACGAGCAGCCCGACGCTGACGCCCGCCGCGGTCACGAGGCCCGCCCGCGTGCCGCCGGATAACGTGCGCGACATCACGAGCACCATGTCCTGGCCCGGCGTCAGAATGATCAGAAGGGAAGTGGCCATGAACGGCAACCAGGCTACGTGCGGCATCGGAACTCTCCTGAAAGCGGCGCCAGCCGGGACGGGCGGGAATCGCGCGCGTCCGATGAGCCGGGCAGTCATCGGATTATCGGCAACTTGCCGTGGAGAATGGCTGCGAAGCCGGCTACTTTCGAGGCATGATTTGGCGTTATTCTCCAATATCGACTTCATCGGTAGTCAAAAATGCCAATCAAGCTGGATGCCATCGATCGGCGCATTCTGCGTGCGCTGCAACGGAACTCGAACCAGACGAACGCCGAACTCGCGCAGCAGGCCGGCCTCTCGCCCACGCCCTGCCTGCGCCGCGTTCACCTGCTGGAGGAACAGGGCGTGATCGACGCGTACGTCGCCCTGCTGAACCCGGCGGCCGTCGAGCTGCGGTTCACGGCCTTCGTGCGCGTCACGCTGGAACGCCAGGACAAGACGACCGTCGAGCGCTTCGCGCGCGAGATGGAGCAGGCGCCGGAAGTGCTCGAATGCCATCTGATGGCCGGCAGCTACGACTATCTGCTGCGCGTCATCGCGAAGGATCTCGACGACTATCAGCGCTTTCAGATGGAGACGCTCACGCAGATCGAAGGCGTACGCAACGTCGAAACCGAGATTCCGCTGAAGCGCATCAAGCAGACGGTGCGTCTGCCGATCTAGGCAGGCGAAAAGACAACGGTGTGCGCACCGCTGTCTTCGGATCAGGCGCCAGAACACTACAATGACGTCCGTTCGTACAAGATCCTGAAATGTCGTTCGCCACCCGGGCCACGCCGGCGGCGGCACCCTTCACTTGACGATGCCGGCACGCCCCGGTCTACCGCGGCCATTCCAACAATGATTCCGCTCGGTCGTTCGCCTGTCTCATGATTCCCGCTCCGATTTTCTCCGGCACCTTCTTCATCGTTCTCGGCATTTCGTTTCTGGCGGCCGTCTCAGTCGTGCTCTGGATCGTTGCGCTGGTGCTGTTTCCGCCTGTACGGCGATCGTTTCGTGCATATCGGCGACGCTCCACCGCCATCTTCGCCGCCCTGTGCGTGACGAGCAGCTTCGTCGTCGCGATGGTGGCGATCGGGCTGCAGGCCGAGGCGAACATCAGAAAGGAAGAGGCCGCGAAGCATCCCGCGCTCGTGAAGAGCGAGCGTCTGCTGGGCATCGACATGCCGCCCGGCACGCGGCTGTCGCTCTCGACTGCCGGCGACATGAACTCGATCGAGAAAGCCGAGTTTCCGCATGCGGTCGATGTCTACGGCATTGCGGCCGTCGCGCTGACGGTCGGGACGGAATTCGACGATGAAGCGCCGCGCAACGACCGGGACCTCGCCACCCTCACCGCACTGACGCTCACCACCACCGGGCCCCGGACGATCGATGGTTGGACCTGCGGTTCGAAAGCGCCGCTGAAGATCGTGCTGCGCAACGATGCGCGGACCAGGACGCTCTGGTCATGCCACCTGGCCGACGGCAATCGCGTGGCCGGCGGTGTCGTACCCGCCGGGTCGCGCGTCATGAGAAGCACCACCACCTATGGGGACGGCATGCGCGACAACGACTATTGGGAGATCAGGGTCGCGGAAGACGACGTGTTCGAATTGTCATCGCTACCGCTGCGTCACGCCGAACTGCGACTCGATCGGGAACGCACCGTTCTCGCGTTCGACTACGCGACGCTGGCGCGTGCGGCGAGCGTCGGCAACATCGCCTACCCGGCCGGCACCGAAGTCACGTTCGGCGTGCGCGGGCTGCGCGAAGACTACCCCGGTGCGTGGCGCTTCAGGACACCCGGGCGCCAGCACGCGGTCGACAAGAACACGGGACCGATCGCCGATGGTGCGTCGGTCGTACAGGCGCCTTCGGGGAAGGTTTACGCGATCTTCCCGGGTCGTACCGACTGAATGCGCTGCGCCATGACCGGCCGGCGGCCGAGTGCGAGCGCAGCGCGATCGTGATTGCACGGTTCGCGAAGAAATCCCGAAGTCCCGCAAGGACTCGGGCGCGGGCGTCGGCTATCGCAGGCAAGCCACACCGAGCGGCATGGCGACGCCGGACGGTTTGCCGACGCTACGTATAAAGCGACGCCTGCGGCAATTCCCCCGTCAGCGCGAACCGGCCGACGTCGCGCAGCCGATAGTCGAGCGGATCGTGCAGCGTATGCGTGCGCGCGTTGCGCCAGAAGCGGTCGAGGCCGTGCGACGCGGCCGTCGCACGTGCGCCGCACGCGTCGAACAGCGCCTCGCCGTTCTCGAGCGCCGCGCGCTGCGCGACGATCTTCGCATCCGACACCGCGAGTGCCACCTCGGCCCGTTCGTCGGCCGTCAGCGCTTCGCGCCGCGACCATGCGCGCTGCAACGCGACGGCCGCGCGGTCGGCGAGCGCCGCCGCCGCGACCGCCTGCACGCGCATGTCGCCGAAGCGCTGCAGCGTATAGGGATCGTCGCTCGCCTGCGCGACACCCGCGTTGATCCACGGCCGGCCGTGCTTCAGCACGTAGTCGCGCGCCTCTGCCAGCGCGCCTTCCGCGAGCCCGACGAACAGGTTCGTCAGCACGAGCTGCGATACCAGCGTGCGCAGCGTCGCGCGCGGCGTCGGCGGCGTCTCGGAGCGGTGCAGCACCTCGTCCGGCGCGAGCGTCACGCCGTCGAAGCGCACGCTGCCGCTGTCGGTCTGGCGCTGGCCGATCGGATCCCAGTCCTCGTTGACCGTGATCCCGTCACGATCGGTCGGCACCACGCCGAACACGGCGCGGCCCGTTTCCGGATCGTGCGCGGACACGGTCATCCGCTGCGAGCCGCGCGTGCCCGAACAGAAGCCCTTCACGCCGTCGAGCCGGTAGCCGCCGTCCGGCGTCGCGGTCGCCGCGAGCCGCGTGTCGAGCGGGTTGACCGCATTGCCCCACCACCAGCGATGCTCGACCGTGCCGCGCAGATAGCGTTCGCGCTGCGCCGCGCTGCCCCACACGTCGACGCTCACCACCTGCAGGATCTGGAACCCGACCAGATGCGCGAGCGCGCTGTCGACGCGCGCGATCCGCCGGATCGTGTCGTAGATCGCCGGCCACTCGGCTTCCTGTCCGCCGAATTCGCGCGGCACCGCGAGCGTCAGCAGGCCCGCGTCGGCGAGCCGCTGCTTTTCGTCGGCCGCGTGACCGCCCGCGCGGTCGCGCTCGGCAGCCGTCGCACGCAGCGCGTCGATCGCACGCGCCAGCGCATCGGCGTCGAGCGCGCGTGCGTCGGTTTCCGGCGCCAGCGTCGCCGGGCCGCGGGGATCGTTCATGCGACGGCTTCCTGTGCAACGGTTTCGTGCGCAACGATTTCGCCCGACAACGGCACCAGCGCGCCGAGCCGGCGGCCGGTCAGCCGCGACAGGATCTCGCGCCGCCAGTCGTCGTAGATCGCGCGGTATTCGGCGATATCCGCACCGAACACGTGCGCGGTGTGCGCGTATTCGTCATGCAGATAACCGTCGAGCCGCGCCTGGGTTTCCTCGTCGGCCGCGATCACGCGGTCGACCAGCGCGTCGCGCTCGGCGGGCGGCAGCGCGTTCAACGTGTCGAACCACCACTGGACGATCTGCACGCGATGCCACTCCTCGTCCGGACGGATCCGGTTCTCGCCGTGCTCGCGCATCGCGCCGTCGGCGATGCGGCCGGTCTTGCGCTGGATCCACAGCTTCGCGAGGATGTGCAGCTCGTAATGCCATTCGAACGCGAGAAAGCCCGCGACGTCGCGTACCGCGATGTCGCCGATGCGTTCCCAGTGCGCGGCGACGAGCCGCTCGACCTCCGGCAGCGGATCGCGGCCCGTCAGTTCGGTCACGCGCTCGCGCCCGATCACCGCGTGCGCGCCGTCGTCGCCGAGCTGGCGCGACAGGATCAGCTGGAAATGCGGGTCATCGCGAAACAGCGTGTCGATCGCCTTCGCGACGACCTGCACGATGAACAGGTCGTGCGACGCCATCTTCGTGTAGTAGTCGGCGACGGCGGCGAGCTCGTCCGCGCCGTGCGGCTCGCGCGGCGGCGTCGCCAGTTTGTCAGGGAAGCCGGGGCGATGGCGTCGTGCGACGTCCAGAAACAGGGCTTCCTCGAATTGTCCGTTCCATTCGCGCGGCGCGCCGATGGGCAAGGTCATGGGTATCGTTCTCTCAGGGTCTTCAATGAAAAGAGCCGGCGCTCGTGGCGCCGCTCAGGTACGCCGGGTCACGCGTCGGACCAGGCGGTCGCCCGTGATTTGCACGGCCGAAACGAGTGCGATCAGGATCACGATCACGGTCACCATGACCGTGGTGTCGAAACGCTGATAGCCATAGCGGATCGCGAGATCGCCGAGCCCACCCGCGCCGACTGCGCCCGCCATCGCGGTCGAGCCGATCAGCGCGACGACGGTGATCGTGAAACCGCCGAGCATGCCGGGCAACGCCTCCGGCAACAGCACGTGCCACACGATGTGGCGGCGTTTCGCGCCCATCGCGAGCGCCGCCTCGATCAGCCCGCGATCGACTTCGCGCAGGCTCACTTCCGCAATCCGCGCGAAGAATGGAATCGCCGCGATCGACAGCGGCACGACGGCCGCCCACACGCCGATCGTCGTGCCGATCAGCACGCGCGTGAACGGCAGCAGTGCGACGAGCAGGATGATGAACGGTGTCGAGCGGAACACGTTGACGAGCGCGCCGAGCACCGCGTTCAGGCCGCGCCGCGCGTAAATGCCGCCGGGCGCGGTCGTCACCAGGATCACCGCGAGCGGGATGCCGATCAGCGCGGCGATCGCGGCCGACGCGGCGACCATCGACAGCGTGTCGCGGATCGCGTCGAGCAGTTCGGGCCACCAGAGTTCAAACATAGCCGAGCACCTCCGCATGATTCGCGTGGCGGCGCGCGCGCTCGAGCAACGCGGCGACCGCGCCGCCGCGTGCCGGCGGGTGGCCGGCGTCGTCCGCGCGCGGCGACGCCGCGATCACGAGGCGCCCTTGCGCATGCCCCTGAATGCGCTCGATCCCGCCGTGCAGGAAGCGCACCGAGCCGCCGAGCGCCGCCGCGAGCGCGCCGACGTCCGGCTCGCCGCCGCTTTCGCCCGTATAACGGACGTCCAGCACGACTTGCGCGCCGTCGGGCAGCGCGGCCAGCTCGGGCAACGGCTGCACGCGCGCGGCGAGTTCGGCCGGCAGGTCGTGCACGAGCGTGCTGAGCAGGGCGCGCGTCGCGCCGTGGCGCGGATCGCCGAACACGCGCCACACCGGGCCCGTTTCGACGACCTCGCCCTGCTCGATCACCGCGACCGTGTCGCATACCGCGCGGATCACTTCCATCTCGTGCGTGATCAGCACGATCGTCAGTCCGAGGCGGCGGTTGATGTCGGCGAGCAGCGCGAGGATCGATTGCGTCGTCTCGGGATCGAGCGCCGACGTCGCCTCGTCGCACAGCAGCACCTCCGGGTCGTGCACCAGCGCCCGCGCGATGCCGACGCGCTGCTTCTGGCCGCCCGACAGGCTCGCCGGATACGCGTCGCGTTTCGCGGCCAGCCCGACGAGATCGAGCAGCGCCTCGGCCTTGCGCGTGCGCTCGGCCTTCGGCACGCCGGCGATCTTCAGCGGCAGCGCGACGTTCTCGAACACCGTCTTCGCCGACAGCAGGTTGAAATGCTGGAACACCATGCCGGTGCGACGCCGCAGCGCGACGAGCCCGTCCTCGTCGAGCGCGCCGACGTCGACGCCCTGCACGCGCACGCTGCCCGAACTCGGACGTTCGAGGCCGTTCACGAGCCGCAGCAGCGTCGACTTGCCGGCACCGCTGCGGCCGATGATGCCGAACACCTCGCCGCGCCGCACGTCGAGCGTCACGTCGCGCAGCGCGGCGGCCTGGCCGCGCGGCGTCGCGAACACCTTGCCGACGTGTGCGAACGACACGGCGGCGGCACCGTCGGCCCGCGCGGCCGCCGCGTTACGCGAATCATGCGCGTCATGCACGTCCGCACCCGCACCGGCCCGCACGGCCGATGCCTCGATGAAACCCAGCGTATCGAACAATTGCGTCATCGCTTCGCTCCGTCACGTTCACGCATGCGCGGGATGCCTGGGTTCGGGCGCCGGCACGGCGGCCGGCCGGTGCTGTGCGCCCGTGTGCCACGCGGGCAGCCGCGCGCCGGCGCCGAACAGCTTCTCGCGCAGCGTCGGCGCGGAATCGTAGTCTTCCTTGTAGATGCCGCGGTTCTGCAGCTCGGGCACGACCCAGTCGACGAAATCCTCGAACGATTCGGGCATCACGGTGCGCGTCAGGTTGAAACCGTCGATGCCCGTCTCGTCGATCCACGACTGCAGTTCGTCCGCGACTTGCGACGGCGAGCCGACGATCGGCGCATAGCGGCCGCCGAGCGACATCTGTTCGAGCATCCGGCGCACGGTCCACGTGCCGGTCGTGCTCTTGCGCGAGATCGCGTCGACGGCCGACTGGATCGAATCGGTCTTCACGTACGAAATCGGCTCGTCGAGACCGTACTTCGCGAAGTCGATGCCGGTCGAGCTAGCGAAATGCGCGAGGCCGGCTTCCGGGCTCGCATAGCGCCGGTATTCGTCGAACTTCTCGCGCGCGAGCCGCTCGGTTTCGGCGGTCACGACGCTCACGCCCGCGAAAATCTTGATCGATGCGGGATCGCGGCCCTGCCGCGCGGCGGCTGCGCGAATATCCAGCGCCGCCGCACGCGCCGCGGCCTTGCTCTGCCCGTTCACGAACACGCACTCCGCATGCCGCCCCGCGAACTCGACGCCGCGCGCGGACGAACCGGCCTGGTACAGCACCGGCGTGCGCTGCAGCGACGGCTCGCTCAGATGGATCGCGTCGACCGAATAGAACGGCCCGTCGTGCTTCACGCGCCGCACCTTGCCCGGCTGCGCGAACACGCGCGCCTGCGCGTCGCGGATCACCGCGTCGTCGTCCCAGCTCTGTTCCCACAGCTTGTAGACGACGTCCATGTAGTCGTCCGCGCGTTCGTAGCGGTCGTCGTGGCCGATCTGCTGTGCGAGGCCCATCCCGCGCGCGGCGCTGTCGAGATAGCCGGTCACGATGTTCCAGCCGATACGCCCCTTCGTCAGGTGATCGAGCGTCGACATGCGGCGCGCGAACAGGTAAGGCGGCTCGTAGGTCAGGTTCGCGGTCACGCCGAAGCCGAGATGTTGCGTGACCTGCGCCATCGCGGGCACGAGCAGCAGCGGATCGTTGACGGGCACCTGCACCGATTCGCGCAGCGCGGCGTCCGGGCCGCCGCCGAACACGTCGTACACGCCGACGATATCCGCGAGAAAGATCCCGTCGAACTTGCCGCGTTCGAGCGTCCTCGCGAGATCGGCCCAGTAGTCCAGATCGGTGTAGTGCGCGGAGCGGTCGCGCGGATGCGTCCACAACCCGTGGTTGATGTGCCCGACGCAGTTCATGTTGAACGCGTTGAGCAGGATCTTCTTGCGGTTCGCCGTCGTCATGTCGCCTCCGTCACCACGCGATCGCGTACAGCGAGCCGAACGCGTTGTCGAGCGCACGGCGCACCGCCGGCGAATGCTGGTAGATCGCGATGAACTTGCGGATGCGCGCGTCGTTCACGCTCTCGGGCCGCACGACCCACTGGATCGCGAAGTTCTTGTTCTCGGTGCCATCGAACAGCAGCGCGCTGTTCGGGTCGGTCGTGCCGGCGAGCTTGATGAAGCTCGGATAGCCCTGCGCGAGGTCGACGTCGTCGAGCGAGCGCGCGAGCTGCGACGCTTCGAGCGGGATGATCTTCAGGTGCTTCGGGTTGGACACAATGTCGTGCGTCGTCGCGCGGTAGTCGGCGCCCGGCTTCAGCGTGATGAGGCCCGCGCGCTGCAGCAGCAGCAGCCCGCGCCCGCCGTTCACCGGATCGTTCGCGATCGCGACGCGCGCGCCGTCCTTCAGCTCGTCGAAGCGCTTCACCTTCTTCGAGTAGAGGCCGATCTTCATGATCGTGCCCGGCGCGATCGACACGAAGTTGTAACCGCCCTGCTTCTTGGCGTTCTCGAGAAACGGGATGTGCTGGAAGTAGTTGACGTCGATGTCCTTGTTCGCGAGCGCCGCGTTCGGCGTATTCCAGTCGGTGAACTCGACGATCTTCACGTCGAGGCCCTGCTCCTTCGCCTCCTTCGCGGCAATCTTCAGCGCGTCGATCTGCGGGCTCGTCGAGATGCCGACCTTCAGCGGCGCGGTGTCGGCACGGGCGCCGTTCAGCATCACGACGCCGAGCAGCGCGGTTGCCAGCAGGCGGGCCACGCGGCCGGAGGAAAAGCGGGCGGAAAAAACGGCATGCAGCATGGGAACCACTCTCCTGTCCAAAGACGGTATCGACGGATGAGCGGCGCCGCGGCGAACGCGCGGGCGTTCTCCGGACAGTCGTCGTCACATCGGAAAAAGATCAGCCGATGATAGAGAGCGGCAGGAAGGCGGTCTACGAAGCGATTGTGCGAAGAAAATCGCGTGCGGCGATATGGCGCCAGGGCGCGCGTCCGATGCGCGTGCGGCCGCCCCGCCGGCCATCGGGCCGAAATCTCGGCCTGCCCGCCGGGCGAATTCCGAAATCTCGGCCAGCCGGGTGTTGCCACCCTTTCCGCAGACGAAACAAAATCCTTATAAATCAATGCCCTAAAAATATTCCGGCAGGCCGGAATGCTTGGCACGGGGGTTGCATTAATAGACGCCACACGATGCCGCGTAGCAATGCGGGCATTCCAAACATCAGGAGACACGTCTTGCAGACCTCAATCCCCACCCAATCCCGTCCGGAGGCACTTGCCGAAGCCGGTCCCGCCACGCGCACACGCTTCTGGCCGGAAGGCTGGTGGAAGCTGATGGAAATCCGCATCGGCATCATCCCGCTGCCGGTCTACGTGATCCTGTTCGGGCTGATCGTCGGCTTCGCGGTGACGGGCAAGGTGCCCGGCGAGATCTCGATGGCGATCGCCGTGCTCGCGTTCTTCGGCTTCACCTGCGCGGAACTCGGCAAGCGCCTGCCGCTCTTGCGCAACATCGGCGCGGCCGCGATCTTCGCGACCTTCGTGCCGTCGGCGCTCACCTACTACCACGTGCTGCCGAAGCCGGTGCTGAACCTCACCGTCGAGTTCACGAAGTCGACCAACTTCCTGTACCTGTTCATCGCGTCGATCATCGTCGGCAGCATCCTGAGCATGGACCGGCGCGTGCTGATCCAGGGCTTCGTGAAGATCTTCATTCCGCTCGCCGCCGGTTCGGTCGCGGCCGCGATCGTCGGCACGGCGGTCGGCACCGCGCTCGGCCTCGGCGCGCGCCACACGCTGCTGTACATCGTCGTGCCGATCATGGCGGGCGGCGTCGGCGAAGGTGCGATTCCGCTGTCGATCGGCTATTCGGAACTGATGCACCTGCCGCAGGGCGAGATGTTCGCGATGGTGCTGCCGCCGGTGATGCTCGGCAGCCTGACCGCGATCATCCTGTCGGGCGCGCTCGACATGCTCGGCAAGCGCCTGCCGCACCTGACCGGCAACGGTCGCCTGCAGGTCGGCGAAAGCGGCGACATGACGCCGGAAAGCGAGGAGATCCGCGGCCACGTCGACGTCACGCACATCGCGGGCGCCGGCATCACGGCGATCACGCTGTACCTCGTCGGCCTGATGGCGCACAAGCTGTTCGGCCTGCCCGCGCCGGTCGCGATGCTGTTCCTCGCGGTGCTGGTGAAGCTCGCGCGCGCGGTGTCGCCGCCGCTGCAGGAAGGCGCGTTCGTCGTCTACAAGTTTTTCTCGACCGCTGTCACGTACCCGCTGCTGTTCGCGATCGGCGTCGCGATGACGCCGTGGGACAAGCTGACCGCCGCCTTCACGATCGTCAACGTCGTCACGATCGTGTCGACCGTCGCGACGCTGATGGGCACCGGTTTCGTGGTCGGCCGCCTGCTGAAGATGTACCCTATCGACACCGCAATCGTGAACGCCTGCCACAGCGGGCAAGGCGGCACCGGCGACGTCGCGATCCTGACCGCCGCGAACCGGATGCAGCTGATGCCGTTCGCGCAGATCGCCACGCGCATCGGCGGCGCGATCGTCGTCACCGTGACGCTGATCCTGGTCGCGCACTTCGGATGACGCGCCGCTGCGCGCACCGTCGCGCAGGCTGCTTCGCACGCGCCGCCGCCGGCTTTGCCGGCGCGCGGCGCGTGTCGTTGTGGCGGGGCGTTTGGGACGGCCGGTTGCGAGCGACCGGTTGCGGGCATCGATGAGGGCGAACGTGCAGAAAGGCTTCAAGGGAATCCCGTGGTGGGGCTGGGCGTCGGCCGCCGTGCTGTATGTCGGCGTGGCGGGCGCGGCGGTCGATTTCGCGTGGGAACGCGCGATCGACGCGCTCGAGGAAACCGGCGCGCACCGGCTCGACCTGTACGCGTCGAGCCTGAAGAGCGAACTCGGCCGCTTCGAGATCCTGCCCGGCCTGGTCGCCCGGCAAGACGGCGTGCGCGCGCTGCTGCGGGCCGCGCCGCAAGACCGGCCCGCGCTCGCGCACACGGTGGACACGTATCTCGAAGCCGTGAACCGCGACGCGGGCAGCGGCGCCGTCGACGTGATCGACCTGCAGGGCGAAGTGATCGCCGCCAGCAACTGGAACGAGACGATCAGCTTCGTCGGCACCAACGTGTCGTACCGGCCGTACTTCAAGGATGCCCTGGCGCACGGCAGCGGCCGCTTCTTCGGGATCGGCACCAACACCGGCGTGCCGGGCGTCTATTTCGCGAGCGCGGTGCGCGACGGTGGCGTGCCGATCGGCGCGGCGGCCGTGAAGATCAGCGTCGACCCGCTCGAATCCGCGTGGCGCGCGCCGGGCGTCGCCGCGATGGTGGTCGACGGCAACGGCGTGGTCGTGATCTCGACCGAGCCGGCGTGGAAGTTCACCGCGCTGCGCCCGATCACCGCGCAGCAGCAGCGCGACATCCAGGCGTCGCGGCAATACGCGGGCCGCACGGTCGACATGCTGCCCTACCGCCACCTCGGCGACCGCAGCGCCGCCGCATGGTTCGGCACGTTCCCCGATCCGCGTCACGCCGGCCGCAGCACGCGCTATCTCGTGATGTCGCGGCCCGCGCCGCAGGCCGGCGATTCGCTGATGGTGCTGCTCGACATCGCCGGCGCGCGGCGCCAGCAGCAGACCGCGTTCGCGTTCGTCACCGGCGCGTTCCTGATCGCCGCGCTGCTGGCCGGCTACGCGATCCAGCGGCGCCGGGCGATCGTCGCGCGGCTGAACGCGCAGGATGCGCTGCGCCGCGCGAACGACCGGCTCGAGCTGACCGTCGCGCAACGCACGGCCGCGCTGACGGCGGCGAACGAGCGGATGCAGCGCGAGATCGTCGAGCGCGAGCGCACCGAGCAGCGGCTGCGCGCGTCGCAACAGGAAGTCGTGCACGCGGGCAAGCTCGCGGTGCTCGGGCAGATGGCCGCGGGCCTCACGCACGAGCTGAACCAGCCGCTCGTCGCGATCCGCACGCTGTGCGACAACGCGCGTACGTTCTTCGAGCGCGGCCAGCCGGCGCCGGCGCTCGCGAATCTCGAACGGATCGGCAAGCTCGTCGACAGCATGGCCGTGCTCACCGGCGAGCTGAAGACCTTCGCGCGCAAACCCGACGTCGAGCGCGTCGCGGTGTCGCTGAACGAGGCCGTCGCGCATGCGCGCCTGATCTACGATGCGCGGATCCGCGACGAAGGCGTGCAGCTCGACGTGAACATCGCGCCCGGCACGACGGTGTCCGCGGAATCGAGCCAGTTGCAGCAGGTGATCGTGAACCTGCTCGGCAACGCGCTCGACGCGGTGCACGACGCGCCGGTGCGGCGCATCGTGATCGAAGCCGCCGGGCCGGACGACGCCGGCCGCGTGCGCTTCTCGGTGGCCGACAGCGGCGCGGGCATCGCGCCCGACGTGCTGCCGCACCTGTTCGAGCCGTTCGTCACGACCAAGCCGCGCGGCCAGGGCCTCGGGCTCGGCCTCGCGATCACGTCGCGCATCGTCGAGGCGTTCGGCGCGAAGATCGCCGCGACGAACCGCGACGAAGGCGGCGCGCAGTTCAGTATCGAATTCGCGGCGGCGACGCCGCAACAGAGGATAGAGCATGGAAGATGAGATTCGCGTGCTGGTCGTCGAGGACGATGAAAACGTCCGGATCGGCGTCGAGCAGGCCGTCGCGCTCGCCGGGTTCCCGGTCGACGCATTCGCTTCGGCCGCCGACGCGCTCGCGCACGTCGCGCCCGGCGCGCCGCTGGTGATCGTGTCGGACGTGCGGATGCCCGGCATCGACGGGCTGCAGTTGCTCGACCGCGTGATGGCCATCGATGCGCAGATCCCGGTCGTGCTGATCAGCGGCCACGCGGACATCTCGACGGCCGTCGGCGCGATGCAGGTCGGCGCGTACGACTTCATCGAGAAGCCGTTTTCGTCGGACGTGATCGCGGGGCGTGTCGCGCGCGCGGTCGAGAAGCGCCGCCTGACGCTCGAGGTGCAGGGGCTGCGCGCGGCACTGAACAACTGGCAGGGCATCGAGGCGTTCGTGCTCGGCAAGTCGCCCGCGATGGCCGACGTGCGCAAGAAGATCCTGCGCCTCGCCGATACGTCGGTGTCGGTGCTGATCACCGGCGAGACGGGCACCGGCAAGGAACTGATCGCACGCAGCCTGCACGACTTCGGCGGACGGCGCGACGCGCATTTCGTCGCGCTGAATTGTGGCGGCCTGCCCGAGCAGGTGTTCGAGAGCGAGCTGTTCGGCCATGAGGCCGGCGCATTCACCGGCGCGATCAAGAAGCGCATCGGCAAGATCGAATGGGCGCACGGCGGCACGCTGTTCCTCGACGAGATCGAGACGATGCCGATTCCGCTGCAGATCAAGATGTTGCGCGTGCTGCAGGAGCGCGTGGTCGAGCGGCTCGGCGCGAACGAGCTGATTCCGGTCGACTGCCGCGTGGTGGCCGCATCGAAGGCCGATCTCGCCGAACTCGCGGCCGACGGACGCTTCCGCGCGGACTTGCTGTATCGGCTCAACGTCGCGCAGATCGAGCTGCCGCCGCTGCGCGAGCGGCGCGAGGACGTGCCGCTGCTGTTCGAGCATTTCGTGCTCGCGGCCGCGCGGCGCTTCGGGCAACCGGCGCCGGTCGTCACGGCTGCGCAGGTGTCCGAACTGATGACGCATGCATGGCCCGGCAACGTGCGCGAATTGCAGAACGTGGCCGATCGCTTCGTGCTCGGGTTGACCGGCGACAGCCTGCTGTCGTCCGGCGGCGCGCCGGCGGCCGGCGGCACGCTTGCCGAGCAGATGGCGTATTTCGAGCGGATGCTGATCGAAGACATGCTGCGGCGTCACAACGGCAACGTGGCGGACGCGAGCGTCGCGCTCGGCATGCCGAAGAAGACGCTTTATCACAAGCTGCGCAACCTGCGGATTCCCGCGCGCGGCGACGCGGCGGCCGACGGCGGCGAATGACGCGAACGAGGATACGCAGAACAGCATGGATCGCATCGAAGTCACCGAACACGGCCGCATCACCGGCCACCTGATCCGCGGCGTCACGCGCGCGCAGAAAACCTTCCGACCGAGCGACTGGCCCGAGCGCCTCGCGGGTGTCATCACGCTGTTCGTCGGCGAGCGGCGGCCCGGCTATCCGTGCGCGCTGTCGCGGCTCGCGATGCCGGTCGTCGATGGGGGCGCCAAATGCCTGTTCGTGTCGGACGAATTGCGCGACGTATGCGCCGACGCGTTCGACTTCGCGATGCAGTTCGCCGCCGACAACGACCTTCCCGTCGAGCTTCAGACCGCGCCCGCGCTGGCGGTGCGGTGATGCGCGGGTCGCGTTCGGCGGCCCTTTCTCCCGTTTCCCCCCGCTCAGATGCGCGCCTGCGCAGGCGTTCACACGTGCTTTCAGCCGCCAAATAAATCATCAGATGATTGAAGACTTCGGCACTTCCCCACGCTGCGACAAGGGTTTTCAGCCGAGCCATCAATAAAATTGATCGTCACGATGAAAATTATGCGTTTTCCTTGCAGCTTGCCGTGAGGCATAGTTGCGACGTGATGACGCACCCATTGAGTTTTCAGTCATGAACATGCGAATCGAGCCTTCGGTGCTCGCGAACCCCGACCTGCAATTTGCGACGCTTTCGTCAGGCATCAGCCTGCCGTATGTCGAGCGGGGCAGCGGCGCACCGATGGTGTTCGTGCACGGATCGTTGTGCGACTACCGTTACTGGGATCCGCAACTCGCGTCGCTGTCGGCCCACTACCGCTGCATCGCGCCGAGCCTGAGCCATTACTGGCCGGCCGTCGAGGCGGGCATCCAGGACGAGTTCAGCTGGCAGAACCACGTCGACGAGCTCGCCGAATTCATCGACGCGCTCGATCTCGGCCCCGTGCATCTCGTCGGCCACTCGCGTGGCGGCAGCGTCGCATTCAACGTCGCGCGCCAGCATCCGCAGCTCGTCGACACGCTGACGCTCGCCGATCCGGGCGGCCCGCTGCAACAGCCGGGCGTGCGCGAAGCCGCGCTGCCGGCCGCCGCGATCGCGCTGCGCACGCAGGCCGTGAACCTGATCGGGCAAGGCGAAGTGGAAGCCGGCCTCGAAATGTTCGTCGACTCGGTGAGCCTGCCCGGCGCATGGAAGAAGAGCACGTCGCGCTTTCGCACGATGGCGATCGACAATGCGAGCACGCTGCCGAAGCAGCTGCAGGATCCGCTGCCCGCGTATTCGCAGCACACGGCCGGCGATATCGCATGCCGCACGCTGCTGATCGACGGCCAGCGCAGCCCGAAGATGTTCCGCCACAACGTCGACACGCTGTCGCAGTGGATCGGCGATGCGCAACGGCAGACCGTCGCCGGTGCGTCGCATGGGATGAACGCGGCGAGCCCCGCCGTGTTCAACCGCTACGTGCACGAGTTCGTCGCCGCGTAACGCTCGCGGGCGGCATTCGCTCCGCCCGTCACTTCCCGCCCCTTTCTTGAACGAAGCGATACGGGCTTCCCCGCATCGCTTCGCCCGCCTCCGCGTCAGATGACCGGTTCGGGCTTGCGCGTCACCGCATCCGGCAACCCGAACACGCTGTCGAACGACCAGTTGTATGCGAGCGTGAAGATCGGGAAGAACACTATCAGCACGGACGGCGAACTCGCGCCGCTCGTGTTCGCGAACATCCGCACCGGGCTGCCGCTGCCCGAATATCTGCGGCGGCCGAAACACACGGGGCTCGGCAAGGCGGCCAGCGAACTGATGCGGGCACCGCGGGCTGAAGGCAGTCACGGCTGACCGGTGCGGCGAATCATCGCCGCACCGTCGGTCAACGCCGGATGGTTTGACCGTTAGTTGCGGTTAATGCGAACCAGCCGCCGCACCCTGGATCGAATCGACGAGCGCAGCGTTGTCGTACCGTCGCCCGGCAATGCCCCATCCGCCGTCGACCGCATGCACGACATTCACCCAGATCTGCGCCGGCGTCAGCCGCCCGCCTGCGCGATGCAGCACGATCGCGGTCGCCCGTTCGACGAATTGCCGCTGCTTGTCGGGCGCCGCGAGCGCCACGGCCGGCAGCTTCAGCTCGACGAATGCCGCGGGCTCCGCGCGACCATTCACGAAGGTCCGGTGACGCGGCAGCACGTTGAGCGAGCCGATCACGTTCGGCGCCAGGAACGCATTCCCGGTCAGCCCTTCGACCTCCAGCAGCGCATCGGTCAGTTCGGCAAATACCGGCCCTTCGTCTTCCTGCGAGAAAACCCCTTCAGATACTGTCAGCGTAATCGGCATCGCACGTTCTCCAGGTCAGGTCATCGGAACCGTGACGTGATATAAATATCAGTCACTCTCTATACATTAGACACTGATCGCTCTCTATGCAAGCGATAAAGAGCGATCGCTCTGAAGCGAGCCTGTCATGCGTTATTCCGTCGAGCACAAGCACGAAACCCGCGCGCGCATTCTCGAGGCGGCGAGCCGCCTGTTCCGCCAGGAGGGCTATGGCGGCTCCGGCATCGGTCCGCTGACGAAGGCGGCGGGCGTCACCAACGGCGCGTTCTACGGGCATTTCAAATCGAAAGGCGAAGCGTTCCGCAGCGTGGTCCTCGCCGGTCTCGACCAACTCCGGCAAGGCGTCGCGATCTTCAAGGCCGAGCATGGCGCGCGCTGGCGGCGCCCGTTCGTGTCGTTCTATCTCGGGCCGCGGCGCACCTGCGCGCTCGGCGAAAGCTGTGCGCTGCCGAGCCTGTCGCCCGAAGTGATGCGCGCCGACGACGACACGCGCGACGCCTATGAACACGCGTTGCGGCAGATCGTCGATGAAGTGTCGTCCGGGCTCGGCGACGCACCCGACGACGATCGTGCGATCGCGTTCCTCGCGCTGCTGTCGGGTGGCGTCACGCTCGCGCGTGCAGTGCGCGATCCCGAACTGGCGCAGCGCATCGCCGATGCGGTCGGCCGCTACGCGGTGGTGATCGCCGAACGCACGGACGTGAAGCCCGAACAGCAGGCATAACGCACGGCCAATAAAAAACCCCGATCCGCGTTGCCACGGAATCGGGGTTCTTCTTCGATCAGCCACCTGCTCGAACGGCCCCTCGCGGGCCGCTGCTTCAACGCGCGGCGACTTCCGCCTTGGCGGACGCCGCATCGCCGACTGCCGTCGGCACCGCACCCCACCCGCCGCCCAGCGCACGGATCAGGTTCACGGTCGACACGGCCTGCGCCCCGGTCAGCTGGTTCGCCTGCAACTGCGACTGCAGCACCGACCGTTCGCTGTCGATCACGTCGAGATAGGCCACTTCGCCTTCCTGATACTGCGTCCGCGACAGCGTCGCCGCACGGCGCGACGCATTGACGGCCGCATCCTGCGCGCGAATCTGGTCGTCGAGCAGACGCAGATCGGCGAGATTGTCCTCGACCTCGCGGAACGCGACGAGCACCTGCTGCCGGTAGTTCGCGACCTGCTCGTCGTACTGCGCGCGCGCCTGCTGCACGCCGGCCGCCCGCCGCCCGCCGTCGAACAGCGGCAGCGTCAGCGCGGTGCCGGCGAACGGCCCGAGCAGGAACGTGCGGCTCGACCACATGAACAGGTTGCCGAGCGTCGACGCCTCATAGCCGAACGCGCCCGTGATATCGAGCTTCGGGAAGTACGCCGACTTCGCGAGACCGATCCGCGCGTTCGCAGCCGCCATCGCGCGCTCGGCCGCCGACACGTCCGGGCGGCGTTCGAGCAATGCCGACGGCAGACCCGGCGGGACCTTCACCGCGACCGGCACGATCGGCGTTTCCTTGAACGCGAAGTCCGCGGGCGCCTTGCCGAGCAGGATCGCGAGCGCATGCTCGGACGCCGCGCGCCGGCGCGCGACGCCGACCGCATCGGCCTGCGCGGTCGCCAGCTCGTTCTTCGCGCGCGACACGTCGAGCTCGCTGATGTCGCCTTCGTTGAAGCGGCGCTGCACGAGCTTCAGCGCCTGGTCACGCAGTTCGACCGTGCGGCGGTACAGGTCCTGGTCCGAGTCGAGCTGGCGCAGTTCGAAGTAGTTCTGCGCGACGTCCGCCTGCAGCGCGAGTTGCACCGAACGGAACAGCGCTTCGCTCTGCGCCTGGTCAGCACGCGACGCCTCGACGTTGCGGCTCACGCGGCCGAACAGGTCGGCCTCGTACGACACCGTGCCCTGCGCGCGCCACAGCGTCGCGGTGGTCGGGCCCGTGCCCTGCGGCTGGAACTGCGACGCCGACGACAGCCCTTCGCGCGTCGGCCCGAACCCGGCGCCGACCTGCGGGAACCACTGCGAGCGCGCGGTGCGGGTCGCCGCACGCGCTTCCTCGACGCGCGCCGCCGCGGCCTTCAGGTTCTGGTTCGCGGCGAGCGCCTGCGACTCGAGCGAGTCGAGCACCGGATCGCCGAACACTTTCCACCATTCGCCGCGATGCTCGCCGTCCGCCGGTTCGGCGGTCTTCCACGTGCCGGCCTGTTCGCCGGCCGCGAGCGTCGGCGCTTCCTTGAACGCCGCGGGCGTCGACACGTCCGGGCGCTTGTAGTCGGGCCCCACCGCGCACGCGGCGAGCAGCGTCGCGAGCAGGGTGCTCGCGGCCGCCACCTTCGCGAAGCGCATCAGGCCATTCGTGTTGTGCATGTTGTCCATCTTGTTGTCCTCAAGCATCCGTAGCCGGCGCACCGGAAGGCGACACGCCATAGCCGGCCGAGTCCTTGCCCGCGACGTGGATCTTGCCGCCCGCCAGCGTGCGCAGCACGACATAGAACACCGGCGTCAGCATCAGCCCGAACAGCGTCACGCCGAGCATCCCGAAGAACACCGCGACACCCATCGCATGGCGCATTTCCGAACCCGCACCGGTCGACGTGACGAGCGGCACGACGCCCATGATGAACGCGATCGACGTCATCAGGATCGGGCGCAGCCGCAGCCGGCTCGCCTCGATCGCGGCCTCGAGCGGCGTCCTGCCGTCATGCTCCAGTTCGCGTGCGAATTCGACGATCAGGATCGCGTTCTTCGCGGACAGCCCCACCAGCACCATCAAGCCGATCTGCGTGAAGATGTTGTTGTCGCCCTGCGTGAGCCACACACCCGTCAGCGCCGACAGAATGCTCATCGGCACGATCAGGATCACCGCGAGCGGCAGCGTCAGGCTTTCATACAGCGCGGCGAGCACGAGGAACACGAGCAGCACGCTGATCGGGAACACGTACATCGCCGAATCGCCTGCCAGGATCTGCTGGTACGTGAGGTCGGTCCATTCGAACCGCACGCCGCGCGGCAGCGTTTCATGCGCGATACGCTCGATCGCCGCCTGTGCCTGACCCGACGAGAAGCCCGGCGCCGGGCCGCCGTTGATGTCGGCTGCGGTGTAGCCGTTGTAGCGCACGACCATTTCCGGGCCGAACGTCGGCGTCACCGTGACGAGCGACGACAGCGGCACCATTTCGCCACGGTCGTTGCGCGTCTTCAGCTGCAGGATGTCGTCCGCGCGCTGACGGAACGGTGCATCGGCCTGCACGCGCACCTGGTACACACGTCCGAAGCGGTTGAAGTCGTTCACGTACAGCGAGCCGAGATACACCTGCATCGTGTTGAACACGTCGGTGACCGGCACGCCGAGCTGCTTCGCCTTCACGCGGTCCAGATCGACATTCAGCTGCGGCACGTTGATCTGGTAGCTCGTAAACAACGGGCCCAGCTCAGGCGCCTGCTGCGCGCGCTTGATGAAGTCGTTGGTCGCATCCGACAGCTTCGCGTAGCCCACCGCGCCGCGATCCTCGATCTGCATCTTGAACCCGCCGAGCGTGCCGAGGCCGAGCACCGGCGGCGGCGGGAACACCGCGACGAACGAATCCTTGATCGCACCGTACTGCTGGTTCAGCGCACCGGCGATCGCACCGGCCGACAGCGCCTTGCCGTGCCGCTCCGAGAACGGCTTGAGCGTGACGAACACGATGCCCGCGCTCGAGCTGTTGGTGAAGCCGTTCACCGACAGCCCCGGGAACGCGACCGCACTCTCGACGCCCGGCTGCTTCAGCGCGATCGAACCCATGTCGCGGATCACCTTCTCGGTGCGGTCGAGCGACGCGCCGTTCGGCAGCTGCGCGAACGCGATCAGGTATTCCTTGTCCTGCGCAGGCACGAAGCCGCCCGGCACGACCTTCGACACGAGCACGGTCGCGCCCACCAGCACGAGGTACACGCCGAGCATCAGCGTCTTGCGCGACAGCACGCCGCGCACGCCGCGGCCGTAGTTCTCCGCGCCGCGATGGAACACCTTGTTGAAGCCGCGGAAGAAGCCGCCGAGCACGCGGTTCATCACGCGCGTGAGCCAGTCTTCCTTGTCGCCGTGGCCCTTCAGCAGGATCGCGGACAGCGCCGGCGACAGCGTCAGCGAGTTGAACGCCGAGATCACCGTCGAGATCGCGATCGTCATCGCGAACTGCTTGTAGAACTGGCCGGTCAGGCCCGACATGAACGCGAGCGGCACGAACACGGCGACGAGCGTCAGCGCGATCGCGATGATCGGCCCGCTCACTTCCTGCATCGCCTTGTAGGTCGCCGCCCGCGCGTTCATCCCGCTCTCGATGTTGCGCTCGACGTTCTCGACCACCACGATCGCATCGTCGACCACGATCCCGATCGCGAGCACCATCCCGAACAGCGACAGCGCGTTGATCGAATACCCGAACGCCAGCAGCAGCGAGAACGTGCCGATGATCGACACCGGCACCGCGATCAGCGGAATCAGCGACGCGCGCCAGGTCTGCAGGAACACGATCACGACGATCACGACCAGCGCGATCGCTTCGAGCAGCGTGTGCACCACGGCCTTGATCGACGAGCGCACGAACTGCGTCGGGTCATAGACGATCTTGTAGTCGACGCCGGCCGGCATGTCCTGCTTCAGCTCGGCCATCGTCTTGCGCACTTCGTCGGAGATCTGCAGCGAGTTCGCGCCCGGCGACTGGTTGATCGCCATCGCGACGGCCGGCTTGTTGTCGAGCAGCGAGCGCAGCCCGTACTCGGACGCGTCCAGCTCGATGCGCGCGATGTCGCGCAGATGCGTGACGCCGCCGTCCGGCGTCGTCTTCACGACGATGTCGCCGAACTCGTCTTCCGTCTGCAGACGGCCGCGCGCGTTCACCGACAGCTGCAGCGGCGTGCCGGGCAGCGACGGCGACGCGCCGATCACGCCGGCCGCGACCTGCACGTTCTGCTCGCGGATCGCCTGCACGACGTCCTCGGCCGACAGCCCGCGCTGCGCGACCTTCTGCGGATCGAGCCACACGCGCATCGCGTAGTCGCCCGAACCCCACAGCTGCACCTGGCCGACGCCCTGGATCCGCGACAGGCGATCCTTCACGTTGATCAGCGCGTAGTTGCGCAGGTAGGTCATGTCGTAGCGGTTGTCCGGCGAGATCAGGTGGACCACCATCGTCAGCGTCGGCGAGCTCTTCACCGTGGTGATGCCGAGCCGCTGCACGTCTTCCGGCAGGCGCGGCAACGCCTGGTTCACGCGGTTCTGCACGAGCTGCGTGGCCTTGTCCGGATCGGTGCCGAGCTTGAACGTGACGGTGATCGTCATGTTGCCGTCGCTGTTCGCCTGAGACTGCATGTAGAGCATGTCCTCGACGCCGTTGATCTGCTCTTCCAGCGGCGACGCGACCGTCTCGGCGATCACTTTCGGGTTCGCGCCCGGATACTGCGCCTTCACGATCACGGACGGCGGCACGACTTCCGGATACTCCGAAATCGGCAGCAGGAACATCGCGATCACCCCGCCGAGCAGGACGATCACCGATAGGACTCCTGCAAAGATCGGCCGGTCGATAAAGAATTTGGAAATGTTCATGGGTTGCTCTGTCTGGTTGAACGCGGAAATCGAAGCGGCGGGCCGCTTACGATTCCGCCTTCGCCGGTGCGGCCGGCTTCGCGTTGTCCGCGAGCGGCGCGGACGGCGCATCGCCGCCCGTCATCGGGACCATGTGCGGCTTCACCTGCTCGCCCGGCCGCACGCGCTGCGTGCCGTTCACGATCACGCGATCGCCGGCGGCGAGGCCGCTCACGATCACGCGCCGATTGCCGTGCTGCATGCCCTGCTGCACTTCGCGATACGACACGCGGCCCTGCTGGTCGACAACGAACACGAACTTCTTGTCCTGGTCGGTGTTGATCGCCGCATCGTCGACGAGCAGCGCCTCGTGCGGTGCGCTGCCACCCACCTTCACGCGCGCGTAGAGCCCGGGGACGAGCGTACCGTCCGCGTTGTCGAAGCGCGCGCGCACGCGGATCGTGCCGGACGACGTGTCGAGCCGGTTGTCGACCGAGTCGATCTCGCCGCTGCGCGAGTAGCCGGTTTCGTTCGCGAGGCCGAGCTCGACCGGCACCTTGCGGCCGTTGCGCGCGCCGTTGATGTACTGCAGGTAGGTCTGCTCGTCCGCGTCGAACGATGCGTAGATCGGCGACACCGACACCAGCGTCGTCAGCGGCGCGGCCGACGCGCCGGCCGACACGACGTTGCCGAGTGTGATTTCCGCGCGCGACACGCGGCCCGACACGGGTGCGGTGATGCGCGTATAGCCGAGGTTGATGCGCGCCGTTTCCAGCGCGGCTTCGGCGGCCTTCAGGTTCGCCGTCGCTTCGCGCGCCGCGTTCTGCTTCTCGTCGTAATCGCGCTTCGCGATCGCGTTGTCGCCGATCAGCCGCTGCGCGCGCTGCCAGTCGCTCTGCGCGTAGCCGTTGCGGGCCTGCGCGGCGGCGAGCTGCGCGGCCGCGCGGTCGGTTTCCGCCTGGTACGGGCGCGGATCGATCACGAACAGCACGTCGCCCTTCTTCACGAGCGCGCCGTCCTTGAAGTTCACCGCGACGATCGTGCCCGACACCTGCGGGCGCACGTCGACTTTCTCGACCGCCTCGAGGCGGCCCGAATAGCCTTGCCAGTCGGTGACGGTCTGCGGCACGACGGTCGCGACGTCGACTTCGGGCAGCGGCGCTGCCGCCTTTTCGGGCGCGTTCGCGTTCACGCGCATCGCGCCGAACGTGCCGAGGCCGACGACGGCGAGCGTCGCGATCGCCGCGGTCGCGATTCGGGAGCGGGAGGTGCGTAGGATGGCCATGTGGATCTCCAATAAGCGTGGATTGGTTCTGGTTATTCGGAACGGTTCGGCTGGCGCGCCTGGAAGCGGCACTGGAAGAAGCGCACGGCTTCCTCGAGCGCGGCCTCGTGCGTCGCGAGCGCCGCGTGCGTGACGTCCGGGTAGCGGATCACCTGCGTGAGCACGCCCGATGAAATCAGGCAGCCCGCATATTTCTCCGCTTCGACGTGCAGCACGTCGTTCTGCGCGGTGACGACGAGCGTCGGCGGCAGGCCCGCGAGGCGCACCGATTCGAGCGGCGCCGCATACGGGTGCATGCGCTGCGCCGCCTGCGGCAGATAGGCGCGATAACAGGCCGCGCATTCGCGCGCGGTGATGTCCGACGCAAGGCGTTCGGCGTCGCCGATGCGCGTCATGCTCGGGTCGAGCATCGGCCCGAACAGGGCCTGCGCGGCAATCGACACTTCGCCGCGATCGCGCGCGATGAACGCGAGACAGTTCGCGAGCTGGCCGCCCGCATCGTGCCCCGCGACGCCGATCTTCTTCGGATTGCCGCCGAACGCGCGGGCGCGCGTCGCGGCCCACACGGCTGCGCGATACGCATCCTCCGGCGCGGCCGGAAAAGGAAAGGCCGGCGCGAGCGAATAATCGACCGACACTACGAGAGCCGGTAAGCGTTCTGCTAAAAAGCGCGCGGCGAAATCGGCGTCATCCAGCGTGCCGCGCACGAAACCACCGCCGTGGAAGTAAAGCACTACCGGCAATCCGGTCTTGTCCGCGCGCCGATAGAGGCGCAGCACGATGTCCTGCGCGTAGCCGGGGATTTCCACCTCCGCGACCGTCAGTGCCGCGCCGGCTCTGGCTTCGGCGGGCAACGCGGCTTTCAGGAATTTGCTGAATTCAGAAGCGTCCATGACGATGCAGCATCCATTTCGAGATGGAACGAATTCTGGGTCCGGCAGACATCCGGATAAATGCCTATAATCCGGCAACACAATTCAACGCCCCCGAACAATCCAGGCTGCGCTTACCCATGAGGTAGCGCAGCCTTGTCGTTCGGGCGGCAAATTAGATTGCGGAGGTTGTGATGGACCGGCTTCAGGCCATGCAGGTGTTTACTCGCGTCGTCGATACAAGCAGCTTCACCAAGGCAGCAGAGTCGCTCAGCCTGCCGCGGGCGTCCGTCACGACGATCATCCAGAATCTCGAAGCCTTCCTCGGCGTGCGGCTGATGCACCGGACCACGCGCCGGCTGTCGCTCACGCCGGACGGGGCCGCGTACTACGAACGCTGCGTGCGGATCCTCGCCGATGTCGAGGAAACCGAAGCAAGCTTCCAGAACAACAACCGCAAGCCGCACGGAAAGTTGCGTATCGACATGCCGGGCTCGATCGGGCGGCTGCTGGTGATTCCGTCGCTGTGCGAATTCCACACGCGCTATCCGGACATCGACCTGCAGCTCGGCCTGTCCGACCGGCCGGTCGACCTGCTGCAGGAAGGCGTCGACTGCGTGATCCGCGTCGGTGCGCTGCAGGATTCGTCGCTGGTTGCGCGCCGGGTCGGATTGTTCGAGTGCGTGTCGGTCGCTGCGCCCGCGTATCTCGAGAAGTTCGGCGAGCCGCGAACGATCGAGGATCTGAACGACCACAAGGCCGTCAACTACTTCTCGAGCCGCACGGGCCGTACGATCGACTGGACGTTCCTGACCGACGGCAAGGAAGTCGAGGTCAAGATGAACGCGATCGTGTCGGTCAACGATGCCGATGCGTACGTGACGTGCGGGCTCGAAGGCTTCGGCCTGATCCAGCCGCCGCTGTTCATGGTGCTGCCGCACCTGCGCGACGGCCGGCTCAAGGAAGTGCTGCCCGGCCTCAAGCCGCTGCCGATGCCGATCTCGGTCGTGTATCCGCACAGCCGGCACCTGTCGCCGAAGGTACGCGTGTTCGTTGACTGGATCGCCGAAGTGTTCGACCGCTGCCCGCTGCTGAGCGGCAAGGGCAGCCTCGACGCGACGTGCAGCAAGCGCACGTTTGAGGAAGCCGAGCGCGCACCGGCGCTCGACACGCCGGTCATCAACGAGTGGGTCGCGTAATCGTCTGAACCGCGGTGCGCGGGCCGTGCGGCCCGCGCGCCGTCCTGCCTTCGCGCCGCCGCGGCGTCACGTTCGTGCCGCCTTCCCCGCCCCGCACAGCGCCTTTCCTGAATCCGCATCACACCTTTGCGCCGTGCACGGCAATCGGCCGCGTGCGTGACGGCGCGCGCCGCGCGACATCGCCGGGAGCCCCGCTGCAGGCGGCTGTGCGCGATTTTCGAGTAACCCTGCCGACAGTACGGATCGCGATTGTTCCACCATCACGACAATTCAATTCGCGTCAGCCGCATTTATCGCGCCTGAACGTCCCCCTAGAGTAAACCCTGTCGCGCACCTCGTTGCGCATCGAACAGATCCCGCTTGACGGGACCGGAGCAAGCGCCGACGCGCCAACTCCGACCAACACAGGAGTTACGTCATGAACCGCCGCCATCTTCTCTCCGCCGTCGCGCTCGCACTCGCCGTGTCCGCACCGGCCTTCGCCGATACGACCACCCCGCACGCCGGCGACTACGCGAACACGTCGTGGTACGCGCAGCACAGCAACGGCCCGCGTACGCGTGCCGAAGTCAGCGCGGAAGTCGAGCAGGCCCGCCGCGACGGCACGCTGGCCTGGCTGCGCAAGGCGAATTCGTATCCGCAAGGGCTCGAACTCGCGCAAGGCCCGTATCGCCCGACACCGGAAGGCAACCAGCTCGCCGGCGCAGGCCGTTGAGCATCGGACAACGCGCAACGCCGCGCAGCGGATGATCCGCGGCGCGGCATCGAGACACCGCCATCGAACACCCGATTAGTCAGTTAGTTGCAGGAGCCTGTGATGAACGATCAACTTCCTTCGCCGCTCGATCATTGGGACGACACGACGCCCGTCTGGACGCCGTTCCGTTCCGCGCCGCACGCGCATTGAACTTCGCGTCGATCTCTCGCTGAAGACGCTGGCCGTCAACGGCGCGGCACGCCGTCGCGCCATTCGCCCCAGTGCGTGACGATGTCCTGAACGAGCGGATTGCCCGCGCGGTAGAGGTTTTCGGTCGCCGGGGCGAAGCGTCGGCCACTGCGGCATATTTGTGCCGTAGTCACTGCACCAGTGTAGCGACACAATTGGTGACGTTATCCAAGGTCAATCCAGCGACCAAGTCGCATCCATGCCCCATACAGCGATTGACACGAGCTGATTAGTCTGCCGGTCGCGCTTGCCGTCGTAGTCGATGGTCGATCGGCTGCATATTGCATGTCCAGCGGGCTCAATCCAGATCATCACGCCGGTTGAGCCAGCGAAAGGTCGCTTGTTCGCCGCAAGAACCCGCCGTCTTTCCCACCTTCCATTCACACTTCCCAATACTCATTCGTTGCATCGACCGAAATCTGGTACACCTTCGGTCCTACTTCAGGCACTTAGCATCAGCACTCCAAATGATATCCATATGGAGAGTGCCTATGACGACATCGCCACTGCCTGGTGTATCTCTCGATGGACCACCAATCTGTCCGAACATGACGGACGCGGCGTTCAGGAAACGGATGCTCGAATTGCGGGACGAAGCAGTCGAGATCACACTGCGACGGCGCAGGGAACTGATGCTCTGGAATCCGGCCACGGAAGCACGAGTGATCGAGTGGTTCGGTTCGGCAAATAGCGATACAAGACGCAGACTTACTTCGGGGCTCGACGCCCTCGCCAGGGTGATGGCCAGTCTCGGGCCAGAAAATTTCGTCCGCATCGGTTCCGATGCCGACCGCGCAACAGGATGTCTTCCAAACATGAAACATCTCGACGCCGAGGTCGCGCATGTCTGTCGCCCCGACACCGCAACTCATACAATCGCCATCAATCTCCCGTTCTGCTCGCTACCCGAGCGATCAGCCGGGAACCTCTCCTCGCAGCAATTGACCATCGTTCACGAATGCGCGCATTTCGCAGACACTTTCGACGCGGGCGACCATCCAGCGGCATACGGTCGACGGGCCAGCGCCCAGTTCGCGAAACGCTACCCGGGCATGGCGATCGGTAATGCAGACAACATCGCGTGGTTCATTCTGGCACGTTGAACCGGAGCAACTCATGCGACGTGCCCTCCCCGTCATATTCGGCGCCCTCCTGTCACTCCCGATACAGGCCAATGCGTGCAAGGTCCTGTTGACCGACAGCATGGAACTGCCGCTGAATTCGACCGAGATCGCCAACAGCGACAGACTCTCCGTCGTCAGACACTACCTGACCGCCAGGGAATGGACGCGCGAAGGGGCGGCGGTCTCGATCGACGCGACGGCCTACGATTGGGAAAGCCGCCCTGATCAACTCGCGCGGCAACGCGGTGCGCAGATGAAATCGTTTCTCGTGCAACTCGGAATGTCGCCCGACGACATCTACATCGACGAGCGAATCGTGTCGCGCAGGAACGGCAAGCTCGATCCCGATGACAGGAAGCAGCTTTGGGTCCAGTTCGTTCCGAAATGCCCGCCTGCGGGCTGTCAGAGTCTTTGCAACTCGGCAGGTACGCCCGGTGTCGCCAGTCATGCACCGACACCCGAAATGCCGGGGCCCGAGCCCGACTCGAGCCGCTTTTCATGCGGCGACAGTCGGGAACCCACGTCGGCACGTTTCGTGACAACGGAGCGCTGGACCGCACGCACGCGCAACCAGACCTTGCTTTTGCGAAATCAAGACCACCGGCCGCTAACGCATACCTGCTACCGGATCAGCACCAGTGCCACGCAATACATCGGCATGACGGACGAGCACGGTAAGACTGCGCCCATGCAGCTATTGGGGCCGGAATATACGCGCATCGAACTCAAACTCGCGCGCCCCGGCCCGTGATCCTCCGCAGCCGGTCCCGCGGGCCCCAATCCGGTCGCTCCAGGCGATATCGACTCGCCCGGAGCCCGGCCACGCGTGATTGATCGAGTGACTCCAGCGCGGCGCTACCCCCTTACCGGCGCGGCACGCCGTCGCGCCATTCGCCCCAGTGCGTGACGATGTCCTGAACGAGCGGATTGCCCGCGCGGTACAGGTTTTCGGTCGCCGGGGCGAAACCACCCTGGTCCGCATAGTTCAGCAGATTGTCCGCGCTCGTCTGCCCTGCATACGGCCGGTCGAAATCGGAACCCGTGCGCAGCACCGCGACGCGCGACAGGTCGACCCGCTTCACGCTCGCCGCGCGCTTGAGCGCTTCATACGTCGCGTTGTCTTCCTGCGCGGTCATGCAATAGGTGCCCTTGCCGTCGGTGAGGATCTTGGTCCACTGGCGCGCGCGCTCGCCGATCAGCGTGCCCGAGAACCACGTATTGCCCGATGACGTGTCGCACTGGATCACCGTCGGCGGCCGGTTCGCCGGCGCATACGTGAACTTCGCGCGCACGGCCTGGGCCTGCGCGCTGTCGGCGAGCACGACGTTGCGCGACAGCGCATACGCGGCATCGGTCAGCTGCGGGTTGAGCTGGAATACTTCGGTGCGGTAGTCGAGCGGCGGCTTGTCGTTCGGGCTCTTCGTATTGATGCCGAGAAAGCCGGTGTTCCAGCCGGCCGGAATCTCGCGCGCATCGAGCTCCCACTGCAGGCTGAAGTCGACCAGGTATTTCGACCAGGCGGCGGAACCGACCGTGCCTTGCGCGGGGTCGACGCCCGCGATGCCCGACACGAGGAAGTACGTGCGGCGCAGGTCGAAGCGCTGCGAGAACGTGAGCGCCATGATCGTCGCGGACGCGTTCGCATAGCCCATGCCGGTCGTCACCACGCACACGTCCTGCTTGTTGCAGTGAACGGCCGGATAGTCGGGCGACAGGCCGGGCACGGTGATGTCGCGCCACGGGCCGAGCCGGTCGAGCCATGCCTGGCCTTCCGGACCGAACATCGTGATGATCATGACCTTGACCGGGCGGCCCTGTGCACCGGTCTCGGCGAATGCAGCGTTGCCCGCATCGTTGCCCTGGTTGTTCTGCGCAATCGACGGCGCGGTCGCACAGGCGGCAAGCGAGAATGCAGCTGCGGAAAGGATGGAGCGAGTCAGCATCGGCGTTCCTTGTTTCGGTGATGTTGGGTGAGAACGGCTCTCGGAGACTGCGCGAGGGAGTATAGAACGCGCGTGTGCGATGCGGAACCCGACTACGAAACGGCGGGCGGTGTTTCGTCTCGCGATTGTTGTACGCCCGGTTCGCATGCCGCCTGACAAAAAAATCAGGAATGCTACTCGGTTGATCGATATGAAATCGCCACATCTTCCGCCAATGATCGTGACCGACGACTGCGCTCGAGCCGCTAGACGCGAAGCATCCCCGCAACGCCATAACCGAGCACGACCAGTGCGGCCACCACATGACTCGCGGCGAGCCATCGCGGTGACTTCACGATGCGCCCGATTGCGCTGCCGCCGAACGCGAACACGAGTTGCCCGGCGAGACTGCCGGCAAACACGCACGCGGCACCGAGCAGCCAGTGCCGATGCGCACCGGCCGCTGCGGTGGCATAGCCATAGAACAGCAGGATGGTCAGCGGATTCGCGAGCGTGACGAAGAACATCGACGTGAACGGGCGCGCGCCCGGCGGCGGCGCGGCGCCGTTCAGCGTGCGGCGCCGATCCTGCAACGCGCGCCACAGCATGCGTGCGCCCATTGCAAGCAACACGAGCGCGCCGACGAAGCGGAACAGCGGCAGGTGCGACGCGAGCGTGCTCGCGAGCATCGCGCCGATGGTGAACGCGACGAGCGCATAGCAGCCGTCGGCCGACGCCACGCCCATTGCCGCGCGCACGCCGCTCGCGGTGCCGGCGCGCATCCCGTAGTTCGCGATCATCAGCGCGACGGGCCCGACCGACAGCGCGATCATCAGCCCGAACAGGAAATCGTTCATCGGTCGTCGAAGCCTTCGAGGGAAGGCATCGATTCTAGCGACCGACAGTGATCCAGCGTGAAAAAAAAACGCGTCAGGCGACGTCGACGCGCGCGGGCCCGTCCACCATCTCGCCGATCACGGCCGCACGGTCGAAGCCGTCGGCGCGGAAGCACGCGAGCACGTCGTCGACGGCATCCGGCGCGCACGCGACCAGCAGGCCGCCGGACGTCTGCGGATCGGTCAGCAGCGCCTGCGCGACGGGCGGCAGCCCGTCGGCGAGCCGCACGTCGGCGCCATATGCGGCCCAGTTGCGGCCCGATGCGCCGGTGAACACGCCGTCGGCGACGAACGCCTCGACGCCCGCCAGCCACGGCAGCGATGCGTAATGCACGCGTGCGGTCAGCTTCGCGCCGCGCGCCAGTTCGAGCGTATGGCCGAGCAACCCGAAGCCCGTGACGTCGGTCAGCGCATGCACGCCCGGCAGCGCGGCGAGTTCGGCACCCGGCCGGTTCAGCTTGGTGGTCGTCGCCACCATCTGCGCGTAGCCCGCGTCGTCGAGCTGGTTCTTCTTCAGCGCGGCCGACAGCACGCCGACACCGAGCGGCTTGCCGAGCACGAGCACGTCACCCGCGCGCGCGGCCGCATTGCGCTTAACGCGCGACGGATGCACGACGCCGATCGCCGCGAGCCCGTAGATCGGCTCGACCGAATCGATCGAATGGCCGCCCGCGACCGGAATGCCGGCATCCGCGCACACCGATTCGCCGCCGCGCAACACGGCCGCGATCGTCTCGTGCGGCAGCACGTTGATCGGCATCCCGACCAGCGCGAGCGCGAGAATCGGCTTGCCGCCCATCGCGTAGACGTCGGACAGCGCGTTGGTTGCAGCGATACGGCCGAAGTCGAACGGATCGTCGACGATCGGCATGAAGAAGTCGGTCGTCGCGACGATCGCCTGCTCGTCGTTCAGCCGGTAAACGGCCGCGTCGTCGGAGGTCTCGGTGCCGACCAGCAGGTCCGGGAACAGCGCGGGCGGCGTCGCCCGCTTCAGCAGCTCGGACAGCACGCCCGGCGCGATCTTGCAGCCGCAGCCGCCGCCATGCGACAGGCTCGTGAGGCGCGGAACGGCGGGCGGGGTGAGGGGGGCTTCGGTCATCGTCGGCATCCGGTGAATAACAACGTTCTATTATCGACAATTCCGCGCGAGCGCGCCCGGCACCCACATAATTGACGCCGCCCGCCCTCGTCCGCTCGCTCATTCATGGATCACCTGTTCATCGGCCTCGTGCTGTGCTCCGCCCTCTTGCACGCGATCTGGAATGCCTTCCTCCACGTGAGCGAAGACCGTCTCGTCCAGCTCGGCACGATGTCGCTGCCGTATCTCGCGTTCGGCATTGCGGGCGTCGTACTGCTGCCCGCGCCAGCGCCCGCCGCGTGGCCGTATGTCGCGGCGTCGGCCGTGCTCGAGGTCGCGTACTGCTTCACGCTGGCGCGTGCATACCGCAACGGCGAGTTTGGGCAGATCTACCCGATCGCGCGCGGGATCTCGCCGCTGCTCGTGTCGGTGCTGGCGCTCGCGATGCTGCACGAGCGGCCGACGCCGTTCGGCTTCACAGGCATTGCGCTCGTGTCGTTCGGCATCATGTCGCTCGCGTTGCGGCGCGGCTTCCGGTTCTCCAGCGAAGGCGTGCCGTACGCACTGCTCACGGGCGTGTTCATCGCCGCGTATTCGATCTGCGACGGCATCGGCTCGCGTGTGTCGGGCAGCGCGCTCGGCTATATCGCGTGGGTTTATCTGCTGTGGAGCGTGCCGCAGCTCGTGCTGGTGTGTGCGATGCGCGGCGGCCCGCGCGTGGTGTTCGGTTCGCGCGCGTCGCTGCGGCAAGGCGCGATCGCCGGCACGATCTCGCTCGCCGCCTATGGAATCGTGATTCTCGCGTACCGGCATCTGCCGGTCGCGACGGTATCGGCGCTGCGCGAGACAAGCTCGATCTTCGCGGTCGCGATCGGCTGGTTCGTGATGCGCGAGCGGCCCGGCGCGCAGCGGCTCGCAGCATGCGCGCTGGTGGTCGCGGGCGCGGCGTTGATCCGGCTTTGACGCGCGTGCGTACGCCCTCAGGAAGGACCGGCAGTCACGGCAGGTCCGGTGCACTCGGCAGTCGGGCCGTTGTGTGCTTGCCGCCGAGGTTTTTCCAGGCGAGGCAATTGTCTCCGCACCGCGGAGACAATTGCCCTGAACCTGCTTGAAAACGCTGATCCATATCGACTCCCTCTCATACGTGACTTTCGCATCGCGCTCTGCCGTCTCGAGCGTTGGTCGTCACCTCAACTGCCGCACACGTCAAGCCGCCGCAATCATCCCGTCGAACGCCCGCTCGTCGATCGCCTCGGCCAGCGTCGCGAACGCCGTCGCGATCTCGTCCTCCGGCACGCACGCATAGCCGAGCAGCAACCCCGACGCCGCGCGCTCGCGCTCCGCGTAGTAACCGGACAGCGGCCGCACGACGATATTGCGTTCGAGCGCGGCCTGCGCGACCGCGCGATCGTCGACCCCGTCCGGCAGCCGCGTGACGAGATGCAGCCCCGCATCGCTGCCGAGTGCCTGCAGCGTGTCGCCGTAGCGGCGCGCGACCGCATCGAGCAGCACCTCGCGGCGCTGCCCGTACAGCGTGCGCATCTTGCGGATATGCGACACGAAGTGCCCTTCCGCGATGAACTCGGCGAGCACCGCCTGCTGCAGCAGCTGCCCTTCGCGATACAGCTCGGCGCTCGCGGTCGCGAAGCTCTCCGCGAGCGGCTCCGGCGCGACCAGATAGCCGACCCGCAGCCCCGGAAACAGCGTCTTGCCGAAACTGCCGACGTAGATCACCTGCCCGGCCGTATCGAGCCCCTGCAGCGACGCGAGCGGCCGGCTGCCGTAGCGGAATTCGCTGTCGTAGTCGTCCTCGATGATCCAGCAGCCGTGCTGACGCGCGTATTCGAGCAGCATCCGGCGCCGCGCGAGGCTCATCACCATCCCGAGCGGATACTGGTGCGACGGCGTGACGAGCATCAGCTTCGGCGGTTCGGCGAGATCGGCGGCCGACGGCGCGATCCCTTCGTCGTCGACCGGAATCGGCCGCGTGGTCAGCCCCGACACGTTCAGCACGCTGCGCACGCCCCAGTAGCACGGATCCTCGGTCCAGATCGCGTCGCCCGGATCGGTCAGGAGCCGCACCGCGAGGTCGATCGACTGGTGGATCCCGGTCGTGATCACGATCTGCTCGGGCGTGCAGCGCACCGAACGCGACGTGCGCAGGTAGTCGGCCAGCGCCTCGCGCAGCAGCGCGAGCCCGCCGCCCGGCGCGTAGGTGAGCAAATCGGGGCGCAATCTCCGCCAGTACTTGTTGTGCAGCCGTGTCCACACGCGCGCCGGAAAGCGCGACACATCGGGCACGCCGGGCATGAACGCGCCGCCCTGGCGCTTCGACACGCCCGCGCCCTCGACGAGCCGCGTGCCGCGCGCGGACAGCCGCCGCGCGGACGATGGCGCCGCCGCCGGGCCGGCGGCCGGGTCGGGCGACGCGCCGACGATCTCGTCCGGCGCGCTGTCGGCGACGAACGTGCCGCGCCCCGTCGCCGAGTTCACATAACCTTCGAGCGCAAGCTGTTCGTAAACCTGCGTGACCGTGTTGCGGGCGATCCCGAGCTCGGCCGCCAGCAGCCGCGACGACGGCACGCGCGTGCCGGCCGGCAGTTCGCGCGACAGGATCGCCTGCTGCAGCAGCCGGTGCAGCTGCCGGTAGATCGGCTGTTCGCCGCCGCGCACGAGGCGCTGCGCCAGCCAGTCCGACAACACGCTTGCGCGCATGATTGGCTCCTGAATATTTATTGAAATGGCTCTGATTGCCAGAGCCAAATGTGATTATAGTCGCCTCCATGGGCTGCCAATGCGGCCGATTTTTATCCCACCGGACAGAACATCAAGGAGATGACCGTGAAGAATGCCGACCTGCAGGCCCGCAAGAACGCCGCCACCCCGCGCGGCGTCGGCGTGATGTGCGATTTCTACGCAGCCCGCGCCGAGAACGCGGAGCTGTGGGATGTCGAAGGCCGCCGCTTCATCGATTTCGCCGCCGGCATCGCGGTGCTGAACACGGGCCACCGCCACCCGAAGATCGTCAAGGCGATCGCGGATCAACTGAACAGCTTCACGCACACCGCTTACCAGATCGTCCCGTACGCGTCGTACGTCGAGCTGGCGGAAAAGATCAACGAACGCGCGCCGGGCGACTTCCCGAAGAAGACCGCGTTCTTCACGACCGGCGCCGAAGCCGTCGAAAACGCGATCAAGATCGCGCGCGCCGCGACCGGCCGTCCGGGCGTGATCGCGTTCTCGGGCGGCTTCCACGGCCGCACGATGATGGGCATGGCGCTGACCGGCAAGGTCGCCCCGTACAAGCTGAACTTCGGCCCGTTCCCGGGCGACGTGTTCCACGCGCCGTACCCGAACGCGCTGCACGGCGTGACGACGGCCGACTCGATCAAGGCGATCGAGATGCTGTTCAAGGCCGACATCGATCCGAAGCGCGTCGCCGCGATCATCTTCGAACCGGTCCAGGGCGAAGGCGGCTTCAACCCGGCGCCGGCCGAGTTCGTGCGCGCGCTGCGCAAGATCTGTAACGAGCACGGCATCCTGCTGATCGCCGACGAAGTGCAAACGGGCTTCGCGCGTACCGGCAAGCTGTTCGCGATGCAGCACTACGACGTGCTGGCCGACCTGATCACGATGGCGAAGAGCCTCGCGGGCGGCATGCCGCTGTCGGGCGTCGTCGGCCGTGCGGACGTGATGGACGCAGCGGCTCCCGGCGGCCTCGGCGGCACCTACGCGGGCAACCCGCTGGCCGTCGCGTCGGCGCACGCGGTGCTCGAGATCATCGACGAAGAGAAGCTGTGCGAACGTGCGACGCAACTCGGCGACGTGCTGAAGGCGAAGCTGAATTCGCTGCAGGCCGACGTGCCGCAGATCGCCGACGTGCGCGGCCCGGGCGCGATGATCGCGGTCGAGTTCCTGAAGCCGGGTTCGGGCGAGCCGGACGCGGAATTCACGAAGCGCGTGCAGACGCGCGCGCTCGAGCGCGGGCTGCTGCTGCTCGTGTGCGGCGTCTACTCGAACGTCGTGCGCTTCCTGTTCCCGCTGACGATCCCGCAGGCCGTGTTCGACGAAGCGCTCGTGATCCTCGAGGAAGTGCTGAAGGAAACGGTCGGCGTGCCGGCCTGAGTTTCCGTCCACGTCAACTGAATGCGCCGCCGCCGTCGTCAGGACGGCGGCGGCCTTTTTATCCGTCATTTTCAAGGCAGGCGATTCATATGAGCACCGTTCAGGAAACCCTGGCACTGAAAGATCCGTCGCTGTTCCGCCAGCAGGCGTATGTCAACGGCGAATGGCAAGGCGCGGCGAACGGCGAGTCGTTCGAGGTCCGCAACCCGGCAACCGGCGGCCTGCTCGGCACCGTGCCGGCGATGGGCACGGCCGAGACGCGCCACGCAATCGAGGCCGCGAACGCCGCATGGCCGGCATGGCGCAAGAAGACCGCGAAGGAGCGCGCGGCGATCCTGCGCAAGTGGCACGACCTGATGATGGAAAACGCCGACGACCTCGCGCTGATCCTGACCACCGAGCAGGGCAAGTCGCTCGCCGAGGCGAAGGGCGAGATCGGCTACGCAGCCTCGTTCCTCGAGTGGTTCGCGGAGGAAGGCAAGCGCGTGTACGGCGACACGATCCCGACGCCGGCGAGCGACAAGCGCATCGTCGTGACGAAGGAAGCGATCGGCGTGTGCGCGGCGATCACGCCGTGGAATTTCCCGGCGGCGATGATCACCCGCAAGGTCGGCCCGGCGCTCGCGGCAGGCTGCCCGATCGTCGTGAAGCCGGCTGAAGCGACGCCGTTCTCGGCCCTCGCGATGGCCGTGCTGGCCGAACGCGCGGGCGTGCCGGCCGGCGTGTTCAGCGTCGTCACCGGCGACCCGAAGGCGATCGGCGGCGAGCTGACGTCGAACCCGATCGTGCGCAAGCTGTCGTTCACCGGCTCGACGCCGGTCGGCCGCCTGCTGATGTCGCAATGCGCGGCGACGGTCAAGAAGGTGTCGCTGGAACTCGGCGGCAACGCACCGTTCATCGTGTTCGACGACGCCGATCTCGATGCCGCCGTGCAGGGCGCGATCGCATCGAAGTACCGCAACAGTGGCCAGACGTGCGTGTGCACGAACCGCTTCTACGTGCACGAAGCCGTGTACGACCAGTTCGCGCAGAAGCTCGCGGCAGCGGTCGGCCAGCTGAAGGTCGGCCGCGGCACGGAGCCGGGCGTCACGCAAGGTCCGCTGATCAACGAAGCGGCCGTGCTGAAGGTCGAGGCGCACATCGAGGACGCGCTCGCGAAGGGTGCGACCGTCGTGACGGGCGGCAAGCGCCACGCGCTCGGCCACGGCTTCTTCGAGCCGACCGTGCTGACGGGTGTCACGCCGGCGATGAAGGTCGCGAAGGAAGAGACGTTCGGGCCGCTCGCGCCGCTGTTCAAGTTCGGCAGCGACGACGAGGTGATCCGCCTCGCGAACGACACCGAGTTCGGTCTCGCCGCGTACTTCTACAGCCGCGACATCGGCCGCGTGTGGAAGGTCGCCGAAGCGCTCGAGTACGGGATGGTCGGCGTGAACACGGGCCTGATCTCGAACGAAGTCGCGCCGTTCGGCGGCGTCAAGCAGTCGGGCCTCGGCCGTGAAGGCTCGCACTACGGCATCGACGACTACGTCGTGATCAAGTACCTCTGCCTCGCCGTCTGACGGTTCGGGGCCTGGCGCTTCGGCGACAGGCCCTGACCGCCCGGCCGGAACCGGGCGGTCACGACGCGGGCCGGTACCTCCTCTCCGCCGTGCCCGCGTCACCTTGCCGTGCGCGATGTCGGCACGCGTTCCGTGCGCGACGTCGATGCCGCATCGGCCAAACGTCATGCCGTTCGGCAATTTCGTTCAAGTCTGATTTCTCGTTCCGCTGCCAGCCGCTAGATTGAGCGTTCCACCTCGATCCGGTTTGCCTGCGCATGAACAGTTCCTCCATCCGCCCGACCAGCGTATCCCCCGCGCACCGCGCCCTCGTCGCGCGTCCTCGCACCCGTCCCGGCATCGCGCCCCGCACGAAGGGAGCCCGCACATGAGCGTCGCAGCCGATCGTCGTACGTACCCGCCCGAGGAAAAGCGCGGCGGCCCGAGCAATCACCAGCCGTTCAATGTCATCTATGACGGGCCCGCGCTCGGCGAGCACCGGATGGACGTGCGTGACCTCGCACCGGTGCTGCTCGCGATCGCCGACCTGTTCTCGTCCGCCAACAAGGAACTCAATGGCGACCACTCCGAGGTTCGTCTCGAGGTCAGGGGCGGCTTCAAGTCCGGCTCGTTCCATGCAGAGCTGATCTTCGTCCAGTCGCTCGCGAGCCAGATCCGCGACCTGTTCGCCGGGCCGAACGCCAATGCGTTCAGCAACGCACTGGCAATCCTCGCCGCATTGGGGATCATCGGTGGCGGCGGGCTGATCGGCCTCATTCGCACGCTGCGCGGGCGCAAACCGCATCGCACCGAGCCGGACGGAGCGCATGTCAGGATCTGGATGTCGGAGCAGGAATGCTTCGTCGTCGATGAACCCATCGTCCGGCTGTATCGGAACCGGGCCGTTCGCGTCAACCTGCAGAAAATGCTCTCGCCGCTCGAACATGACGGCATCGACAGCTTCGGCATCGTCCGCGACGACATCGTCGAACTCTCGATCGAACGCGACGAACTCGGTACGTTCGCGAGCAGCGACGATCCCGGCGAAATCGTCACCGACACGATCGCACTCAAGATGCTGAAGCTCGAATCCGTCGTGTTCAAGGACGGCAACAAATGGCGCGTGCACGACGGCACGTCCGCGTTCTATGCGTCGCTGGACGACGAACGGTTCATCGCGAAGATCGATGCCGGCGAGCGCTTCGGAAAGGGCGACGTGCTGGTCGTCGATCTGCGTCAGACGCAGATCGTCACCGACGACGGGCTTCGCAACGAATACCGGATCGTCAAGGTTCGCGAGCACCGTGCGCCGTTGCAACCGGCACTGATTTGATCTGCGCCACCCGTGGAAGTGACGCGCGGGCCGCCCCTCTCCGCCGTGCCCGCGTCACCTGCCTTGCCCGCCTTCAACGAAACACGTTCACCGCATCCACGAGCCGCGTCGCCTGCTGCTTCAGGCTTTCCGACGCCGCCGCGCTCTGCTCGACCAGCGCCGCGTTCTGCTGCGTGATGTTGTCAAGATGCACGACCGCCTGGTCGACCTGCGCGACCCCGGTGCTCTGCTCGGCCGTCGACGAGCTGATTTCCGCGATCAGGTCCGACACGCGTTTCACCTGCGTGACGATGTCCTCCATCGTCTTGCCCGCGCCGTCGACGATCCGTGCGCCCGACTCGACCCGCTCGACACTCGCGCCGATCAGTGTCTTGATTTCCTTCGCCGCGTTCGCGCTGCGCTGCGCGAGCGCCCGCACCTCGCCGGCGACCACCGCGAAGCCGCGTCCCTGATCGCCCGCGCGCGCCGCCTCGACCGCCGCGTTCAGCGCGAGGATGTTGGTCTGGAACGCGATGCCGTCGATCACGCCGATGATGTCGGAAATCTTGTGCGAACTCGCCGTGATGTCGCTCATCGTCGTGACGACTTCGCTCACCGCCCGTCCGCCGCGCTCGGCCGCCTCGCTCGCCGAAACCGACAACTGGTTCGCCTGCAACGCCGTCTCCGCGTTGCTCGATACGGTGGCCGTCATCTCGGCCATCGACGCAGCCGTCTGCTGCACGCTGGTCGACGCCTGTTCGGTGCGCGCGCTCAGGTCGTTGTTGCCTTGCGCGATCTCGTTGCTCGCGCGTTGCACGTTGTGCACCTGCTCGCTGACGTCGTCGACGAGCCAGCGGAACATCAGCCCGAGCTGGTTGATCGTGCGCAACGTCATGCCGATCTCGTCGACGCGGTTCATCGCCACGCCGGTGCGGCTCTCGCCGGTCGCGACGCGCAACGCCTGGTCGCGCAACTGAATCAGCGGACGCACGATCTGCGCGTCGAGCCACAGTCCGGCCGCCACCGCCACACCGGCCGCCGCACCGGCAAACGCCGCGAGCCCGCCGCCGGTCAGCCCGCACGCCCACCCCGCGCCGACGACGGCCGGCGCCAGCACGCACAGGGTCGAATGAACGCGCGCACGCACCGACATCGTCTGAAACAGAGACGCGACACACATCAGCCCGGTACGGACGATCAGCCCCTTGTGGAAACGGCGGTTGCCGGCCTTGCCTTCGCGGAAAGCGCGGTACAGCGCGTCGGCCGCCGCGATCTCGTCGCGCGACGCCTTGGTGCGCACCGACATGTAACCCGTCGGCTGCCCGTTGCGCATCACCGGCACCGTATTCGAACGGACCCAGTAATGATCGCCGTTCTTGCGACGATTCTTCACGAGCGCGGTCCACGGTTCGCCGTTCTTCAGCGTCGCCCACATGTCGGCGAACGCCTCCTTCGGCATGTCCGGGTGCCGCACGACGTTGTGCGGCTGACCTTCGATCTCCTCGGGGGAAAATCCGCTGACCTGAATGAACGCGGCATTCGCGTACCTGATGTAACTGTCCGCGTCGGTGGTCGACATCAGCGTCGCGCCGTCGGGAAAATCGAATTCGCGTTGCGTGACAGGCTGGTTATTGCGCATGGTGTTGGAGTTCCCGGGTTGCGGATCTTTGCGTCCGCTTGTGGATTGAACCGAGACCGTCCGCATCGCGGTCGTCCCGCATGCGTTCGATCAGACTCCTGCGCTTTCGGCAAATCCGGCGAAAACATTATGCCGGCTTCGGGTAAATATGCATGAATTTCGCATCATCTTGATTCAGCCGAACATTTTGTTTATATGTAAATAAAATTCAGCTTTATCAAATACTTGCGCCAGCAATCATCTGACCATTCCGGCGCTTGTTCCGACGGGATTCACGAGTCGATCCGGAATCGAGAATGCGAATCTCTCTCGTTTAATTCATGTAAATCGAAACGAAAATCGGGGATTTCGCCGCCTTGCCCTGATTTGCTTCGCGTTGCCTCGCAGTGGCGGGAGCGCGCTGGCGCGCGCGCCCGACGATCACCGAAACACGTTCACCGCGTCCACAAGCCGCGTCGCCTGCTGCTTCAGGCTTTCCGATGCCGCCGCGCTCTGCTCGACCAGCGCCGCGTTCTGCTGCGTGATGTTGTCCAGATGCACGACCGCCTGATCAACCTGCGCGACCCCGGTGCTCTGCTCGGCCGTCGACGAGCTGATTTCCGCGATCAGGTCCGACACGCGCTTCACCTGCGTGACGATGTCCTCCATCGTCCTGCCTGCATCGTCGACCCGCCGCGCCCCCGACTCGACCCGCTCGACGCTCGCGCCGATCAGTGTCTTGATTTCCTTCGCCGCGTTCGCGCTGCGCTGCGCGAGCGCCCGCACCTCGCCGGCGACCACCGCGAAACCGCGCCCCTGTTCGCCCGCGCGCGCCGCCTCGACCGCCGCATTCAGCGCGAGGATGTTGGTCTGGAACGCGATGCCGTCGATCACGCCGATGATGTCGGCGATCCTGCGCGAGCTGTCGGTAATGTCGTTCATCGTCGTGACGACTTCGCTCACCGCCTGCCCGCCGCGCTCGGCCGCCTCGCTCGCGGACACGGCGAGCCGGTTCGCTTGCAGTGCGGTCTCCGCATTGCTGTCGACGGTGGCCGTCATCTCGGCCATCGACGCCGCAGTCTCCTGCACGCTCGACGCGGCCTGTTCGGTGCGCGCACTCAGGTCGTTGTTGCCTTGCGCGATCTCGTTGCTCGCGCGTTGCACGTTGTGCACCTGCTCGCTGACGTCGTCGACGAGCCAGCGGAACATCAGCCCGAGCTGGTTGATCGTACGCAACGTCATGCCGATCTCGTCGACGCGGTTCATCCGCACGCCGCGGCGGCTTGCGCCGGTCGCGACATTCAGCGCCTGGTCGTGCAGCCGCTTCAGCGGACGCACGATCTGCGCGTCGAGCCACAGGCCGGCCGCCACCGCCACACCGACCGCCGCACCGGCAAACGCCGCGAGCCCGCCGCCGGTCAGCCCGCACGCCCACCCCGCGCCGACGACGGCCGGCGCCAGCACGCACAGCGCCGAATGAACGCGCGCGCGCACCGACATCGTCTGCGGCAGCGACGCGATGCGCAGCAGCCCGGTTCGGATGACCAATCCCTTGTGGAAACGGCGCTGGCCGGCCTTGCCTTCGCGGAACGCGCGGTACAGCGCGTCGGCCGCCGCGATCTCGTCGCGCGGCGCGCTGGTGCGCACCGACATGTAGCCCGTCGGCTGCCCGTCGCGCATCACCGGCACCGCGTTCGCGCGCACCCAGTAGTGATCGCCGTTCCTGCGGCGGTTCTTCACGAGCGCGGTCCACGGTTCGCCGTTCTTCAGCGTCGCCCACATGTCGGCGAACGCCTCTTTCGGCATGTCCGGGTGCCGCACGACGTTGTGGGGCTCGCCGACGAGTTCGTCGGTCGAGAAGCCGCTCACGTGCGCGAACGTCGTATTCGCGTATGTGATGATGCTGTCCGCATCGGTGGTCGACATCAGCGTGACGTCGTCGGGAAATTCGAATTCTTGTTGGGTGACAGGCTGGTTGTTGCGCATGCAGGGCTCCGAAAGGCGGATCCGGCTGCAGGATCCGCGCAGCGCGAAAATCACGCTCAGTAGCCGAAAAACGGTTTATCGCTTTACGACGGTCTCGTCCTTGCTGTCGGCACCCTCCGGAAAAACCTTAATCCGGAAGCGCATGAAAGATCGAATTCGGTCAACTGCATGATTTCGATCAAGTCATCCGGCGATAATCACGTCCGACGCTTTGCGGAAGAGAACCGATGATTTATGGAATAACCTCGCGCAACGAGCCAATCTACGCAGCCGTTGCGCGCAGCGAAACGACTCTGCCTGGTCTGCTCCATTCGACCGGCATTTGAACTCGATGAAAAAATCCCGGCTGCAATTGAATCGGCCGCCCCGGAATACGGCACGGCCTGCGCATGACGGCGATAGACACGATCAGGCCGCGCTTTTCCGCGATCGCGACACGATGCGCATTCCGCAAACGCACGACATGCACGACATGCGCGGCGCCGCAGCAGGCACGCGGCCGCACCCACCCAACCACACGCAACGCGCTGCACACCGGACCACCGCATGACACGCCGCACCGCCACCGAACGCGACGCACTCTCGGCACGCCTGCTCACCCGCGACGAACTGCCGCTCGTCTGGACCATCGACCGGCGCGAGATCATTCATCATCTGTACGCGCTGCGCGACGGCGAACTGCAGCTCGTCCCCGACTTCTACGACGTGCGCGGCTGGCCCGACGGCGAAGCCGAGCACTACACGCCGATCCTGCTCGACTGCCACGATCGCGGCGGCTGGTGTCTCGGCATGTTCGACGGCGCGCAGCTGGTCGCGGCGGTCATCGTGGACGCCGATCCGCTCGGCCCGCGACGCGACATGCTTCAGCTGAAGTTCCTGCACGTGAGCCGGGACTGGCGCGGTTGCGGGCTCGGCGAGCATCTCTATCGCGCGGCCCGCGCGCAGGCACGGACGATGGGCGCCGCACGGCTCTACGTGTCCGCGACGCCGTCACAGCGCACGATCGACTTCTACCTGCGCCTCGGCTTCACCGTCAGCGCATCGCCCGACCCGGCGTTGTACGCGCTCGAGCCGGAGGACATCCATCTGGAAGCGCCGACGGCCTGACGCGCGCGAACTCCACCCGCGCGCAACATTTCCGCGCGCCCGACACCGCCCGCACGGAGAACGACATTGCAGAACACGCCGCAGCCGCCGGTCACGCCGAAGATCCTCGTCAGCATGTGCGTGCTCGGCCACCCCGTCCGCTACAACGGCTCGGCGAAAACCGCCGCGCATGAAACGCTCGCACGGTGGCAGCGCGAAGGGCGCCTGGTGCCCGTGTGTCCGGAACTGGCAGGGGGATTGAGCGTGCCGCGTCCGCCCGCCGAGATCGCGCAAGGCGAATCGGGGCAACGCGTGCTGTCGGGTGCCGCGCGCATCGTCGACGTGCACGGCACCGACGTGACGGCCCCGTTCGTCGACGGCGCGCACGCCGCGCTCGCGCTGGCACGCGCGCACGACTGCCGCTTCGCGATCCTGGCGGACGGAAGTCCGTCGTGCGGAAGCAGCTTCATTTACGACGGGAGTTTTGCGGGCCGGCGGCATGCCGGCGCCGGTGTGACGGCGGCGTTGCTGCGCCAGCATGGCATCGAGGTGTTCGCGGACACCAAGATCGACGCGCTCGCGGCACGCATCGCGCGGCTATCACGAGGCTGAATGACGATGTGGCCGACACGACGATCTTCTCGTGCCGGCCACATCGTCCGGAAAGGTACGGCCAAGCGGCGCGCATTCCGCGCGCTTCGCCGCATCGCGCGATCAGACGCGTTCGATCGCGATCGCGATACCCTGGCCGACGCCGATGCACATCGTGCACAGTGCGAAGCGGCCGTTGGTGCGATGCAGCTGGTACATCGCGGTCGTCACGAGACGCGCACCCGACGCGCCGAGCGGATGGCCGAGCGCGATCGCGCCGCCGTTCGGGTTCACGCGCGGATCGTCGTCGGCGACGCCGAGCATGCGCAGCACCGCGAGACCCTGCGACGCGAATGCCTCGTTCAGCTCGATCACGTCGAACTGGTCGATCGTCATCCCGAGCCGCGCGAGCAGCTTCTGCGTGGCCGGCGCCGGGCCGATGCCCATCACGCGCGGCGCGACGCCGGCCGTCGCGATGCCGAGCACGCGCGCACGTGGCGTCAGGCCGAAGCGCTTCGCGGCTTCCGCGTTCGCGAGCAGCAGCGCGGCGGCGCCGTCGTTGACGCCCGACGCGTTGCCGGCCGTCACCGAGCCGTCCGGGCGCACGACGCCCTTCAGCTTCGCGAGCGTCTCGAGCGACGTTTCGCGCGGATGCTCGTCACGCGAAAAGACGACCGGATCGCCCTTCTTCTGCGGAATCGTGACTGACACGATTTCCTCGGCGAGCGTGCCGTCCTGCTGCGCACGCGCGGCCTTCTGCTGGCTGCGCAGCGCGAACAGGTCCTGATCGGCGCGGCTGACGTTGTAGTCGACCGCGACGTTCTCGGCCGTCTCCGGCATCGAATCGACGCCATGCAGCTGTTTCATCAGCGGATTGACGAAGCGCCAGCCGATCGTCGTGTCGTAGATGTCGGCCTGGCGCGCGAACGCGCTGGCGGCCTTGCCCATCACGAACGGCGCGCGCGTCATGCTTTCGACGCCGCCGGCCACCATCAGCGCGGCCTCGCCCGACTTGATCGCGCGCGCGGCCACGCCGACCGCGTCCATCCCGGAACCGCACAGGCGGTTGATCGTCGAACCCGGCACGCCTTCCGGCAAACCCGCGAGCAGCGCGGACATGCGCGCGACGTTGCGGTTGTCCTCGCCGGCCTGGTTCGCGCAGCCGTAGATCACGTCGTCGATCGCCGTCCAGTCGACGTCGCGGTTGCGCTCGACGAGCGCCTTGAGCGGCACCGCGCCGAGGTCGTCGGCGCGCACGCCGGACAGCGCGCCGCCGTAGCGGCCGATCGGGGTACGAATCGCATCACACAGAAAAGCTTCGGTCATCAGTGTCTCCGGTCTCATGCAAGCTGGGAAGTGAGTGAAACGCGCCCCTTGCTTTGCCCGCCGGGATGCGCTTAAATGTTCTATATACGAACATAAGATCGTGTATCGAACGTTCAACGCATCATAGGGAGTGCGGGGACGACCTGTCAAGCGCCCGGTCCGCCGTGCGGTTGGCGTGTCAGGCCCCATGCGCTATCTTCTCGGCTGCACGACAATCCGACCGTTCATGACAACCGAAGACATCCAGACGAAACCAGGCGACTCCTATGTGCAGTCGTTCGCGCGCGGCCTCGCGGTGATCCGCGCATTCGACGCCCAGCGCCCGGAGCAGACGCTCACCGAGGTCGCCTCGGCCACCGGGCTCACGCGCGCCGGCGCACGCCGGATCCTGCTGACGCTGCAGACGCTCGGCTACGTCGAGGCCGACGGCCGGCTGTTCCGGCTCACGCCGAAGATCCTCGAGCTCGGCTTCGCGTATCTCACGTCGATGCCGTTCTGGAATCTCGCCGATCCGGTGATGGAGCAGTTGTCCGCGCAGATCCACGAAAGCTGCTCGGCCGCCGTGCTCGACCGCACCGAGATCGTCTACGTGCTGCGCGTGCCGACCCGCAAGATCATGACGATCAACCTGTCGATCGGCAGCCGCCTGCCCGCGTACTGCACGTCGATGGGCCGCGTGCTGCTGGCGGCGCTCGACGACGCGGCGCTCGACGAAACGCTCGCGCAGAGCGGCATCCGAGCGCATACGCCGCGCACGATCACCGACATCGGCGAACTGAAGGCGACGATCGCACAGGTGCGTCAGCAAGGCTGGGCCGTGGTCGACCAGGAACTGGAAGTGGGCTTGATGTCGATCTCCGCGCCGATCCGCAACCGGCGCGGGCAGGTGATCGCCGCGATGAACATCAGCGGCAACGCGCAGCGGCACACCGCGAAGCAGATGGTGAAGGAGTTTCTCGGGCCGCTGCAGCAGGCCGCGCAGACGGTGTCGGAACTGGTCGCGCGGCGCGGGTGAGCGGTGACTTCGCGTGCCGGATCGGCAATACGATCATTCGCGGATAGCGCGGATATAAAGACGGGCGGCATAAGCCGCCCGCTCAACCCTCAGACTCTGTTTGCAACGTCCTTCTCACGGAACGCGGAGCCCCCTCCGCATCGCTCAATTTAGGGATGCGGCACAGCCCCGTCAATTTGACGAGAACGAAATTGCACCGCGTCGCTTCGGACAGCGGCATCCCGCATCAGTCCATCGACTCGCGCGCCGTCTCGCGCAGCATCGCGACCGCGATCAGCGACAGCACCACGCACGCGGCCACGTAGCCGGCCGGCGCGAGCTTGCTGCCCGTCGTCTTCACCAGCCAGGTCGCGATCAGTTGCGCGGTGCCGCCGAAGATCGTCACCGCGAGCGCATACGCGATCGAAATGCCCGTCGCGCGTACGTGGCGCGGCAGCGATTCGCACATCAACGCCATTTCGGATGCCGACCCGAGCGAATAGAACAGCAGCATCAGCGCGGTCAGCGGCAGGATCACCGACAGCGTCGGATGATGGTTCATCAGCCAGAACGCCGGGAACAGCAGCAGCACCAGCACGCCGCGCCCGACGAAGATCGGCAGGCGCCGGCTGCCGAGGCGGTCCGACAGCCAGCCGAACAGCGGACACGTCACCAGCATCACGCAGCCCGACGCGACGCCGACGAACATCGACAGCTTCATCGGCAGCCCGAGCGTATGGATCGCATAGGTCGGCATGTAGAAGGTCAGGATGTAGGTCGACACCGTGCCGCCCATCACCGTCAGCATCAGCAGCAGCACCGTGCGCGTGTGCTGCGAGAACAGTTCGCGCAGCACGCCGCGTTCGATCCCGTGATGGTTGTCGCCGGGCGCATCGTCCGCGAGCCGGCGCCGCAAGTACATGCCCACCGGCGCGATCAGCACGCCCACGAGGAACGGCAGGCGCCAGCCCCAGCCCTCGAGCGCGTCCTTCGTCAGCGTGTTCGACAGCAGCGCCGCGAAGCCCGAACCCATCAGCGCCGCGCCGCCCTGCGTCGCGAGCTGCCAGCTCGCGCGGAATGCGCGGTGCGACGTGCCGCCCTGCTCGATCAGCGTGGACGTCGCCGCGCCGAACTCGCCGCCCTGCGAGAAGCCCTGCATCAGCCGCGCGAAGACCACCAGCAGCGGCGCGGCCACGCCGACCTGCGCGTAGGTCGGCGCGATCGCGATCAGGCCGGTGCCGAGCGCCATCAGCATGATCGTCAGGTTCAACGCGGCCTTGCGGCCCTTGCGGTCCGCATAGACGCCGAGCACGACGCTGCCGAGCGGCCGCGTGAAGAAACCGGCGGCGAACGTCGCGACCGACAGCAAGAGCGACGTGGTCGGATCGCTCGACGGGAAGAACAGCTTGCCGATCAGCACCGCGAAAAAGCCGTACACGGTGAAATCGAAGAACTCCAGCCAGTTGCCGATCACGGCCGCCGCGATCGCGCCGCGCTTCGTGACGGCCGGCGCGCCATGCGCATCGGTTGCGGCGGCGCCCGTCGACGCGGGGTGCAGCGCGAGATGGTCTTTCTGCATCGTTCGTCTCTCCTCTCAATGCGGCCGGAAGCGCCGGCCGCTCGTCGCGTGCCGCCGCCGGGGTTACTGCCCGAGGTAACGCTCCACGAGGCGCGTCCAGAACGCCGCGCCGATCGGCAGGTTGCGATCGTTGAAGTCGTACTTCGGGTTGTGCACCATGCAGCCGTCCTCGCCTTCGCCGTTGCCGAGCCGCACGAACGAGCCGGGCCGCTGCTGCAGCATGAACGCGAAATCCTCGCTGCCCATCAGCAGGTCGGCCTGCTCGACCACATGCGCGTCGCCGACCAGTTCGCGCGCAACCTGCGCGGCGAAATCCGTTTCGGCATCCGTATTGACGACGACCGGATAGCCTTCGATGTACTCGACGTGCGCGGTCGCGCCATAGCTCGCGGCCTGCGACTCGGCGAGCTCGACGATGCGGCGCTTGAGCAGCGCGCGCACGTCGGGGCTGAACGAACGCACGCTGAGTTCGAGACGCGCGCCGTTCGGGATCACGTTGTTCGCGGTGCCCGCGTGCATCGAGCCGACCGTGACGACCGCCGGCTGCGACGGGTCGACGTTGCGCGCGACGATCGTCTGCAGCGCCATCACGATGCTGGCCGCGACGACCACCGGATCGACCGTCAGGTGCGGCCGCGCCGCGTGGCCGCCGACGCCCTCGATCGAGATGATCGCCTTGTCGCCGGCCGACATGAACGGGCCGCGCCGCGTGAGGAACACGCCGGGTGCCGCGCCCGGATGGTTGTGCATGCCGAACACCGCGTCGCACGGAAAGCGCTCGAACAGGCCGTCGTCGATCATCTTCTTCGCGCCGCTGTCGACGCCGTGCTCTTCCGCCGGCTGGAAATACAGGTGCACGGTGCCGGAGAAATTGCGCGTCTTCGCGAGGTGTTGCGCGGCACCGAGCAGCATCGTGGTGTGGCCGTCGTGGCCGCACGCGTGCATCTTGCCGTGCGTGCCGCTCGCATACGGCAGGCCGGTCGCCTCGAGGATCGGCAGCGCGTCCATGTCCGCGCGGATGCCGATGCTGCGCGTGCCGTCGCCCGCGCGCAGCGTGCCGACCACACCCGTCTTGCCGACCCCGCGCGTCACCTGCCAGCCCCACTGCTCGAGCTTGTCCGCGACGAGCGCCGCCGTTTCGTGCTCCTCGTACGCGAGTTCCGGGTGGCGGTGAATGTGATGGCGGATCTCGCGCAGCCCGCCGGCGGCGGGCATCAGATCCTCGATTTCGGTGAATCGGGCGTCGGTGGTCATCAAGCGGCTCCTGCTGATCGTCAGCGTGTCAGCCGCACGCAAACGGTGCGTGCGGGAAAGCGAGCCACTATAGCGAGCCGATATCGGTTCAATAAGATGCGGAATTTTTCACCGCGATAAGCTTTATTAATCAGGGTTAACGCGGACAAAGGTCGCCGGCACGCGTTCGCCCGGCGCGATCGACACGCCCGCTATTGATTTTTGAGACGAACGGTCTATTATTCGCCCATGGACGTTCGAACCGATCCGCCGCGCCGCCGCGGCAGGCCACCGAAGCAGCACGAAGACCTCGTCGCGACACGTGACATGCTGTTGCGCACCGGGCTGGAGGTGCTCACCGAAAAGGGCTTTTCCGCCACCGGGCTCGACGAGATCCTCGGGCGCGCCGGCGTGCCGAAGGGCTCGTTCTATCACTACTTCGACAGCAAGGAGGCGTTCGGCCTCGAGCTGATCGATCGCTACGCCGAGTTCTTCGCGCGCAAGCTGGACCGTCATTTCAGCGAGACTGAAGCAACGCCGCTGGCGCGCGTGCGCGCGTTCGTCGACGATGCGCGCGACGGCATGGCCCGCTACGAATACAGCCGAGGCTGCCTGATCGGCAACCTCGGCCAGGAAATGGGCGCGCTGCCCGAGCGTTTCCGCGCGCGCCTGCGTGAGACGTTCGAGGACTGGCAGCGCCGTCTGGCCGACTGCCTGGTCGCGGCACAGCAAGCCGGCGAACTGGCGGCCTCGGCCGATCCCGCCGAGCTGGCCGCGTTCTTCTGGATCGGCTGGGAAGGCGCCGTCCTGCGCGCGAAACTCGAACGCAGCGACGTGCCGCTCGCGCTGTTCGCACAGTTTTTCTTCAATGGATTGCCTCGCCGCTGAGTTTTTTTGCCGTTAACTAGACGATCGGTCTAGAAAGGAGGACGGATGTTCCAGGGCATCGTGATCGACAAGGACGAGACCGGCCAGCACGCGCGGCTGCAGACGCTGGACGACGCACAGCTGCCTGCGGGCAACGTGACGATCCGGGTCGGCTATTCGACGTTGAACTACAAGGACGGGCTCGCGATCACCGGCAAGAGCCCGGTGGTCCGCAAATTTCCGATGGTGCCGGGCATCGACCTCGTCGGCGAGGTCGAACACAGCACGCACCCGGACTACCGGGCAGGCGACCGCGTCGTGCTGAACGGCTGGGGCGTCGGCGAAACGCATTGGGGCGGCCTCGCGCAGAAGGCACGCGTCGACGGCGACTGGCTGGTGCCGCTGCCGTCCGCGTTTTCGCCGCAACAGGCGATGGCCATCGGCACGGCCGGCTACACCGCGATGCTGTGCGTGATGGCGCTGGAACGGCATGGCGTGCGCCCGGACGATGGCGAGATCGTGGTGACCGGCGCGGCCGGCGGCGTCGGCAGCGTCGCCACCGCCCTCCTCGCGCGGCTCGGGTATCGCGTCGTCGCCGTGACCGGCCGCCCGGCCGATGCCGACTATCTGCGCCAGCTCGGCGCGGTTGAGATCCTCGACCGTTCGCAGTTCGGCGCACCCGGCAAGCCGCTCGGCAAGGAACGCTGGGCCGGCGCGGTCGACGTCGCCGGCAGCCATGTGCTCGCCAACGTGTGCGCGACCACGCGCTATCGCGGCGTGGTGACGGCCTGCGGTCTGGCCGCCGGCATGGACTTCCCCGCGACCGTCGCGCCGTTCATCCTGCGCGGCGTGACGCTCGTCGGCATCGACAGCGTGATGTGCCCGCGCGCCGAGCGTCTGGAGGCATGGCGCAGGCTCGCGTCGGATCTCGATGTCGAGAAACTGGGCACCATCAGCCATCAGGTCGGCCTCGCAAATGTCATCCCGCTCGCCGAGGACCTGATCGGCGGCAAGGTGCGCGGCCGCATCGTCGTGGACGTCAACGCATGACGCCGGCGACGGCGACGCATCGATTCATACCCGGCCGGTGGCGCGCGCATCGCGTTCGCCCGTGCCGCTTTATCCAGGAGACCTCATGACCGCTGCAGACCACGCGCCCGTCAGCCGCTTTCCGGTGCCCGCGCTCGAAGACCTGCCCGACGACATTCGCGAACGCATCGCGGCCGTCCAGGAAAAGTCGGGCTTCATCCCGAACGTGTTCCTCACGCTCGCGCATCGCCCGGACGAGTTTCGCGCGTTCATCGCGTATCACGACGCGCTGATGGACAAGCCGGGCAACCTCACCAAGGCCGAACGCGAAATGATCGTCGTGGCCACCAGCAGCGTGAACCAGTGCCAGTACTGCGTGATCGCGCACGGCGCGATCCTGCGCATCCGCGCGAAGGATCCGCTGATCGCTGACCAGGTCGCGACCAACTACCGCAAGGCCGACATCACCGCTCGACAGAAGGCAATGCTCGACTTCGCGATGAAGGTTTCGCAGACCGCGCACCAGGTGGGCGAAGCGGACTTCGACACGCTGAAGTCGCATGGCTTCACCGAAGAGGACGCGTGGGACATCGCGGCGATTTCGGCGTTCTTCGGGATGTCGAACCGCATCGCGAACGTGACGAACATGCGGCCGAACGCGGAGTTCTACGCGCTGGGGCGCTGAGGGCCGCCGGCAACGGCGATCGCCGTCGAAGACCGGGGCGTGCATGCGCCCGGTCTTCCTCCGGTCGCTGCGCGCAATTGGCATCTGCATGTGCATCTGCATCTGCATCTGCAATCGGCAATCGGCAATCGGTAATCGACGACACGGCGCGACGCTCGCGCGAACCCGCGCCGCCCCGGCTCCCGCGCTTACCCGACCTGCTTCAACGCCTGCAGCCCATCCGGCAGCTTCGCGTCAGGGAACATCGTCGACAGCGTCGTATCGCGCCACCGCGCCGCCTCCTCTGCGCGCTGCGCTTCCGCCTGCTCGCACACGAACAGCGCATCGCCGCCGAGCAGCAAGCGCATCGGCACGTCGTCGCGACCCGACAGCTCGACGATCAGCGCCGCGATCCGCGCGGGATCACCGACCTCGTGACCGCCATACGCGCCGAGCAATTCGAGCATCTTCCCGACCGACGGCTGATAGTCGGGCAGCAGGCCGTCGACCGCACGCTTCGCCTCCGAGGCCCATTCGGTGCGCATCCCGCCCGGCTCCAGCGTGCAGACGCGCACGCCGAACGGCGCGACTTCCTTCGACAGCACGTCGCTGAACCCGCCGACCGCCCACTTCGCGGCCTGATACGCGGACAGGCCAACCGTCGCCGTGCGCCCGCCGACCGACGACACCTGGAAGATGTGGCCCGCGCGCTGCGCGCGCATCGTCGGCAGCACCGCGCGCGTCAGGTTGACCACGCCGAACAGGTTCGTTTCGATCTGGTCGCGGAAGTCATCGGCGCCCATCTGCTCGAACGGTGCCGTATGACCGTAGCCCGCGTTGTTCACCAGCACGTCGATGCGGCCGAACGCGTCGCGGGCCGCCGCCACCGCATGCTCCGCCGCCGCCGCGTCGGTCACGTCGAGTTCCATCGGCAGCAGCCGGTCGCCGTACCGTGCTTCCAGATCCGCGAGCCGCGCGGGATCGCGCGCGCCGGCCACCAGACGATCGCCCGCCGCCAGCACCGCTTCCGCGATCGAGCGCCCCAGGCCGCGTGCGGCCCCCGTTACCAGCCAGACTTTCGACATTTTTCCACTCCTCGACAAAGTTGAAACTTAAAAATGAATGATTACTCACTCATTAATATGGGCGATGAAACGGTCGTTTACAACGCGCCTCGCCCTGCCTGAAGCCGCCTTCCATCGGTGCGGCAGCGCACGAAACCCAAGACGCCGCCGATCACCCGTCTTCAGCTTTCCGTCACGCCGATCGCCGCTTACACCGCGTGCAACACGGCCCACAGCGCACGAAACCCGGCCTCGCGGTATGCATCGGCCAACGCCGGGTCGCGCGCGATCGACTCCATCGCCGTTTCCGCGATCGACGTGAACAGCGCCGCGCAGAACGCGTGCGCGTCGTCGGTCTTCAGCCCGCCCGCCGCGGCGACTTGCGCACGCAGCAACGCGCTGATCGCGCCGAAGCCTTCGGTACCGGCCGCGCGATGCGTGTCGTCGATACGGCCGCTCACGCCGAGCTGCTGCAGCGCGCGCCGCCCGTCCGGGTTCGCGACGCCCCACGACACATAGCCGTTCCACGCATGCCGCATCGCCTGTTCGGCTGGCGCGTGCTCCGGAAACCCGGTCATCATCGCGTCGCGCAGGCCGGCCTTCAGGCTCAGGTACAGCGCGTTCAGCAGCGCATCCTTGGTCTCGAAATAGGTGAACACCGTGCCTTCCGCCACGCCGGCGAGGCGCGCGATGCGCGCGGTGGTCGCGCCCGCGCCGTCCTCCGCGAGCGCGCGGGCGGCAGCGGCGAGGATGGCGTCGTGCTTGTCGGGACTGCGCGGTCGGGCCACGTCCGATTCCTTTAATGAGTGAGCGCTCAATCATAATCGCGCCAACGCAGGTCATGCAAGCCCTGTTACATACGCGGGAACCGATCCGCAATCGATCAAAAGCGTGCACTATTAGTGTTTTCACGTACTGGCGCGCCAACCCACCGGCGCCCGGCGCTCGCCGTTCGTTCCACGCTCACACCGCTTCAGACCGCGAACCACTCATGACGAATAAGCCCAACCAGACCGAAGCCGACCAACCCGTCGACATGATCATCTTCGGCGGCGGCGGCGACCTGGCCGCCCGCAAGCTGTTGCCCGCGCTGTACATGGCGCACCTGCACTGCAACCTGCCGCCGGAGACGCGCATCATCGCGGTCGGCCGCCGCGACTGGGGCATCGACGGCTACCGCAAGTTCATGGACGAGCAATCGCGCCCGTTCATCGACGACAAGGCCTTCGACGCCGACGCGTGGAGCCGTTTCCTCGACCTGTTCCAGTACGTGCTGATCGACGTGAGCGCGCCGGAAGACTACGCGCGCCTCGCCGAAGCGGCGCGCAGCGACGCGATCCGCGTGTTCTACCTGTCGACGTCGCCCGAGCTGTTCACGACGATCTGCGACAACCTGTCGGCCGCGCACCTCGTCGATGCGCGCTCGCGCGTCGTCCTCGAAAAGCCGCTCGGCCACGATCTCGCGTCGGCGCAGGCGATCAACGATGCGGTCGGCAAGCATTTCGCGGAATCGCAGATCTACCGGATCGACCATTACCTCGGCAAGGAAACCGTGCAGAACCTGATGGTGCTGCGCTTCGGCAACCCGATCTTCGGGCCGCTGTGGCAGGCGCCGAGCATCCGCAGCGTGCAGATCACGGTGGCGGAGACGGTCGGCGTCGGCAGCCGCGCGGGCTTCTACGACCATACCGGCGCGCTGCGCGACATGGTGCAGAACCACCTGCTGCAGCTGCTGTGCATCGTCGCGATGGAGCCGCCGGTGTCGCTCGACCCGGACGCGGTGCGCGACGAGAAGCTGAAGGTGCTGCGCTCGCTGCGGCCGATGGCGCTGTCGGACGTCGCGCGCGATACCGTGCGCGGCCAGTACACGGCCGGCGCGGTCGACGGCCAGCCGGTGAAGGGCTATCTCGACGAGGAGAACGTGCCGGCGGACAGCCACGCGGAAACCTTCGTCGCGCTGCGTGCGCACATCAACAACTGGCGCTGGGCGAACGTGCCGTTCTTCCTGCGCACCGGCAAGCGGCTGCAGCGCCGCCAGTCGGAAATCGTGATCGAGTTCGCCGACATGCCGTTCTCGATCATCCCGACCGGCCCGCGCCACTACAGCAACCGCCTCGTGATCCAGCTGCAGCCGGAAGAGTCGATCCAGCTGCAGATGCTCGCGAAGGAGCCGGGCAGCGGGATGAAGATGGTGCCCGTGAGCCTGAACCTCGACCTGCAGCAGGCGATTCCGGAACGGCGCGCGGAAGCGTACGAACGGCTGCTGATCGACGTGATCCGCGGGCGCCTCACGCACTTCATGCGCCGCGACGAACTCGAGGCCGCCTGGTCGTGGGTCGAGCCGATACTCAACGGCTGGAAGCAACTCGGCGACCGTCCGCGCCTGTACACCGCAGGCACGTTCGGGCCGGCGGCATCGTCGGCGCTGCTGGCGCGCGACAACATGTCGTGGTCCGAGGAAGCGTAGGAAGCGCCGCACGCGACGGCATGTCGGTGGCGCAAGCGCCGTCGGCGTGCCGGATCATATCGGCGCGCCCGCCGCGCACCGTCCGCCGCCCCGCCGTTCGCTTCGGCCGGAGGAAGTCCGCCGAGCCGTCCTGCGCGGGAACGGCATCCGGCGGCGACGACGCAGCCGTCCCCGGCTACACCGTTCCCATCCACGCCGCCTTGCGCCGCGCCGGCGCATCGCTGCCGCCGCTCCCGCCGCCCAGCACCTCGATCATGTAATCGACGAACGACGCGATCCGCGACGAAATCGCGGTATTCCGGTAATACACCGCGTTGATCGGCTGCTCGACGTCGAGCGTCTGCCGCGCGAGCACCTGCACGAGCCGCCCGGCCTCGCGATCCTGCGCGGTCATGAAATCCGACAGGCACACGACGCCCGCGCCCTCCAGCGCGAGCTGCCGCAGCGTCTCGCCGCTCGACGACCAGATAGCGGGCTCGATGCGGCTCGGCTCGCCGTCCGCGCCGAGGATCGGCCACACGTTCAGCGATTCGGGCTGCGTGAAGCCGAGCAGCGTGTGCTTGCCGAGATCCTCGACCTTGCGCGGCTGGCCGTGCGCTTCGATATAGGCGGGGCTCGCGAGGATGCGCAGCCGGCTGTTGCCGATCCGCCGGCTGTGCAGGGTCGAATCCTTGAGCCGGCCGATGCGGATCGCGACGTCGGTGCGCCGCTCGAGCAGGTCGATGATCCCTTCGTTGCTGTTCAGCTCCAGGTCGACCTTCGGGAAGCGTTCGCGGTAGCCGCGCACGAGCGGCACGATCACGTGCAGCATGAACGGCGTCGCGGCATCGACGCGCAGCCGCCCCGACGGCATCTCGCGCCGCGCGAGCATCTGCTCCTCGGCGTTCTCGACCGATTCGATGATCGCGCGCGCGTCCTGCAGGAACGCGCGCCCCTCTTCGGTCAGTTCGAGCCGGCGCGTGGTCCGGCGCAGCAGCGTGGTCTTCAGCTTCTCCTCGAGCCGCGCGAGCGTGCGGCTCGTGGCCGACACGGTGAGGTCGAGCTGCTGGGCGGCGGCGGTGATCGAACCGGTGTCGACCACGGCGGCAAAGGCCTGGAGTTCGTCGAGGGTGATCTTCATTGTTGATCTGAAATCAAAACAATTTGGTTTATAGACCAGTTTTTCCGCAAAAGTAAAGGCGGCACACTGCGATCCATCCTCACTGGAACCAGGATCCCGCCATGCCACTCGCCCTGCTTGCGCTGACCATCAGCGCCTTTGCCATCGGCACGACCGAATTCGTGATCGTCGGGCTGATCCCGACGATCGGCGCCGATCTCGGCGTCAGCCTGCCGTCGGCCGGCCTGCTCGTCAGCCTCTACGCGCTGAGCGTCGCGATCGGCGCGCCGCTCCTCACCGCGCTCACCGGCCGCGTGCCGCGCAAGACGCTGCTCGCCGCGCTGATGGCGCTGTTCACCGTCGGCAACCTCGTCGCCTGGCAGGCGCCGGGCTACGAATCGCTGATCGTCGCGCGCGTGCTCACCGGCCTCGCGCACGGCGTGTTCTTCTCGGTCGGCTCGATCATCGCGACCACGCTCGTGCCGAAGGACAAGGCCGCCAGCGCGATCGCGACGATGTTCAGCGGGATGACCGTCGCGTTCGTCGCCGGCATTCCGCTCGGCACCTTCATCGGCCAGCACTTCGGCTGGCGCGCGACGTTCCTGATCGTCGCGCTGTTCGGCCTCGTCGCGTTCCTCGGCGCGGTGGCGTTCGTGCCGCGCGGTCTTCCGCAAACGCCGCCGGCGCCGCTCGCCCGCCAGTTCCGCGTGCTCGCCCAGCCGCGCCTGCTGCTCGTCTACGCGATGACGGCGGTCGGCTACGGCGGCTCGCTGATCGCGTTCACCTACATGGCACCGCTGCTCGAACAGATCGCCGGCTTCACGCCGTCGCAGGTCAGCCTCGTGCTCGTCGGCTACGGCGTGTCGGTCGCGGTCGGCAACGTGTGGGGCGGCAAGCTCGCCGACAGCGTCGGCCCGGTCAAGGCGCTCAAGCGGATCTTCCTGCTGCTCGCGATCGTGCTGCTCGCGCTGACCTTCACGGTGCACGTGAAGTGGCTCGCGGTGCTGACGATGCTCGCGTGGGGCGCCGTCGCGTTCGGCAACGTGCCGGGCCTGCAGGTGTACGTCGTCAAGCAGGCGCGCCACTTCGCGCCGGACGCCACCGACGTCGCATCGGGCTTCAACATCGCCGCGTTCAACCTCGGCGTCGCGGGCGGCTCGTCGCTCGGCGGCCTGATCGTCGCGAACGTCGGCCTCGGCCACACGCCGTGGATCGCCGCCGCCGTCACGCTCGGCGCATTCGCGCTGACCGCGCTGAGCGGCCGTCTCGACCGCGGCCAGGGCCTGCCCGAACGCACGGCCGAACCCGTCGAACTCGCCCATTGAACGTCAACCTTATTGCAGGAGCTACTCAGCATGAACGCATCGACCCAACGCCCGCCGTTCGCCGGCAAGACGTTCGAAGTCCGTTACGAGGGCCTCACCGCGCTCAACGCCTATGACGAGGACGGCCTCCGCATGCGCTACGAAATCACCGAAGGCGCGTACGCCGGCGCGAAGGGCGAAGTCGCCTGCACGTGGCAGCACGTCGCCGGCGAGACCTATGCGATCTCGTGGCAGGAAGCCGACCGCGCCACCGTGGTGCATATCGATGATTTCGCCGCGGGCACGTCGCGCTCGTTCTTCACCGCGGCGTCGCTCGATTTCTACCGGCTCGAAGGCAGCCTGCGCGCGGTCTGAACGGAGACGCCCGACCATGTCCACCTCACTCGACAAGCTCACCGCCGGCGGCTTCAGCATCGGCATCGAACTGCCGCTCGACAACGACTGGTCGCCGGCCGGCGACGCGACGCGCCAGCACGACGGCCGCCGCCCCGGCGTGCCCGACCTGGAAATTCACGCGGAACTCGCGCAACTGGCCGACACGCTCGGCTTCCGCGCGCTCTGGGTGCGCGACGTGCCGGTGTACGACCCGTCGTTCGGCGACGCCGCGCAGGTGTTCGAGACCTTCTCGTATCTCGGCTACCTCGCCGGCATCACGCGCGACATCCTGCTCGGCACGGCGGCCGTCGTGCTGCCGCTGCGCGAACCGCTGCTGACGCTGAAATCGGCCGCGACGATCCAGGAACTGAGCCGCTCACGCCTGCTGCTCGGCGTCGCGAGCGGCGACCGGCCGGTCGAATATCCGCTGTTCGGCCGCGACTTCGCATCGCGCGGCGCGAATTTCCGCGACCAGATCGCGCTGCTGCGCGACGGCGCGCGCGCTCACCTGCCGCCGGGCCTCGACGTGCTGCCGGCCGCGCGCTCGCCGGTGCCGCTGCTCGTCGCGGGTCTCGCGCAGCAGACGCCCGCCTGGATCGGTGAACACATGGACGGCTGTCTCGCGTATCCGGGCACGCCGGACGATCACCTGAAACGGGTCGCCAACTGGCGCGCGGTGGCCGGCGACAAGCCGTACGTGAGCTTCATCCACCTCGACCTCGCGAACGATCCGCACGAGCCGCTGCAGCGGCACCGCTTCGGCGCGCGCGCCGGGCGCATCGCGCTGACGGAGGAACTCGCGGCGATGCGCGACGCGGGCGTGCAGCACATCGGCCTGCATTTCCGCCGCAACCGCCGTCCGCTCGACGAGACGATGGCCGAGATCGCGTCCGACGTGCTGCCGGCATTCCATGCGAATGCGAACGACGCTGCCGACACGAACGCGCGCACGGCCACGGCCTGACGAAGGCACGCCGGCAGCCGGCTCGACCCACGACCGATATTTGACTTTAAATCAAATATTTTTGACCTCTAAAGGCGTTTATCTCATCAGTATCAAACGCCAGAATGACTTCCATACCGCAATCGGTCCACCTATCCCAGGAGCACAAGATGAGCAACATTCCCGCATTCGGCCTCGGTACGTTCCGCCTGCAAGGCCAGGTTGTGATCGACTCGGTCCGTAACGGCCTCGAAGTCGGCTATCGCGCGATCGACACCGCGCAGATCTACGGCAACGAAGCCGAAGTCGGCGAAGCGATCGCCGCGTCGGGCGTGCGCCGCGAAGACCTGTTCCTCACGACGAAGATCTGGGTCGACAACTACGCACCGGAAAAGCTGGTGGCGAGCCTCGAGGAGAGCCTGCGCAAGCTGCGCACCGACTATGTCGACCTGACGCTGATCCACTGGCCGGCCCCGGACAACGGCGTGTCGCTCGAGGCATTCATGACTGCGCTCGCCGAAGCCAAGGCGAAGGGCCTCACGCGCCAGATCGGCATCTCGAACTTCAACATCGAACTGACGAAGCAAGCGATCGCGGTGGTCGGCAAGGATGCGATCGCGACGAACCAGATCGAACTGAGCCCGTACCTGCAGAACCGCAAGCTGGTCGAGTTCCTGAACGCCGAAGGCATCCACGTGACGTCGTACATGACGCTCGCGTACGGCAAGGTGCTCGGCGACCCGGTGATCGGCGCGATCGCGCAGCGTCACGACGCGACGCCGGCGCAAGTCGCGCTGGCCTGGGCGCTGCAGCTCGGCTACTCGGTGATCCCGTCGTCGACCAAGCGCGAGAACCTCGCGAGCAACCTGCTCGCGCAGACGCTGCGCCTGGCCGACGAAGACATGGCGCAGATCGCCGCGCTCGAGCGCAACGGCCGCGAAGTCGATCCGGCCGGCCTCGCGCCGACGTGGGACTAAGCGCGCCGCACCCTCAATCGACCCGTCCGCGGCCAGCCGGCCGCGGCACCGACAGGAATCCATCATGACCCAGGACCCGCTGTTCCAACCGCTGCAATTCGGCGCGCTGACGCTGCCGAACCGCATCGTGATGCCGCCGATGACGCGCTCGCGCGCCAGCCAGCCCGGCGACGAAGCCAACGTACTGATGGCCGCGTATTACGCGCAGCGCGCGAGTGCGGGCCTGATCGTCAGCGAAGGCACCTACATCGCGCCGCTCGGCAAGGGCTACGCATGGACGCCCGGCATCCATACGCCGTCGCAGGTCGCCGGCTGGCGCAAGGTGACGGACGCCGTCCACGCCGCGCACGGCCGCATCTTCGCGCAGCTGTGGCACGTCGGCCGGCTGAGCCACACGAGCCTGCTCGGCGGCCGGCAACCCGTGTCGTCGTCGCCGCTCCAGGCGAAGGGCGTGAACGTGTTCATCGCCGGTGAAGACGGCAGCACGCCGGGCTTCGTGCAGGCCTCCGAGCCACGCGCGCTGTCCGTCGACGAAATCCGCGAGATCGTCGATCAGTACCGCGCCGCCGCCCACAACGCGATCGAAGCCGGCTTCGACGGCGTCGAGCTGCATGGCGCGAACGGCTATCTCGTGAACCAGTTCATCGACTCGAACGCGAACACGCGCACCGACGCGTACGGCGGCTCGCTCGAAAACCGGCTGCGCTTCCTGCGCGAAGTCACGCAGGCGCTGATCGAAGGCACCGGCGACGCATCGCGCGTCGGCATCCGCCTCGCGCCGCTGACCACGCTGAACGGCTGCGTCGACGACGATCCGGAAACGACCTACCTCGCCGCCGCGAAGCTGCTCGGCGAACTCGGCGTCGGCTACCTGCACATCGCGGAAGCCGACTGGGACGATGCGCCGCTGATGCCGGTCGAATTCAAGCAGCAGTTGCGTGCCGCGTACCCGGGCGTGCTGATCTACGCCGGCGCATATACCGCCGAGCGCGCCCGCGAAGCGATCGCCGCCGGCTGGGCCGACCTCGTCGCCTTCGGCCGCCCGTTCGTCGCGAACCCCGACCTGCCCGAGCGCCTGCGCACCGGCGCCGCGCTCACGCCGCACGACCGCAATACACTGTTCGGCGGCGGCGCACAGGGCCTGACCGACTATCCGACGCTCGCGCAAGCCGCGGCGTAAATGATCCGAAGGAATCCTGCATGAAAGCAACGCTCGCCCGGCTCGCGCTCGCCGCGATCCTGCCGTTCACGGCGGCCCAGGCGGCGCACGCCGCGCCGGCCGCACCCGCGGCCGACTGGTATCCGTCCGTGTACGGCGCGAACGACGAAATCGGCGCGGCCAACCTGCTGACGCCCGACGTCGTCAGGCAGGCGGTCGGCCTCGTGAAGGCCGGCAAGACCTATCCGCTGGCCGTGCCGGTGGACAAGGACCTGCCGGCATTCCGCCACCGCAGCTTCCGGCTGTACAACGTGCAGGTCGGCCAGCAGGCCGGCAAGAGCCTCGGTCCGAACAAGTTCACGTTCAACGACGAACTCGTCAACGCATGGACCGGGGTCGGCACGCAGCTGAACGGCATCGGCCACATCGGCATCGACAACGTGTACTACAACGGCAACAAGGCGGCGGATTTCGTGACCGTCGACGGCGTGAAGAAGCTCGGCGTCGAGAAGGTGCCGCCGATCGTCACGCGCGGCGTCGTGCTCGACATGACCGCTTACTACGGCAAGCCGATCGTGCCGGGCGGCACCGAATTCACGGTCGCCGACATCCAGGCCGTTCTGAAGAAGGAAGGGCTGACGCTGCGCAAGGGCGACGTCGTGCTGTTCAACACCGGCTGGCTCGAACTGATCGGCAAGGACAACAAACAGTTCCTCGACGTCGAGCCGGGCATCGGCATGGCAGCCGCGAAGTGGCTCGCCGACCAGGGCATCGTCGCGTTCGGCGGCGACACGTGGGCGTCCGAGGTCTATCCGAATCCGCACACGCAGGACGAATTCCCGATCAACCAGTACATGCTCGCGAAGCGCGGCATCTACAACCTGGAGCTGATCGACAGCCGCGCGCTGGTGCGCGACAACGCGTGGGAATTCCTGTTCGTGCTCGGCCAGCCGCTGTACGTCGGCTCCACGCAGGTCAACATCAACCCGGTCGCGATCCGCTGATCCCGCGGGCCGTTCGTCGACCGGTTGCCGGCGGCCCGCAACGACGGTTTCCCTTTCCGGCGCTGCCCGCTTCGGTCGGCGCCGCCGTTCTTTTTACAGGTTTTTCAGGAACTGATAATGAGCACGCAAGCATCGAAACTCGCCCTCGTCACCGGCGGCTCGCGCGGTATCGGCCGTGCCACGTCGTACGAACTCGCGCGACAGGGCTTCATCGTCGCGGTCCACTATCGCGCCGATCGCGCGGCGGCGGAACAGACGCTCGCCGGCATCCGCGAACTCGGCGGCCGCGGCGTCGCGATCCAGGCCGACCTCGACGCGCCGGACGGCGTCGCCACACTGTTCGATGCCCTCGATCGCGCGGTCGCCGAACAGAACCTGCCGGCCACGCTCGACGTGCTCGTCAACAACGCCGGCGTCGCCGACGGCGGCACGCTGGACGACACGTCGGTCGCGCTGTTCGACCGTCAGTTCTCGCTGAACGTGAAAGCCGTGTTCTTCACGACGCAGCAGGCCGTGAAGCGCATGCCCCGCGGCGGCCGGATCGTGAACCTGTCGAGCGTGCTGTCGAGCCGGGTGTTCGAAGCCGGCGGCAACTTCAGCGCGATTTCCGCGTACGCCGCGTCGAAGGCCGCCGTCGACACGCTGACGCGCCACTGGGCGGTCGAACTCGGCCCGCGCGGCATCGTCGTCAACGCGGTCGCGCCCGGCCCGGTCGATACCGACATGAACGCGAGCTGGCTGCGCACCGACGACGGCCGCGCGACGATGACGTCGGCCAGCCCGCTCGGCCGCGTCGGCACGCCCGAAGACATCGCGGGCGTGATCGGCTTTCTCGCGAGCCCGGCGTCGCAATGGACGACCGGTCAGGTCATCGACGCGAGCGGCGGCTACCGCCTGTAAGTCACGCAGGTGCCGCCGGGTCGACCGGCGGGCACCGATCGGCCCGCCCGCAGCGCGCACGCTTGCAACGCCTCGCCGCTCAGCCGATCCGCATCGACAGCTCGACATCGCCGCCGAACGGCACCGACAGGTAGCCGTTCTCCGGCGCACGCACGTAGGCGAGGTAGTCGGGGCTGTATTCCGCGTTGTCGGCGACGACGAACGCACCGGGCCGCAGCCGCGGCTCGACCCGCGCGAGGATCTCCGGATACAGCGCCTTCGCGCCGTCGAGCAACACGAGATCGACGGTCTCCGGCAGATCGGCCGCCAGCGTGCGCAGCGCATCGCCCACGCGGATTTCCACCAGATCGGCCAGCCCGGCCGCCGCCAGGTTCGCGCGCGCGCGTTCGACCTTCGACGCTTCGAACTCGCTCGTGATCACCCGGCCGCCGCCGTTGTCGCGCAGCGCGGCCGAGAGGTGCAGCGTCGAGATGCCGAACGACGTGCCGAATTCGACGATCGAGCGCGCACCGCAGCCGCGCGCGAGCATGTACAGCAGCGTGCCCGTCTCGCGCGACACCGCGAGCGGATAGTCCTTCAGGCGTGCATAGAAATCGGCGTAACCGGTCTTGCTGCGCATCAGCCGCGCGTGCTCGTCGTGCGACAGGTCGGCGAAGTCCGGGCTCGACGCGGGCGACGATGCCTCGGCTTCGTCGAACAGGCGCGCGAGCAGCGACGCCAGCGGGTCGTGAATCAGGGTGGTCATGCGGATCTCCGGTGTCAGGTTGAGTGCGTCAGGGCGCCCGACTAGAATATGACGAACTATTCATGTTTTACTATTCGCATTGGCAGACCCGTCATGACCGACCGCCGCAACACCCCGATCGCCTCGCGCAGACTGCCTCGGCAGGCCCGCGCGACCCAGCTCGTCGACGACGTGCTGCAGGCCGCTATTCAGGTTCTGGCGACCGAAGGCGCGCAGCGCTTCACGATGGCGCGCGTCGCCGAGCGCGCCGGCGTGAGCGTCGGCTCGCTGTACCAGTACTTCCCGAACAAGGCGGCCGTGCTGTTCCGGCTCCAGCACGACGAGTGGCGGCAGACGTCCGGGATGCTGTGCGCGATTCTGCAGGACCCGCGGCAGACGCCGCCCGAGCGCCTGCGCACCGCCGTCCACGCGTTCATCCGTTCTGAATGCGACGAGGCGCCCATGCGCATCGCGCTCGACGATGCCGCGCCGCTCTATCGCGACGCCCCCGAGGCGCAGGAAGTGAAGGACGCGTGCAACCGGATCTTCAGCGCGTTCATGCGCGAAGCGCTGCCCGACGTGCCCGACGCCACGCATGCGCTCGCGTGCGAATTGATCATGACGACGCTCACGACGGGCGGCAAGGCATTCTCCGAAACCGCGCGCACGCCTGCGGAAATCGATGCATATGCGACCGCGATGGCCGACATGTTCTGCACGTACCTCGCGCATCTCGCGCGTGTCTGATGCAGTGGCAGGCCAGGACGAGCGCGGGCGCGGCCCGCGCGCGGCACCGGCATCATCCGGATGCGGGTTGCGCACGGCCGCGTTTTCACATCCGGCGCGGCTGTTTCCGCGCGCCCGCGCAGCCTCTCCGAAAGTCCTTCGTAAGACTCGATGCATCACCCGCTCCCGCCCTGCCCGCCGACCCTGCATTCAAATAGTCGCCTTAACGGATTCGAACTAGGCGTATACACGCGTTCCGCGACGACGAAGCCCCGTTGCACGCCGATATAAGCGCTGCGACATGCGCTGCATGCTCTTCCCCCAATGGGACGTGATGGGCCGTTCGCCTAACCTTCGCTACGGCAAAGCACACGTGACGGGATCGACCGCACCACGCGTCGCACGACGCGGCATACGCGCCCCCTTCGACGCGCGTACGACGACACGACTCACGCGTGAAGCGTCCCCACGACGCCGCCGAATATTCCAACCAGATTCGAGACACCCTGACGACGGTCCGCCACGGGCCGTTTCAGCATGCTGATAAAGGAGCAAGCTCATGAGTGATACCCCGGTGCAGCCGACGGTCGGCGTCGGCGCGGAAGAAACGGACTTCGGCACCAAGGGAGTCATCGACCGGTACTTCGGCATTTCGTCGCGCGGCAGCACGCAGCGTCGCGAAATCGTCGCGGGCGTGACCACTTTCCTCGCGATGGTCTACTCCGTGTTCGTCGTGCCCGGCATGTTCGGCAAGGCCGGCTTCGACACGAGCGCGGTATTCGTCGCGGTCTGCCTCACCACCGCGTTCGGTTCGCTGCTGATGGGCCTGTGGGCGAAGCTGCCGATCGCGATCGGCTGCGCGATTTCGCTGACGGCGTTCACCGCGTTCGGGCTCGTGCTCGGCAAGGGCCTGCCGCCGGCCGTCGCGCTCGGCGCCGTGTTCCTGATGGGCCTCGTGTTCACGGGCATCTCGGTCACCGGCGTGCGTTCGTGGATCCTGCGCAACCTGCCCGCGGGCGTCGCGCACGGCACCGGGATCGGCATCGGCCTGTTCCTGCTGCTGATCGCGTCGAACGACGTCGGCCTCGTGATCAAGAATCCGGGCGCCGGCCTGCCGGTCTCGCTCGGCCAGATCACCGCGTTCCCGGTCATCATGTCGGTCGTCGGCCTCGCCGCGATCTTCGGGCTCGAGAAGCGTCGCGTGCCGGGCGGCATCCTGCTCGTCGTGGTCGCGATTTCGCTGATCGGCCTCGCGTTCGATCCGGCCGTGAAGTACCGCGGCATCTTCGCGCTGCCGTCGCTGAGCGCACCGGGCCACGCGTCGCTGATCGGCGCGATGGACATCAAGGGCGCATTATCGATGGCCGTGCTGCCGAGCGTGCTGGCGCTCGTGATGACCGCCGTGTTCGACGCGACCGGCACGATCCGCGCGGTCGCGGGCCAGGCCGGCCAGCTCGACGAGAACGGCCGCATCATCAACGGCGGCCGCGCGCTGACCGCCGATTCGGTCAGCTCGATCTTCTCCGGCTTCCTCGGCGGCGCGCCGGCGGCAGCCTACATCGAGTCGAGCGTCGGCGTGGCCGCCGGTGCGAAGACGGGCCTCGCGGCCGCGGTGGTCGGCGTGCTGTTCCTGGTCGTGATGTTCTTCTCGCCGCTCGCGGGCCTCGTGCCGTCGTACGCCACGGCCCCCGCGCTGATGTACGTCGGCCTGCTGATGCTCGGCAGCGTGAGCAAGCTGCACATGGACGACATGGTCGACGCGATGTCGGGCCTCGTGTGCGCGGTGTTCATCGTGCTGACCGCGAACATCGTGACCGGCATCATGCTCGGCTTCTCGACGCTCGTGATCGGCCGCGTCGCCAGCGGCGAATTCCGCAAGCTCAACGTCGGCACCGTGCTCATCGCGGCCGTGCTCGTCACGTTCTATCTCGGCGGCTGGGCGATCTGACCGCGGATCATGCGCGACGTCGCCTGCCGAAGGGCGGCGCGCATCGGGACGGCATCGTCTCCTCCACCATCGTCGTTGATGGTCTCCAGGCTCGGGAACGTACGTTTCCGGGCCTTTTTTCGTCGGTGCGGCGGGGGTTCCACCGGGCCGTTCGACCGACATGGGAAACCGCGGCGGCGTGCCGCGCATCGCGAATCCGCACGCGGTGCTACGATCGCGTTTTATCCTCCGGAACGCTCATGAATCCGTTCGGCATCGTCTCCGAATCAGACACGCGGACCGCGGCGCGCAAGCCACCGTTCATCCCGTCGTTCGGTTTCGTCGAAGTTCATGAATCGCGGCCGATCGGCGCGCCGCCGTCGCGCATCATCGATGCGGTGGCCGCCCTCGACATGCGTGCCGATCCCGTCATCGACGCGCTGCTTGCCGTGCGCGAAGCGCCGGCGGCCATCGCCCGCGCGCTGGGCCAGCGTCCGGCCGGCGCCGCCCGCGAGCGCTTCGGCTTCGATTCGTTCACGCTGCTGCATCGCGACGACACGTCGCTGTCGCTCGGGCTCGTCGGACGCTTCTGGCGCCCGACGCCCGACGTGCGCACAATCGACGACGCCGCGGCGTTCGTGCGGCACGACGATCCGGATGACGCGAAGCTGGTGTTGCGCTTCGAGGTCGTCGGACTGTCGTCAGGCGCGCGGCTGCTGCGCACCGAAACCTTCGTGCACTGTCCGAGCGCGCGCACGCGCCTGCTGTTCCTGCCGTACTGGCTCGCGATCCGGCTCGGGAGCGGCTGGATCCGCCGCCGCACGCTCGCGGCCGTCGAACTGGCGCTCGCCTGACACGCCGGGACGCCGTCGAACGGAAACGCGATGATGTCGTATCGCGGCATACATCGACGGCATCTCGAACACGCACGCAACATCATCTGCAATCCTGATCGGTTTGCCGCCGGACACGGCGAAACTGTGCCGCGCACCGCCGCGCGATTTTTGTTCCGCCCCGCGCCCGCCGTCGCCTCGCGCTACCCTATCGATCTTCGCGCCGGCGCCCCGGCCCGCCGCCAGATCCGAACCGATCGATGACCCGCATCCGCAATCACCTGAACATCGCGCAGCTCCAGGCCTTCGTCTCCGCCGCGCATCACAAGAGCCTGCGCGCCGCCGCGCGCGAGCTCGGCGTCACCCAGCCCGCGATCACGCACACGATCCGCGAACTCGAAACGGCGCTGAACGCGGAACTGCTCGTGCGCAGCGTGCGCGGCGTCGAGCTGACCGCATGCGGCCACGCGCTGCTGCCGCGCGCCGAGCAGCTGCTCGGCGACATGCGCCGCACCGTCGAGGCCGTCGAGCAGGTGAAAGGGGAAATGTCGGGGCGCGTCGCCGTCGGCACGATGCCGTCGATCGCGCTGACCGCGCTGCCGCACGCGGTCACCGCCTTCCGCCGGTCGATGCCGAACGTGAACCTGCATCTGGAGGAAGTGACGGTGCCCGACGCGCTCGCGCAACTGCGCAACGGCACGCTCGACATCGCTGCGATGCACCATGTGCCCGCGCTCGACCGCGATTTCACGCAGGTCCCGCTGCTGTCGACCGAGTTCACCGTCGTGATGCGCGAAGGCCACCCGCTCGCGCACGCGCGCCGATTAGAGGAATTGCTCGACGCGGAATGGATCGTCACGGTCGGCGCCGAGCAGTTTCCGCACAGCGTGATGGTCGGGATGTTCGAGGCGCGCGGGCTGCCGCTGCCGAAGCGCCTGCTGCGCTCGCCGATGTCGTTCGCGGTGACGCTCGGGCTCGTCGCACGCTCCGACGTGATCGGCTGCTTCACGCGCCCGCTGGCCGCGATGGTGGCGCCACTCGGGATCCGCACGGCCGATCTCGACGAAAGCATGCCGCGCTTCGACCTGTCGATCATCGCGCGCCGCGACCTGCTGCCGACGCCGGCGGTATCGCAATTCGTCACCTGCCTGCAGCGCGCGGTCAACGAAACGCTAGGTTGAATCGTTCCTTCCTCTGAAACGGTCACGCGCCGCACGCGCGGCCGTCGGGTCCGGTATCGGGGCTTGTCCTAGGCGCCCTGCCGGTATTTTGTCTTGATAATCTTGCGCACGTCGCGCGCCCGCATCGGGCAGCGAAACGGACAGTCCGACGCGAAGCCGCGCCGGGCCGAAGGCTTACGGCGCGGCACAACCGCGCACCCATCGAACAAAACGAGGAGTCACCGAGTGAAAAAGATTCTTGCGGCTGTGACCGTGGCCCTGCTCGCCGTATCGGCCGGCACTGCATACGCGAAGGACTGGACGACCGTACGCTTCGGCGTCGACGCAAGCTACCCGCCTTTCGAATCGAAAGGGGCTGACGGCAAGGTGGTCGGCTTCGACGTCGATCTCGGCAACGAAATCTGCCGCCGCATCAACGCGAAGTGCGTGTGGATCGAGAACGACTTCGACGGGATGATCCCCGCACTGAAGGCTCGCAAGTTCGACGGCGTCCTGTCGTCGATGTCGATGACGCCGGCACGCGAGGAACAGATCGCGTTCTCGTCGAAGCTGTTCAACACGCCGACGCGCCTCGTCGCGAAGAAGGGCGCCGGCCTGATGCCGACGGCCGAATCGCTGAAGGGCAAGTCGGTCGGCGTCGAGCAGGGCACGATCCAGGAAACCTACGCGAAGACGTACTGGGCCTCGAAGGGCGTGAACGTCGTGCCTTACCAGAACCAGGACCAGGTCTACGCCGACCTGATCTCGGGCCGTCTGGACGGCGCGCTGCAGGACGCGGTGCAGGCTGAAATCGGCTTCCTGAAGACGCCGCGCGGCGCGAACTTCGATTTCGCCGGCAAGGACATCGACGATCCGAAGACGCTCGGCAACGGCGCCGGCATCGGCCTGCGCAAGGAAGACACCGACCTGAAGGCGAAGATCGACGGCGCGATCGCCGGCATGCGCAAGGACGGCACGTACGACAAGATCGCGAAGAAGTACTTCGATTTCGACGTGTACGGCAAGTAACACCGCGCAACGCGCGCTTCGCGACCGCGCAGACGGGCTCCGCAAGGAGCCCGTTTTTTTTGCTCGCGCGCGGCGAAAGGCCGCGCGACACGCGGGGACGAAGGGCTGCGGCGCCGTTATTTTTTACGCGCCAACCCGATGATTCGTAAAGGAAATCGACATGGCCGGCGCGCGGTTTGATAGGTTCGCGGAAGGCAACGTACAATCGATCTTCCACGCATACCGGATCACTCGCGGCTGCGCCGCCCTCCCCTCATCATGCAAACGCAGACCCATCCGCTGATTTCCCCCGCCATCGGCACCGAACGCCAGATCACGAGCTTCCACTACGGCCCGCGCGGCGGCAAGAAGGTCTACATCCAGTCGTCGCTGCACGCGGACGAACTGCCCGGCATGCTGGTCGCCGCGCTGCTGCGCCGCAAGATCGCCGCGCTCGAGACGGCCGGCAAGCTGCGCGGCGAAGTGGTCATCGTGCCCGTGCCGAACCCGATCGGCCTGTCGCAGCACGTGTTCGGCGATCACCTCGGCCGCTTCGAGCTCGGCTCGATGCAGAACTTCAACCGCAATTTCTACGATCTCGCGGCGCTCGTGCTGCCGCGCATCGAAGGCCGCCTGACGAACGACGCGCAGCGCAACCTCGCCGCCGTACGCGCCGCGATGCGCGAGGCGCTCGACGAACAGAAGCCGCGCACCGAGCTCGAATCGCAGCGCCTCGCGCTGCAGAAGCTGTCGTTCGACGCCGACATCGTGCTCGACCTGCATTGCGACAGCGACGCGGTGATGCACCTGTATACGAACCCCGATCTGTGGGAAGACGTCGAGCCGCTGTCGCGCTACCTGGACGCGCAGGCGTCGCTGCTCGCGCTGAATTCGGTCGGCAACCCGTTCGACGAGATCCACAGTTTCTGCTGGTCGGATCTGCGCAACCGGTTCGGCGATCGCTTCCCGATCCCGAACGGTGCGATTTCCGTCACGGTCGAATTGCGCAGCGAGCGCGACGTGTCGTACGAATTCGCGGAGAAGGACTCACAGGCGATCGTCGAATACCTGACCGAGCGCGGTGTCATCGACGGCACGCCGGCACCGCTGCCGCCGCTCGCGCATCCGGCCACGCCGCTCGCGGGCACCGATCCGCTCGTCGCACCGGTGTCCGGCGTGATCGTGTTCCGCACGCCGGTCGGCGCGTGGATCGAGGCCGGTCAGGACGTCGCCGACATCGTCGATCCGCTGACCGATCGCGTGATCACGCTGAAGAGCAGCGTGTCGGGCGTGCTGTACGCGCGCCAGATCGTGCGCTTCGCGACCGCCGGGATGGAAGTCGCGCGGATTGCCGGCGCGAACCCGATCCGCACCGGGTCGCTGCTGTCGGCCTGAGTCGCCTCCGGGCCGGGCCGCCTGAACGGCCGGCCCGCGCGCCGCATCGCGACGCGCACCAACGAAATCGCCCGCTTGCGCGGGCGATTTGCTTTTCGGCCTGACGGCATGCCCGGCGACCTGGCCGGGGAGTAGCCGGGCGCAGCGTTCAGAACGCCGGCACGATCGCGCCGCCGAACTTCTGGTCGATGAACTTGCGCACGTCGTCCGATTCATAGGCCGCGACGAGCTTCTTCACCCACGGCTTGTCCTTGTCCTGCGCGCGCACCGCGATCAGGTTCGCGTACGGCCCGCGCAGGTCCTCGATCGCGATCGCATCCTTCACCGGCGTGAGCCCGGCCTTCACCGCGTAGTCGGTGTTGATCGATGCGGCGTCGACATCGGGCAGCGCGCGCGGCAACTGCGCGGAGTCGAGTTCGACGATCTTGATCTTCTTCGGGTTCTCGGCGATGTCGAGCGGCGTCGCGTTCACGCCGTTGCTGCCGACGCCCGGCTTCAGCTTGATCACGCCGTACTTCTGCAGCAGCAGCAGCGCGCGGTTGCCGTTGGACGGATCGTTCTGGATCCCGACCTTCGCGCCGGCCGGCAAGTCCTTCAGCGACTTGAGCTTCTTCGAATAGAAGCCCATCGGCGCCGTGTAGGTCAGCCCGACGTTGACGATCTTGTAGCCGCGCTGCTTGATCTGGCTGTCGAGAAACGGCTGGTGCTGGAAGCCGTTCGCATCGAGGTCGCCCGCATCGAGCGCCGCGTTCGGCTGCACGTAGTCGTTGAATTCGATGACCTTGATCGCGAGCCCTTCGCGTGCGGCGACTTTCGTCACCTCGGTCCAGATCTGCGCGTCGGGGCCGCTCATCGTGCCGATCTTCAGCGTCTGGGAATCGGCGTGCGCGCCGGGCGCGGCAAAGGCCAGCGCCGCGGCAAGCGCGCCGAGGCCGGTCAGGATCGAACGTCGCATGGTGTCCTCTTGTCCCGTGTCGTTGTTGAAGCGCGCATCGTGGCACGGGGCCGGACCGGCACCAACCAAGCTTATTTCATGTGCATATTCCTCACTCCGATCGAATCTCAGGCGGAATCGGTATAACTCCCTGCTGTACAACCGGGCAGAATCCAATGTCGCATCGGCACCACAGATTCGTAATATGACAAGGCTGTCACATTCATTACGTGGCCCGCCGATAAAGTTGCGACCGGTCCGTGAAAGCGCCCATAGAGAGCGCCGGAACCGCAACTGGACACGCCATTTATTCGCTCGGAGAATCCTTTGAACAAGAAACTGTTGACCATCGCCATCCTCGCAGCAACGGCTGGCACGGCGCACGCACAAAGCAGCGTGACCCTGTACGGTGTCATCGATGCCGGTATCAGCTACGTGAACCACAGCAAGACCGCGAACGGCGGCAGCGGCAAGCTGTTCAAGTACGACGACGGCGTGGCCCAGGGCAGCCGTTGGGGCCTGCGCGGCACCGAAGACCTCGGTGGCGGCCTGAAGGCGATCTTCGTGCTCGAAAACGGCTTCAACAGCGGCAACGGCACGATCGGCCAGGGCGGCGCGATCTTCGGCCGTCAAGCGTACGTCGGCCTGAGCCAGGCGCAATACGGCACGGTCACGTTCGGCCGTCAGTACTCGTTCTCGACCGACATCCTCGGCTCGAACTACTCGACGGGCGGCAACACGGTCGCGGGTAACTACGCGTACCACGTGAACGACGTCGACCAGCTCACGTCGAGCCGCATCAACAACTCGGTGAAGTTCCAGAGCGCGAACTACGCCGGCTTCACGTTCGGCGCGTTGTACGGCTTCTCGAACTCGACCGACTTCGCAGGCGCACCGTCGACCACGACGGGCACCACGACGACGGCCGGTTCGTCGCGCGCATACAGCTTCGGCCTGAACTACGCGAACGGCCCCTTCGCGCTCGGCGCCGCTTACACGGACATCCGCTTCCCGAGCCAGTCGACGCCGGCATTCTCGACGTCGATCGCGAACATCGCGCTGACGAACATCCGCGACCTGCGCACGTACGGCGTCGGTGGCCGCTACATCTTCGGCCCGGCAACGGCATGGCTGCTCTGGACGCGCACGCAGTTCACCCCGATCGCGGCTGGCGCATCGGGCACGTTCTACAACGCGTATGAAGCAGGCGTGAAGTACGCGATCACGCCGGCCCTGTCGGCAGCCGTCGGCTACACGTACACGAACGCCACGCAAAGCGGCAACTCGGCACACTGGAACCAGGGCAACCTCGGCCTCGACTACGCACTCAGCAAGCGTACGGACGTGTACGCGCTGGTCATCGGCCAGAAGGCGTCGGGCAACAACGTGCAGGCGCAGATCGGCTCGAGCACGAGCTACTTCAGCACGTCGGGCAACGGTGCGACGAACCAGATCGCCGCGCGCGTCGGTATCCGTCACAAGTTCTAAAGCATCCGCTTAACTCGTCCGCTCATCGCGCGGATGACGACGGCACGAAGCGCCCCGCTCCATGCGGGGCGCTTTTTTATGGGCTTTTAAGTTTCGCTTAATTCTGGGCTGAGAGGATGCTCTCACCCCCCCTGTTGGCCGCCTGAGCATCGGCGGCTTCTTTTTTTGAGACCCACTACGGCACCGCCATCAACTGCCCGCAAGACAGGATCGGAGGCCAAGATGATCGAAGATACCGTTTTCAGCCATCTGCACGCGATTCTGACGCGTCAGCATTCGCTACCGGTCCAGAGCTGCCGCGTGTCGGTGGCGATGCAGCGCCCGTGGGGCCGCCCGTACCGGCTCGTCGAATGGACGATGCATCTCGACGCGCCCGCGCGGCGCCAGATCGTGCCGGCCGAATCGACCGACGAAGAGATCGCCGAGGTCGTCGCGTCGCACGTGCCGGGCCGCCTGTACGGCGACGGCCGGCTGCAGTTCTGACTTCCCCTCGTTACGCCTGGTTACGCCTCGCTACCCGTCCCTGCCCGCAGCGCGGCCGGCCCGCACGCATCGTGCGGCACTCGGTCTCGTTTGACGCGGCAACGAAGTCTGCTACGCTGCGCGTTTTCGTCCACGCACCACACGATGGAAAACGCATTCAACGAACGCGGCGTGATGGTCACGCGCAACGGCCTGTCGGCCGCCGGGCAGGTCTTCCCGCTGCGTGACATCCGCAACGTCGACGTCGTCAAGATCCCGAAGAATCGCCTCGTGCCGTCGCTGATCTCGCTGATCGGCGTGGTCGCCGCCATCGCCGGCGGCATCGGCGGATCGAGCGCCGCGCTGGTCGTCGGCGTGATGCTCGCCGTCGTCGGCTATCTCGCCTGGACCACGCAGGACATCACGTACCGGCTGATGGTCGAGATGCCCGACGGCAAGCGCGAAGCGCTGTCGAGCGTCGACCCCGAATTCGTCGAACGCGTCGCGCAGGTCGTGCGCGAGGCACGGACGGCGACGGCCGCCGGCTGATTTCCGCTGCGCGCGCCGACCACCTACTATGAAATGAGCGGCACGCCGCCGCGTCGTTCGAGGAGGTCGGCATGAACCCCCAATCGCTGTCCGGCATGCTGCGCGCGCAGGAACTGCTGCTCGTCACGATGATCCGCGCGCTGCCGCCCGACGCACGCAGCGCGCTCGTCGACCTCTACGCTGAACAGCTCGCGTTCGCCGAACAGGCCGGCTTCGAAGGTCACGGCGATCGCGCGACACACGACGCGTACATCGCGCATGCGCGCAACCTGTTGATTCGCCTCGAATCGCTCGCATAGGGCCTCTGCTCACACGCCTATAACGGGCCCGCGCCGGCCCGCTTCTCCCGAATTTGCCCCTGCGCGGCGCGTCCGGTCCGCGCCGGCGGCGCACGTCCGTAGACCCAGCTTTACGTTCTTGTATTGATAATAATTCTCATTTACACTGAACGAATCCTCAATTTCCTTTCAATTCGCCGTTCGCCGCCTGCCGCGCGCGAACGGGCCAGCCAGGTGAACGCGTCACCCAGCCAGCCTTCGGGCTAGTCATCGTCAATGGGAGACCACCTGTGCATTGCTATCCGCTGGCGCGGCGGCCGATCTGTGCCGCGCTGTTCGGCGCATTCGGCCTGTCCGCCGCCCCGGCTTACGCCGATCCGTCGCTGCAAGGCGCCAACCCGCCACCTGCCGTGCTGACCACCGCCGCCGCATCCACGCGCGGCAATGCGGCGCTGCTCGACCCCGTCACCGTCACGGCCACCCGCACCGCCACCGCCGCGAGCCGCACGGCCGCGTCCGTGTCGGTCATCACCGACGACGATCTCGACGAGCAGCAGGCGACCAACATCAAGGACGCGCTGCGCTACGAGCCGGGCGTCACGGTGCGCCGCACCGCGTATCGCCCCGGCAGCGCCGCGCTCGGCGGCGGCCGCGACGGCGATTCGAGCATCAACATCCGCGGCCTCGAAGGCAATCGCGTGCTGCTGATGGAAGACGGCATCCGCCTGCCGAACGCGTTCTCGTTCGGGCCGCTCGAAGCCGGCCGCGGCGACTACGCGGATCTCGACATGCTCAAGCGCATCGAGATCCTGCGCGGGCCGGCGTCGGCGCTGTACGGCAGCGACGGGCTGACCGGCGCGGTGAACTTCATCACGAAGGATCCGCGCGACCTGCTGTCGATCTACGGCAAACCCACCTACTTCTCGCTCCGGCCGGGTTACGACTCGGCCGACCGCAGCGTCGGCGCGACGGTGTCGGCCGCGGGCGGCAACGACCGCGTGCAGGGGATGATCGTCGCCGACGGCCGGCGCGGCCATGAGGTCGACACGCGCGGCAGCGACAATTCCGCGAGCACGCTGCGCACGACGTCGAACCCGCAGGACGTCTATTCGGAATCGCTGCTCGGCAAGCTCGTGCTGACACCCACCGCACGCGACACGATCAGATTCACCGCGGAAACCGTGCAGCGCCGCGTGAGCACCGACGTGCTGTCGGCGATCAACCCGCCCGGCACGCTCGGGCTCACGACGCACGACCGGCTCGAGCGCAACCGCTTCAGCATCGACTACGACTTCCGCGACGATGCGTTGCGCTGGTTTCAGAACGCACACGTTCAGCTCTACTACCAGGATGCGAAGCAGGATCAATACGCGTTCGAGACGCGCGGCGCGCCGCTGAAATCGCGCTCGCGCGACAACCAGTACAAGGAGCGCACGTTCGGCGGCGCCGCGTTCGCCGAAAGCGGCTTCTCGACGGGCCCGCTCGCGCACAAGCTGCTGTATGGCGTCGACGGCAGCCTGTCGCGCGTGACGAACCTGCGCGACGGCACGGTGCCGGGCGTCGGCGAAGCATTCCCGAACAAGGCGTTTCCCGATACCGACTACACGCTGTTCGGCGCGTTCGTGCAGGACCAGGTCGGCTATGGCCGCCTGCTCGTCACGCCGGGGCTGCGCTTCGACACGTACCGGTTGAGCCCGACGCGCAACGATCCGCTGTTCACCGGCACCGCGGTGTCGACGAGCGCGAACGAAGTGTCGCCGCGCGTCGCGGTGCTCTACGAGATCACGCCCGCGCTGATTCCGTATGCGCAATACGCGCACGGCTTCCGCGCGCCGACGCCCGACCAGGTGAACAGCAGCTTCTCGAACCCGGTGTACGGCTACACGTCGATCGGCAATCCGAACCTGAAGCCCGAAACCAGCGACACGTTCGAAGCCGGCCTGCGCGGCAAGGCCGGCACCGGCTACGGCGTCGTGCGCTACAGCGCGGCGGCGTTCACGGGCCGCTACCGCAACTTCATCGCGCGCACGACGATCGCGGGCAGCGCCCGGCCAACCGACCCGTCCGTGTTCCAGTACGTGAACTTCGCCGACGCGCGCATCCACGGCCTCGAAGGCCGCGCCGAATGGATCATGCCGAACGGCATCACGCTGAAGACCGTGATGGCGTTCACCAGGGGCTCGACACGGAACGACGGCGCGGCGAGCCAGCCGCTGAACACGGTCAATCCGTTCTCGGCGGTGTTCGGCGTGCGCTACGAACCCGGCGAACGCTGGTTCGTGCAGACCGACCTGCTGTTCCAGGCCGCGAAACGCGACAAGGACATCGACAAGTCCGACTGCTCGAACAAGGCGTGCTTCGCGCCGCCGTCGTCGTTCGTCGTCGATCTGCGCGGCGGCTACCGCTTCAACAAGCATGTGAGCGCGACGATCGGCATCCGCAACCTGTTCGACCGCAAATACTGGAACTGGTCGGATGTGCGCGGCATCGCCGCCGATTCGCAGGTGCTCGACGCGTATACGTCGTCCGGACGCACCGTCGCCGTCAGCATGAAAGTGGATTTCTGATGCGCGCGATCGCGCGCTCCTGCCCAACCGTTACTTGAAGGAGTCCGACATGATGCATTCCGCCCTTCCCGGCCAGCCGGCCACGCCGGCCCGCGCGTCCGCTGCGTTGCGCGACGCATTCGTCAAGCTCAAGGCCGAGCGCCAGCTGCGCAACCGCGACGTCGCGCAGGCGCTCGGCGTCAGCGAAGGCGAGGCGCTCGCCGCGTTCGTCGGCGGGCACGTCGTGCGGCTCGACGCGCGCTTTCCGGCGATGTTCGAGGAAATGCCGCGCCTCGGCCGCGTGATGGCGCTCACGCGCAACGACACGGCCGTCCACGAGAAGGACGGCGAATATGCGCAGATGAGCCACGACGGCCCGGTCGGCCTCGCGCTCGGCGACATCGACCTGCGCATCTTCTACCGTCACTGGGCGTCCGCGTTCGCGGTGCGCGACGAGACCGCGCACGGTCCGCTGAAGAGTTTGCAGTTCTTCGACGCGCAGGGTCATGCGATCCACAAGGTCTACCTGCGCGCGCACAGCGATCACGCGGCGTACGACGCGTTCGCCGAACGCTGGCGCGCGACGTCGCAGGAGCCGGGGCTCGACGTCGTGCCCGCCGCACCGAAAACGCCCGAGCGTGCCGATACCGGGATCGACGTCGCGGGCTTTCGCGCCGCATGGGACGCGATGACCGACACGCACCAGTTCTTCGGCATCACGCAGCGCTTCGGCGTGAGCCGCATGCAGGCGCTGCGCCTCGCCGATCCGCGGTACGCGTATCCGGTCGAGGCGACGCGCGCGCTGCGTCACGTGCTCGAACGGGCCGCGAGCAGCGGCCAGCCGATCATGGTGTTCGTCGGCAATGCAGGGATGATCCAGATCCACACGGGCCCCGTCGCGAACGTGCGCGAGGTCGGCGCGTGGATCAACGTGCTCGACCCGGGCTTCAACCTGCACGTGCGCGAGGACCTGATCGCCGCCGCGTGGGTCGTGAAGAAGCCGACGAGCGACGGCATCGTCACGTCGCTCGAACTGTTCGATCGCCAGGGCGACCACGTCGCGCTGCTGTTCGGCGAACGCAAGCCCGGCAAGGTCGAACGCGACGACTGGCGCGCGCTCGTCGCGACACTGCCGTCGGCGGCGCGCGGAGACGCGCGGTGAGCGCGCGATCGTTCCAGCCGCGACGCCGCGTCGTGCTCGCAAGCGCGGTGGCCGGTGCGCTCGCGGGCGCGCTGCCCAGCCGCGCGCACCCGCAAGCCGCGCAGAAGCGCATCGTCGTGATCGGCGGCGCGCTCGCGGAAACCGCATTCGCGCTCGGCGGCGCCGACGCGCGCGGCTACCGGCTCGTCGGCACCGACACGACCTGCACGTACCCGGACGCCGCGAAGCGCCTGCCGAAGGTCGGCTACCAGCGCGCGCTGTCGGCCGAGGGGCTGCTGTCGCTACGGCCCGATCTCGTGCTCGCGTCGGCGGAGGCCGGCCCGCCCGCCGCGATCGCGCAGGTGAGAAGCGCGGGCGTCGCGGTCACGACGTTCGACGAGCGGCACGACGTCGATTCGGTGCGCGCGAAGATCACCGGCGTCGCGCAAGCGCTCAACGTGCGCGACGCGGGCACCGCGCTGCTGCAACGCTTCGATCGCGACTGGCAGGCCGCGCGCGACGCGGTCGCCGTGCGCGTGCCCGGCGGCGCGCAGCCGCCGCGCGTGCTGTTCGTGTTGAACCATACCGGCAACCAGGCACTCGTCGCCGGCCAGCGCACGGCCGCCGACGCGATGCTCCGCTACGCGGGCGCGCACAACGCAATGCAGGGTTTCGATCACTACAAGCCGCTGACGACCGAGGCGCTGGCCGCCGCCGCCCCCGACATCGTGCTGATCTCCGACGAAGGGCTCGCGGCGGTCGGCGGCCGCGCCGCGCTGCTCGCCGCGCCCGGCTTCGGCGCGACGCCGGCCGGCCGCGCGCGGCGCGTCGTGTCGCTCGATGCGCTGTTCCTGCTCGGCTTCGGTCCGCGCCTACCGCTCGCCGTCACGACCCTGCACCGGCGCCTGTCGGATGCGCTCGCCTGATTCCGGAGCGTCCCGATGCCTGTTCATGCTTCGCCTTTCCCCGCGCGGTCGCACGTATCGCATGCCGGTGCCGCGCGCGTCGGCGCGTCGCGCCGCCTCGTACCGTTCGCGCTGGCCGCGCTGGCCGCGCTCGTGTGTGTCATGTCCGTCATCGCGCTGTGCGTGGGCGCGTACCGCATTCCGTTCGCCGAGGCCTGGGCCGCGCTGAGCGGCGACCCGGCCGCCCGGCAGGCAGGCGCGGTGCTGTTCGACATCCGCGCGCCGCGCGTCGTGCTCGCGCTGCTGGTCGGCGGCGGCTTCGGCGCGGCCGGCGCCGCGATGCAGGCACTGTTCCGCAATCCGCTCGCCGACCCGGGGCTCGTCGGCGTGTCGAGCGGCGCGGCGCTCGGCGCAACGACGACGATCGTGCTCGGCCCCGCGCTGTTCGCCGCGCACGCGAGCGCGGCCGTGCTGCCCGTCGCCGCGTTCGCCGGCGCGCTCGCGGTCGCGGCGCTCGTCTACCGGCTCGCCGCGTCGCGCGGCCGGCTCGCGCTGCCGCTGCTGCTGCTCGCCGGCATCGCGATCAACGCGCTGGTCGGCGCGGCGATCGGCCTGCTCACGTTCGTCGCCGACGACGCGCAGTTGCGTTCGCTGACGTTCTGGAGCCTCGGCAGCCTCGGCGGCGCGCAATGGTCCGCGCTGGTGGCCGTCGCGCCGTGCGTCGCGATCGGCTGCGTGCTGCTCGCGCGCGACCGTGACGCGCTCAACGCATTGCAGCTCGGCGAAACCGAGGCGCTGCACCTCGGCGTGCCCGTGCAGCGGCTCAAGCGGCGCGTGCTCGTCGCGGTCGCGCTCGCGGTCGGCGCGCTCGTGTCGTGCGCGGGCATCATCGGTTTCATCGGCCTCGTCGCGCCGCACTGCGTGCGCCTCGCGTGCGGCCCCGACCAGCGCGTCGTGCTGCCCGGCGCCGCATTGCTCGGCGCGCTGCTGACGCTCGCCGCCGATCTCGCCGCGCGCACCGTCGCCGCACCCGCCGAGATTCCGCTCGGCGTGCTCACCGCATTGCTCGGCGCGCCGTTCTTTCTCGCGCTGCTGTGGAAAAGCCGCGGCGCGCTCGGCGGCTGATCCTTCATGCACCCATCATGCTGACTGCCCATCATCTCGACGTCGCCCGCCGGCACCGCGCCGTTCTGCACGACCTGTCGCTGTCGATCGAACCCGGCCGCGTGACCGCGCTGCTCGGTCGCAACGGCGCGGGCAAGAGCACGCTGCTGAAGACCCTGGCGGGCGAACTGACCGGCAGCGTCGTGCCGAACGGCGTGCGCGTGACCGGCGACATCACGCTGAACGGCGAGCCGCTCGCGCACATCGACGCACCGCGGCTCGCGTGCCTGCGCGCCGTGCTGCCGCAGGCCGCGCAACCGGCGTTTCCGTTCAGCGTCGACGAAATCGTGCTGCTCGGCCGCTATCCGCATGCGCGGCGCGGCGGCGCGCGGCACGTGATCGCGCATCGCGATCGCGACATCGCATGGCAGGCGCTCGAACGCGCGGGCGCCGACGCGCTCGTCGGCCGCGACGTGACGACGCTGTCGGGCGGCGAGCTCGCACGCGTGCAGTTCGCGCGTGTGCTCGCGCAGTTGTGGCCGGACGACGACGCGGAGCCGGGCCCACGCTACCTGCTGCTCGACGAGCCGACCGCCGCGCTCGATCTCGCGCACCAGCACCGGCTGCTCGATACCGTGCGCACGGTCGCGCGCGAGTGGCGGCTCGGCGTGCTCGCGATCGTCCACGATCCGAACCTCGCCGCGCGGCACGCGGATACGATCGCGATGCTCGCGGACGGCGCGATCGTCGCGCATGGTGCGCCGCGCGACGTGATGACGCCCGACCATATCGCGCAGTGCTACGGATTCGCCGTGAGGATGGTGGAAGCGGGCGACGGGGCGCCGCCGCTCATGGTGCCGGCGTAGAACATTTCGTCCGGCCATATCGCGCAGTGCTACGGGTTCGCCGTGAGGATGGTGGAAACGGGTGACGGGGCGCCGCCGCTCATGGTGCCGACGTAGAACACGCGTATCGTCGCGTCCGCGCGGCACCCTCGCTCAACGCTCAACGCTCGACGTCCGCGACACCGAACGTGCGCATCTTCCACCCGAGCCGTACGGCCAGCATCCGCATCGTGAAGCCCGCCGCCAGCGCAACCGCCGTCGCGAACCCCGCGTCGATGCCGAGATGCTGGATCCCGACGTACAGCGTGCCCGTGAAGAACGCGACGCTCGCATACAGTTCCTCGCGCAGGATCAGCGGCATCTCGTTGCACAGCAGGTCGCGCAGCATCCCGCCGCACACGCCGGTGATCGCACCGGCCAGCACGACGATGATCGGCGCGGTGCCCGTCGACGCGCCGATGTCGCAGCCGATGATCGTGAACGCCGCGAGGCCGATCGCGTCGACGGTGACGAACAGCGTCTTCATGCGCGCGACGTGCCGCGCGGCCCACGACGCGACGGTCGCCGCGGCGAGCGTGATCACGAGGTACTCGGGGTGCGCGATCCAGCCGAGCGGATAATGGCCGAGCAGCACGTCGCGCACGGTGCCGCCGCCAAGCGCCGTGACCGCGCCGACGAGCGCGAGCCCGAAGCGGTCCATCCCGCGCCGCATGCCCATCAGCGCGCCCGACATCGCCTCCGCGACGATCGCGATCAGATAAAGCGTATGCATCGCGCGCCTCAGTCTTCGGTACGGAACAGGTCGAGCACGCGTTCGCGCTCGGCCGCGTCGACGGCGGCCGGCATCGGCTCGCCGGGCATGCCGCGCCCGTCCGGCGCATCGGACGCCGGCGCACCGCCACAGGCAAAACGGCTGCGGATGAACGGCGGCATGTCGGCGGTGCAGGTGCCGCGCGTGTATTCGGCGTACACGAAATCGCCGTCGACGAGCGCGACGTCCTGCGGCGGCGTCGCATCGACCGGCGTACGTCCGTCGACGGCCGTCTTCATGTAGTCGAGCCAGACCGGCAGCGCGAGCGTCGCGCCGGTCGCGCGCCCCATCGTGCGCGGCGTGTCGTAGCCGAGCCACGCGACCGCGACGATGCCCGACGAATAGCCGGCGAACCACGCGTCCTTCGAGCCGTTCGACGTGCCCGTCTTGCCGGCCGCGTCGTCGCGACGCAGCGCGAGCGCGCCGCGCGCGGTGCCGGCCCGCACGACGTCGCGCAGCATGCTGTCCATCACGAACGCATTGCGCGCCGACACGACGCGCGTACCTTCAGGCGTCGTCGCCTCGTACATCGCACCGCCATGACGCTGCTTCACCGACAGGATCAGCCGCGGCACCATCCGTATCCCGCCGTTCGCGAACACGCCGTACGCGCTCGCGAGTTCGAGCGGCGTCACGGCGCCCGCGCCGAGCGCGAGCGGCAGCGACGCCGGATTGCGCTGCGCGTCGAAACCGAAGCCCACCGCGTGCTGCTGCACGTAGCGCGCGTCGGCCGCCTGCATCAGGTTGACCGCGACGAGGTTCTTCGAGCGCACGAGCCCGCGCCGCACCGGGATGAAGCCCTCGTAGCGGTTGCCGAAATTGCGCGGACGCCACGGCCGCGCGCCGGTTTCCGCATGCGTGAGCGTGCGCTGCGTATCGTCGACCAGCACGCCCGGGAAGTAGCCCTTCTCCAGCGCCGCCGAATAGACGAACGGCTTGAAACTCGACCCCGGCTGGCGATACGCCTGCAATGCATGGTCGAACACGTTGTGTCCGAAATCCGCGCCGCCGACGAGCGCGAGCATGTCGCCCGTCGCCGCATCCAGCGACACGAGCGCGCCTTCGAGCCCGTTGCGCGCATCGCGCTTGCCGGGCTGGCGGCGCAGCGTGCGCCCGAGCGCGGCCTCGGCCGCGCGCTGGTCGCGCATCGAGATCGTCGTCGTCACGTCGAGGCCGAGCGTATAGGCGTCGTCGTGAAAGCGCTCGACCATCATCCGGCGCGCGCGCTCCGCGACGTACGGCGCCGCGACGATGCCGGGCGGCGGCGTGGTCGCCAGCGCGATCGGCAGGTCGAGCGCCGCGCGATAGGTCGCATCGTCGAGTTCGCCGAGCGCATGCATGCGGCCGAGCACGTAGTTGCGCCGCGCGGTCGCGCGCGCCGGATTGACGACCGGGTTGAACGCGGACGGCGCCTTCGGCAATCCGGCGAGCACGGCCGCCTCGCCCGCGCTCAGCGCGTCGAGCGGCTTGCCGAAATACACGTTCGCGGCAGCCGCGAAACCGTACGCGCGCTCGCCGAGATAGATCTGGTTCATGTACAGCTCGAGCAGCTTGTCCTTGCCGTATTCGCGCTCCAGCTTGATGGCCATCAGGATCTCGGCGAGCTTGCGGCTCAGCACCTTGTCGCGCGTCAGGTAGAAATTGCGCGCGACCTGCATCGTGATCGTGCTGCCGCCCTGCCCCGGTTGCCCGGTCACGACGTTCGCGAAGGTCGCGCGCGCGAGGCCGCCGACGTCGATCGCGCCGTGCTGGTAGAACTTCGCGTCCTCGGCCGCGAGCAGCGCGTGGCGCATCAGCGGCGGAATGCGTTCGAGCGGCACGAACTCACGGCGCTCGACGCCGTACTCGGCCAACAGGTCGCCGTCGCGCGAGAAAATCCGCAGCGGCAGCGCGGGACGGTAGGCGGCCAGATGTTCGACGGACGGCAGTTGCGTCCAGATGCGGTGAATCGTCCATGCGCCGATGCCCGCGCTCGCGAGCGTCAGGCCGAGCAGCGCGCCCGCGAGCATGCGCCATGCTCGCGGGCGGCGTGGCGGTGCGGACGGCGGCGATGGGTTGACGGTGGGGTCGGTCATGTCGGGCTCCTTCTTCAGTGCCGCGACGGCCGGCGCGCGAGCGGCGCCGATCGTCGCGAAAGGCGCGCATTGTCGAAGGGATGCCGCGAAACCGGAACATTCTTCAGCCAAAGTTTGGCTGGCTAAATTTTATTTAGGAAAGCGCGCCGGAGCCGCTCGCGCGGTGCATGCGGACCTGTGGCATGTCGTCACGGCCGAGCGCACCGGGCGCGCGAGCCGGTTCGCTTGTACCATCGTCGGATGTTCGATCGATACCTCGACCTGTGGGGCCTCGTTCCCGACGGCGGCCCGATCCTGACCGCGAGCGGCGGCCTGTTGCCGGTCGTCTGGCGCACACGGCCGGCAATGCTGAAAGTCGCGACCTGCGACGAAGAGCGTCGCGGCAATGCGCTGATGACCTGGTGGAACGGGGATGGCGCCGCGCGCGTGTGGCTGCACGACAGCGACGCGGTGCTGCTCGAACGCGCGCAGCCGGCGCCGACGCTCACCGGCCTGTCCGCCGCGGGACACGATGACGACGCGATCCGGATCGCATGCCGCGTGGTCGCGCGGCTGCATGCGCATCGCGCACCGGCTCCGCCCGCGGTCGTGCCGCTGCCCGACTGGTTCCACGCGCTGCTGTCGCACGACACGGACGACGACGTGCTGCGGCGTTCGGCCGAGACGGCGCACCGGCTGCTGGCCGTGCCGCCCGTCGATGACGTCGTGCTGCACGGCGACATCCATCACGGCAACCTGCTGTATTTCGGCGATCGCGGCTGGCTGGCGATCGACCCGAAGGGGCTGCGTGGCGATCGCGCGTTCGACTACGCGAACCTGTTCTGCAATCCCGCGCACGACATCGCTGTGGATCCCGCGCGCTTCGAGCGTCGCGTCGTGCTCGTTGCCGAGGCAGCGCAACTCGAGCGGCGCCGGCTGCTGCAGTGGATCTTCGCGTGGGCGGGCTTGTCGGCGGTGTGGCTGATGGAAAATGAGTTGCCGCCCGATACGCGGCTGGAGGTCGCGAGGCTGGCCGCGAACGCGCTGAGTCTGTAGCACGCGAACGCACTGCAGCGCCGGCCGCATCGCATCGCCCGAAAAAAGCCCACTTCAGATGGGCGAGTTGATTCGTGCGAATGTCATCGGTCATCCGGGGCGCGTCGATCGCCGCATCAACCGATTCGCGCCCCATACGATCAGACCGGCGATACCGAGACACGCCCCGAGAACGAGAAGGAGCCCGACTCCTTCAACATCATCGGCATGTGCGATTGTGTCGACGCCGAAAAGCGCCATCACCGATTCGAGGGTTGACGGGATCGACGTCTCGATTAGAAGTCGGACGAACCAACGCGCGAGCAGCACGCCGAGAGCGCCCGTTGCAAGAAAATTGATGCTGTAGCGAACCGCTTTCATTACCAGACCTCGACGATTCCATATGCCTTGATGGCGGTGCCCGGAATCGGAACCGTTGCGCCGTGCGCGCGAAATCATGGAGCCGTCCCAAGCGACCGCCAGTCTGTCTGTCGACAATGTAATAGAGGCCACGCGGTAGCGGGCCTGATTTCGGTTTAGCGATCGATTCTGCTTCCGCTCGATTCCTTGCTCTATCCGGCGCTTCTTCGCGTCCGCAAAACGTGTCAATCTGTTTCCGGACGGGTCACAGGTCACAATGAAAAAAACCCGCCGGCTTGCACCGGCGGGCTTTCGTATCCGACTTGCGCGGTGGCGCGTTAACGCGCCGGATTCAGCGTCAGGTTCATGTGACGGTTCACGTCTTTATACAGCAGGTAACGGAAGCGGCCGGGGCCACCCGAATAGCAAGCCTGCGGACAGAACGCGCGCAGCCACATGAAGTCGCCCGCTTCCACCTCGACCCAGTCCTGGTTCAGGCGATAGACGGCCTTGCCTTCGAGCACGTACAGGCCGTGCTCCATCACGTGCGTCTCGGCGAACGGAATCACGCCGCCCGGCTCGAAGGTCACGATGTTCACGTGCATGTCGTGACGCATGTCGCTCATGTCGACGAAGCGCGTCGTCACCCACGCGCCGTTGGTGCCCGGCATCGGGATCGGCTCGACGTCCTGCTCGTTGGTCACGAACGCTTCCGGCAGCGGAATGCCGTCGACGACCTGGTAGTGCTTGCGGATCCAGTGGAAACGCACGGCGGCATCGCTGACGTTGTGCAGCGTCCAGTCGGCGCCCGGCGGAATGAACGCGTAGCCGCCCGGCTTCAGCGTGTGCTGCTTGCCCTGCAGCGTCAGCTCGGCCTCGCCCTCGACGACGAACAGCACGGCTTCGGCGTTCTTGTCCTGCTCGGGCTTGTCGCTGCCGCCGCCCGGGTTCACTTCGACGATGTACTGCGAGAAGGTTTCGGCGAAACCCGACAGCGGACGCGCGATCACCCACAGGCGCGTGCTGGTCCAGAACGGCAGCCAGCTCGTGACGATGTCGCGCATCACCCCCTTCGGAATGACCGCGTACGCCTCGGTGAACATCGCGCGATCGGTCAGCAGATCGGTCTGCGGCGGGTGGCCGCCATGCGGCGCGTAATACGTTGTCTTAGACATAAAGCATCCAGGCAATGGGTTGGTCCGGCCCCGGGTCGCAACGGCAGGCGCGGCACGCGCGTGGGGCACGCATGCGGCGGCGGGACATCGTTGCCGGGGTGGCTTGAAAGCGCGGGCGCCTTCGTTCGGTCGGCCAGGCTTCGCGACGGGTCCGCCCGGTTCAGCGAGCGGGGCGCCCCATGCTTGCGGGTCCGGCGGCCGGGCCGCGGACACTCGGGGTGATGCGGCGGGGCACGGGGGACGGCACGGTTCGATTCCGTACGCGGGCAGCGTTGACGATAGCGAAGTCGATCCTGATCGACCAATTAAATGTTGCGATGCCATCCATTCGATTTCCCACTACCCGCCGCGGTGCGCGACGGCCGGCGAACGCGTGCCGCGGATGCGTCGGCGTATGAGGGAAATCCTGATGACCGGACGCCAACGCGTCGATCAGCAATATCGAAACGGGGTCGGCCGAACCTGCCCGGCTGCATGTCGATGCAACGGGAGATGCCGTCTACAAGCGGGAAAAGTCAGGCAGGAGAGAGGCGCCAACCCGTCGAACGAGGCTGGGCATGAACTGCCGAAGGGGAGAAGGTGCCGGTCTTGCCGGCGACGGCCGCCCGGCTGAAGCTGCCGGGCCGGCTGTCGGATCGAGTGCCGACGCGTCGGGCGCGCCGGTGCGCGAACCGCGCACCGTGCCGCGCCCGCGGGGATCAGTCCCAGTCGCGGTGATGGCGATGCTTGCGGTGACGATGGCCGCGATCACCATAGTCGCCGCGGTCGTACGAGTTGCGCGACAGGTTGCCGCCGAGCGCCGCGCCGGCGCCGCCGCCGACGGCTGCGCCCAGCAGGCCGCCCGTGCGGCCGCCCATCGCGTTGCCGGCCGCGGTACCCGCGCCGCCGCCGAGTGCGCCGCCGATGATCGCGCCGGTGCGTTCGCGACGGTTCGACGTCACGGCACCACCCGCGCCGCCGCCGATCGCGCCGCCGATCACGGAGCCCGTGCTGCCGCCGACTGCGCCGCCGACCGCTGCGCCGGCAACCCCGCCGAGCGCGCCGCCAAGCGCGTTGTTCATGTCACCGGCCATTGCCGGCAGTGCGGTCGCGCCGGTCAGCACGGCGACGACGAGAGTGGGGGCGATTTTCTTCCACATTCCCGTATTCTTCCTTGTTCGCAATCTGGTTATTAAAGGTCCGCTCGTTACGACGATCCGAATCGATCGACGTCGATGCCGGCATTGTGCCGAATCCCGGACCAATTCATTTCAATGAGCTTGCGGCGAAGAATAGCATCGGTCGCGCCCCCTTGCCGTCGACATTCTGGTAACAAGTTGTTTACCGCAACGGGACCGGAAAAGGTTGCCGAAAACCGCCTGCAAAGCCCGCCGGTACGGGCTCCGGCCGTGGGCCGGCCGCACTCGAAGGAGGTGCCGGAAGCGCCCGTCGCGCGGGTTCGGACACACGTGGCAACACATCGCGGGTGCGCCACGAGCCGGCCGGGATCGACCGGGCCATCCAGGACGAACGAGGGTCAGTACACGCCCGGCAGCAGCCGCCACGTGTGCGCGCAGTACGCGTCGTATTCGGCGCCGAATTGCGCGCGCAGCAACGCTTCCTCGGAACGGATGCGGGCGACCAGCGGGATCATCGTCAACGCGACGAGCAGCAGCCCGATGCCCGAGCGGAACGCGCACGCCCAGCCGGCCGCATTGACGAGCAGGCCGAGATAACTCGGGTTGCGAATTCTCCGATAGATACCGTCCGTCACCAGCGTGTGGCCCGGCTGGATCGCGACGAGCCCGCTGAAGCGCTTGCCGAGCACGAACACGGGCCAGATGCGCAGCACGCCGCCCGCGACATACAGCACGACGCCGGTCCAGCGCACGGTGTCGCCGCCGAAGGTCCATACGTCGAGCCGGTCGGTCAGCGCGGGCAGGTAAGCGAGCAGGAACCCGCTGGCCGCAAAGGCCGCGAGCACCCAGCGGTTGTCGCGGTTCTCGCGTTCGCCGGCGCTCAGGTTGCCTTCGGTGAACAACGCGGCGACGGCCAGCGCGAGCGTCGCGACGGCAATGACGGTCAGTTGCGGATGCGAGAAGAAGGCGGCGAACCCGCCGATGCCGAGCACGGCGAGCCCGAGATAGACGAGCGTGGAGACGCTCGCCACGATTGCGACCTTGCGCGTAACGGCCATGGCTGCCTCGCCGGAGTGGGCTTTCCTGTGAAGTATAGGAACCCGGGCGGGCCATGCGCACGCGCGCCGTCATGCGGCGCGCGAGTCGTCCGTGCGGGAAGCGGCGGCCAAGCGTCGAACGACGGGGCCGCTCGACGTGCGGGCGGCGCCCGCGCCTGCCGCCCGGTCAGCGAATGCGGAAGTTGCCGCCGATGCCGACGCTGACGGGCGGTGCGTAATAGGCCGGCGCATAGCCGTAGTAGGCCGGCGCGGGTGCGTAGTAGCCGTAAGGGGGCGCGACATAGCAGCCGGACAGGCCGCCGATCAGCGCAAACGTGATGAGGATTTTGTACATGACTCGATTCCCGGCGAAGAGGGCACGTTGCATCTCGCGAAAACCACGCCGTCGCAGCCTGCGACGGCCGGCACGGAAGAGACAACCGGCCCTTCCCGTCGCTCGATGCGGCAATGCGCGGAGTCTAGCGCCGGGGCCACCGGGACACGTTTCGCGAGCGGTTACACGTGTTACGTGGTGTGACCGCTGAAACAGGCGCGCACGGCGTCGCGGCAAGCGCCCGCTGGCGCCGCCCGAACTACGCGCCGTCTACGCGTTACACGAAACGCGCGCGGATCCGCTCGGCGACCGATTCGAGCGTCGCCGAATCGGCGATGTCGCGCGCGTGCATCCGCAGCTCGACGCCTTCCCAGCGCGGAATCACGTGGAAATGCACGTGCGGGACCGTCTGGCCCGCCGCCGCGCCGTTGAACTGGCCGATGAAAACGCCGTCCGGCCCGAGCGCCGCGCGCACGGCCGCCGCGACGCGCTGCGTCATGCGAATGCCGGCCGCGGCCGCGTCGCCGGACAGCTCGAAGATCTGCGCGGCCGGCTCCTTCGGGATCACGAGCACGTGACCGTCGGCCTGCGGCATGAGATCCATGATCGCGAGGGTCGCGTCGTCTTCGGCGACCTTCACGCACGGCAGTTCGCCGCGCAGGATTCGGGCGAACGGGTTGTTGTTGTCGTAGGACATGGGCGTTTTCCGATGTTTGCGATTGCGGTTTGACTGGGAACGATGCCGGACGATTATCGGCCGACGGCGGTCCGGATTTCAACTTGTCAGGCCGTGTCGCCATGGCGGCGAACAATGCGCGCCGACTCGCGTGCAATGCCCGTCGCCGGATGGAATATCCGGCCGTCGCGATCCGTTTATTTCGAGTGCGGACTCGCACGTCAAGACCGCGGATCCGCGCCGGACATCCGCGCGCTGCGCAGGCCGGCAGCCGGGATGACTGCTCGCGATCATCAACCGGAGTCATGCCATGGACCCTCTCCCCTCCTGTCGTTCGCCCGCCCCGCCCGTGTTTGCCGTTCATCCGCCGATCCTCGCCCACGCCTGCCGCACGATGGCGCGCACGCTATGCCGCGCGGCTTGCGGCGCGGGGCTGATCGCGTTGTCGTCGGCTTTCGCGTGGGCCGGCGGCGGCAATTCGATCCTGCCGGTTTCGTCGGTCACGGCGTCGACCGTGCCCGCCAACGGCGACGTCAATCCGTACGGCATCGCGTTCGTGCCGCGCGGCGTGCCGAGCTGGAGCACGCTGAAACCGGGCGACGTCGTCGTATCCAACTTCAACGCGGCATCGAACACGCAAGGCACCGGCACGACGGTCGTCAAGCTGTCGCCCGGCAAGACGCCGGCAACGTTCTTCCAGGGCAGCAATGTCGGCCTGACGACCGCGCTCGCGGTGCTGCGCAGCGGCTTCGTGCTGGTCGGCAACGTGCCGGCACCGGACGGCAAGACCGTGGTCCCCCCGGGCTCGCTGCTCGTCATCGGTCCGCAAGGCAATCTCGTCACGCAACTGTCGAGCAGCACACTGCTCGACGGACCGTGGGACATGACCGTGATCGACCGCGGCCAGCGCGTGACCGCGTTCGTGTCGAACGTGCTGAACGGGACGGTCGCACGGATCGAGCTGATGATCGGCAGCGACGGCGTCAGGATGCTGCCGGGCTCGCAGATCATCGCATCGGGCTACGTGAACCGGACCGATCCCGCTGCGCTCGTCGTCGGCCCGACCGGCCTCGCGTACGATCCCGACATCGACGTCCTGTATGTCGCCTCGACCGGCGACAACGCGGTGTTCGCGATCCAGAATGCCGCGACGACGAATCGCAACGGCGGCGTCGGACGGATGATCTACTTCGATGCGGCTCACCTGCACGGCCCGCTCGCGCTGGCGCTCGCGCCGAACGGCCATCTCGTGACCGCGAACGGCGACGCGGTCAACCCCGACCCGCTGCAACCGAGCGAGATCGTCGAATTCACGGTGGACGGGCGCTTCGTCGCGCAGATGCAGGTCGATACCGTGCCGGGCGCGGCATTCGGGCTCGCGTTCGGGCGCGGCAGCAAAGGCCAGCCGGAATTCGCGGCCGTCGACGACAACACGAATACCGCGACGGTCTGGACACTGCGTTCGGACAACGACAACGCACAATGACGCATCCCGCGAACGGGCCGCGTGCGGCCCGTTCGAACCTGCGCGATCGACACATGCGATTCGCAGACGCCGGGCACCATGCCGCCTGACCGACGCCGCCCGGCGTCACCCGCCCCCACGATTGCCACCGCTCGCGCGAACCTGCGACACTGCCGGATCGTTGCCATCGTTGCCGGCCGGCACGCCACCGAGGACGCTCGCGCATGACGATCCCCTTCAAATCGCTGATCCTGCGCGGTGCCGCCGTCGCGCTCGTCGCCGCGGCCGGCTACGCCGGCTACATGCTGTCGCGGCTCGCGCCCATCGCGACGGGCTATGCCGCGAAGGCGCTGTGTTCCGGCGTGTTCGTGTCGGGCCGTCCGGCCGCGTCGGTGATCGACGTCGACATCATGGCCGGCGTGCATCCGCTGCTGAAGCTGGTGCGTCCGTCGATCGATCCCGAGCATCATCGTGCCGTCGCGACCTTCGCCGGGTTCGCGCAACGCGAGGCGGACTTCCGGCCCGGGCTCGGCTGCACGCTCGCGCTCGGACCGTCGCCCGGCGGGCTGCCGGCCGCGCTACCGCCCGCCACCGATCCGCCGCCCGCGCACGAAGCGGCGCCGGCCGACCCGCCCGCCGGCATCGACGCGCGCAAGCTGCAGGCCGCGCTCGACCGCGCGTTCGACGAACCCGATCCGGCGCGGCCGCGGCGCACCCGCGCGGTCGTCGTGATGTGGCGCGGCCAGGTGATCGCCGAACGCTATGCACCCGGCTTCGCGGCCGACACGCCGCTGCCCGGCTGGTCGATGACGAAGACCGTGACGGCCGCGCTGGCCGGCATGCTCGTCGCTCAGCACAAGCTGTCGCCGGACGCGTCGGCGCTGCTGCCCGAATGGCGCGACAGCGGCGATCCACGCGCGGCGATTACGCTCGACGAGCTGCTGCGGATGACGAGCGGCCTGCAATTCAACGAGGACTACGACGACCCGCTGTCCGACGTCGCCGTGATGCTGTTCACGCAGCCGGACACCGCGCGTTTCGCGTCGGCCATGCCGCTCGCCGCGCAGCCCGGCACGCAGTGGTACTACTCGAGCGGCACGAGCGCGATCGTCGCGCGCGTGATGCGCGAGGCGATGGGCGGCAGCGAAGGCGACTACCTCGCGTTTCCGCGCCGCGCGCTGTTCGCGCCGCTCGGCATGCGCAGCGCGGTGTTCGAGCCCGATGCGGCCGGCACGCTCGGCAGCGCGTCGTTCATGTATGCGAGCGCGCGCGACTGGGCGCGCTTCGGGGAGCTTCTGCGGCAGGACGGTGTGTGGAACGGGCAGCGGCTGCTGCCGCAAGGCTGGGTGCGCTACCTGACGCGCGCGACGCCGCTGTCGACGCGCCAGGAATTCGGCGCGCATCTGTGGGTGAAGGTGCCGGAGCCGTTCAACGATCGCGATGCGCACGCGAGCCCGCTGCCCGTCGACGCGTTTCATGCGGTCGGCCATGAAGGCCAGTTCGTGAGCGTGGTGCCGAGCCGCGAGCTGGTGGTCGTGCGGCTCGGGCTGTCGCGGCCGGAATCCGCATGGAATCACGAGGCGTTTCTCGCGCGCGTGCTCGAGGCCGTACCGGCATCGGGCTCGTGACGGCCGCGGCGCGGCGGCGATGCGGCGGCAAATCACGCCGCCGCGCCGCGCGCGACATGCGATGCGTTACGGGTTCGCGCTGCCCGCGTACTGCTTGAAACCTTCGCGCGTCGCCAGGCGCTCGATGTAGCGCTTCACTGCCGGGAAATCCGGATGCTCGAACGGCGTGCCGAACCAGCGGTTCACCGACAGGCCGATCGGAATGTCCGCGAGCGTGAAGCGGTCGCCGGCCACGAACGCGCCGGTCGCTTCGAGCTGCGCGTTCAGTATCTGCATGTGCTTCGTCCAGCCCGCGATCGACTGCGCGATCGCCGCCGGGTCCTGGTGATCGGGCGACTTGCGCACGAGGCCGAGGAACGCGCCGACCCACGAGCGGTTCAGGTCCGTGCCCTGCCAGTCGATCCACTGATCGACCCGCGCGCGCGCCTGCGGCTCGGCCGGATAGAGCGCGTCGCCGCCATAGCGGTTCGCGAGATAGCGGATGATCGTGTTCGACTCCCACAACACGAAGTCGTCGTCCTTGATGACCGGCACGAGGCCGTTCGGATTCAGCGCGAGGTAGGCCGGGTCGTTGGTCGTGCGAAAGCCCGCGCCCCAGTCTTCCTGTTCGAACGGCAGGTTCAGTTCGGTGCACAGCCACAGCACCTTGCGGACGTTGATGGACGGGATCTTGCCGAGGATGTGCAGCATGCAGGCTCCTTGTGAGGTCGAATGCGAAGCGTTCGGGAGGCGCGACACGGCCCGGACGCGCTCCCGTCGAAGTTATACACGAGCCCGCGAGAATCGACAGCGCGTCAGGCGAAATCGCCGTTGCAGGCCCCACTGCCTCGCTCACATCGGCTTGAGCACCATCAGGAAATAAACGCTCAGCATCGCGAAGAACGCCGGATAGCCGAGCAGCTCCCAGCGCTTCGCATAGCGCCAGTACCGTTCCGGCAGCGCGGCATCGCCGTTCGCATGCGCGAGCTTCGCCATCGCGGCCAGTTCGATCTGCAGCCATACGACCGGCAGCCAGCACGCGCCCGCGACCGCATACAGCACGATCGACGCGACCAGCCACGGCGTCGTCCACGGCCAGCCGGCCGTATGCGCGAGCCACAGCCCGGATGCGGGCTGGAACAGCACGGCCGGCGTCGTGAACCACCAGTCCGCGCGCACGACGAGGCGCGACACGGCGGCGATCGCCGGCACCGAGCGCGTGCGGTTCGCGAAGAACAGGTAGAACGCGGTGCCGAAACCCGTGCCGACCATCAGCACCGAGGACAGGATATGCAGCGTCTTGATCACGAGATAGGTGTTCATGCGTGTTCTTCTTCTGAAAAGAGGATCAACAGGATCGCCAGAATCGGCACGTTCTTGAGCACGGGGCCGAACGGCTCGGCGAGCAGGCCGGGCATCGTGACCGCGATGACGGCCGAATACGCGACGATCAGCGCGCCCTGCGCGGCCCACAGCCGGCGGGACGGCGCGACGACGGTCGCCACGCCGAACGCGAAGTCCAGCGCGCAGGCCGCGTAGAGCGCGATCAGCGCGGGCAAGCCAGTCAGGTGCGCGCGGGCGAGCATCGCGAGGCTGTCGTGCCGCGGATGGATGAATGCGCTGACGATGGCCGTCCAGATCCAGACGATCGCGAGCGCGCCCAGCAGCAGCGGCCGCCGCCACATCGCGAGCGCGTCGCGGCGCAGCGCGGGCGCGTCCGCGCCGATGAAATGCCGCAGCCCGCGCGGCGGCCGGCCGAGCACGGCCGCGAGCGCCGCGGGATCGCCGGTGTTGCCGCCGCGCAGCATCGTCCACGTGTCGCGGGTCAGCATCGCGCCCGGCAGCGTGCCGAGAAGCGCGGCCGCCGCACCGACCAGCGGGCCCGGCAGCGCGATGCGCGCCGCCGGCGGGAAGCCCAGCGCGGCGCGATAGACGCTCAGCATCTCGCGATACTCGACTTCGTCGCCGCCGACCGCGTCGATGACCGGGTTGCCGGCCGCCGGCGCATCGACGAGCCGCGCGACGAGTTCGGCGAGATCGTCGATGTGCACGGGGCGCAGCCGCTGATGGCCGCCCGCCGGCAATGCGTGCACGGGCAGGCTCGCGAGCATCCGGAAGAACCGTGCCGACGTGCCGGAAGCGCCGTAGACGAGCGCCGGGCGCACGATCCGGTAATCGAGCGGCAGCGTCCGCAGGAAGGTGTCGGCTGCGTATTTGCTGGCGAAATACGGCGTGTCGCCGCGCTCGACGCCCAGCGCCGAGATCTGGATCACGCGTCGCACGCGGGCACGACAGCACGCGGTGAAGAGCGCGCAGGGCGCCGCGCGATGCACGGCGTCGAACGTCGCGTCACGCCGGTCCGCAAGGATGCCGACCGCATTGATCACCACGTCGACGCCGTCGAGCCGGGCGAGCCACGCATCGGGATCGACGTCCTTCGTGAAGTCGATCGCGACGTCGTGCGGGCCGACCGCATGCCGCACGCCGCGCAGCACGCGATGGCCGCCGGCTTCGAGCCGCGCGCCCAGCGCCCGCCCGATGAAGCCGTTCGCGCCGCAGACGAGGATGTTCATGTCGCACTCCACGGTGCGGCATGCCGGCGGATCGATCGCGATGCCCTGTTCATTTTCGTCCTCTATCTACAGTTATTTCTGTAAAGACAGAAATTTCACTTCCAAAAAAAGCGGGCTGCGTGCCCGCACGTCCGGTACCGCTTACTTCGACGACTTGCGCCTGACCGTCTGGCTGATCTTCGCGCCGATGCCGAGCGCCTTCATCAGCGTGTCGGGCTTGAGCCGCAGCATCTCGTCCGACCAGGTCGTGAGCGTCTCGACGAACTGCAGCGTGTCGCGGATGCGCTGTTCGGTTTCGCGGCTCTCGTCGGCGATCTCCGGGCTCGTCAGGCAATCGCGCAGCACCGTGAGCGTCGGTTCGATCTCGCGCTGCCGCCGCCCTTCGACGATCAGCTTGAACAGTTCCCAGATGTCGGTCGACGTCTCGAAGTGGTCGCGCCGGTCGCCCAGCACATGCACGACCTTCGCGAGCCGCCATGCCTGCAGTTCCTTCAGGCTCGTGCTGACGTTGGAACGCGCGACGTTGAGCGTCTCGGCGATCTCGTCGGCCGCAACCGGCCGGCCGGCCAGGTACAGCAGCGCGTGAATCTGCGAGACCGTGCGGTTGACGCCCCAGCGCGAGCCCATTTCGCCCCAGTGGAGGATGAATCGTTCGGCAATCGGTGTGAGTTTCATGTCGGGGAATTTAGTTTTTTCAGTTATTTCTGTCAAGAGAGAAATAACGGGCGGCGACGCGAATGGCTGCCTCGACGGTCCCGCCCGCGGGCGACTGCGACCGCGGCCACGGCTCGCCTTTCCCGCCGTTGCGCCCGCTTCCATTACAATGCGCGGGATTTTTCCGATTTCAGGCCGTCCGCGCCTTTCTGACTAGAGGTTCTCCCATGATCATCAAACCGCGCGTGCGTGGCTTCATCTGCGTGACGACTCATCCGGTCGGCTGCGAAGCCAACGTCAAGGAACAGATCGACTACGTGACTTCGCACGGCCCGATCGCCAACGGTCCGAAGAAGGTGCTCGTGATCGGCGCGTCGACCGGCTACGGCCTCGCCGCCCGGATCTCGGCCGCCTTCGGCTCGGGCGCGGACACGCTGGGCGTGTTCTTCGAGCGCGCCGGCAGCGAAACGAAGCCGGGCACCGCCGGCTGGTACAACAGCGCCGCGTTCGAGAAATTCGCCGCCGAAAAGGGGCTCTATGCGCGCAGCATCAACGGCGACGCCTTCTCCGACAAGGTCAAGCAGATCACGATCGACACCATCAAGCAGGATCTCGGCAAGGTCGACCTGGTCGTCTACAGCCTCGCGGCACCGCGCCGCACGCACCCGAAGACGGGCGAAACGATCAGCTCGACGCTGAAGCCGGTCGGCAAGTCGGTCACGTTCCGCGGCCTCGACACCGACAAGGAAGTGATCCGCGAAGTGTCGCTCGAGCCGGCGACGCAGGAAGAGATCGACGGCACCGTCGCCGTGATGGGCGGCGAGGACTGGCAGATGTGGATCGACGCGCTCGATGAAGCCGGCGTGCTGGCCGACGGCGCGAAGACGACCGCGTTCACGTATCTCGGCGAGCAGATCACGCACGACATCTACTGGAACGGCTCGATCGGCGAAGCGAAGAAGGATCTCGACAAGAAGGTGCTGTCGATCCGCGACAAGCTGGCCGCGCATGGCGGCGACGCGCGCGTGTCGGTGCTGAAGGCCGTCGTCACGCAGGCGAGCTCGGCGATCCCGATGATGCCGCTCTACCTGTCGCTGCTGTTCAAGGTGATGAAGGAAAAGGGCACGCACGAAGGCTGCATCGAGCAGGTGTACGGGCTCCTGAAGGACAGCCTGTACGGCGCGACGCCGCACATCGACGAGGAAGGCCGTCTGCGCGCGGACTACAAGGAGCTCGACCCGCAAGTGCAGGACAAGGTCGTCGCGATGTGGGACAAGGTCACCAACGAGAACCTGTACGAAATGACCGACTTCGCGGGCTACAAGACGGAATTCCTGCGCCTGTTCGGCTTCGAGATCGCCGGCGTCGACTACGACGCGGACGTGAACCCGGACGTGAAGATCCCGGGCATCATCGACACGACGGTCTGACGAAACGCCCCGCCGCCGCGCTCATCGAGCGGGCGGCGGGGTCGCGCTGCCGGCCGAGTCAACGCGGCGCCGGCTCTTCCAGATAGACGCCCGACGACAGCGTGGCCTTCACCTGCCGCGTGAACTCGTCGGTCGACACTTCCTCCTCCCCTGCTTCGATTGCGTCGTACGCCTGGCGCACGACGTCGGCCGGCGTGGCCTTCGGCACGTCGAGGCCGGCCGTCAGGTCGGTATCGATGAACCCCGCATGCAGCCCGACGACCTGCGTATGCTGTTCGCGCAGCGAATGGCGCAGCCCGTTGGTCAGCGCCCACGCGGCCGACTTCGACACGCCGTAGCCCGACAGGATCGGCCGGTTCACCCAGCTCGCGACCGACAGCACGTTCAGGATCGCGCCGCCGCCGTGGCCGGCCAGCGTTCCCGCGAAGGCGCGCGACATCGCCAGCATCCCGAACACGTTGGTTTCGAAGTGATCGCGCAACGCGTCGAGCGCGCCGTCGTCGGTCAGGCTGCCGAGTCGCGCGATGCCCGCGTTGTTGATCAGCAGCGTGACGTCGCGCGCGATATCGGCGGCCGCGGCGACCGTCGCCGGATCGGTCACGTCGAGCCTCACGGGCACCACGCCCGGCAGCGTCACGCTGGCCGGATCGCGCGCGCCCGCATAGACCTTGCGCGCCCCGCGTTCGAGCGCCTGCTTCGCGAACTCGCGGCCGAGCCCGCGGTTCGCGCCCGTGACGAACACCACTGCACCTTCGATCTTCATGCTCGTTCCTTTCGGAGAAAGGATCCCGCTCGCGCCGGTTCGCCGCGCGCCCGGGATCCGGTGATAAACCACGCCGCCATCGCGGACCGAACCGTTGCTCCGCCGGTGCCGTGCCGGAAGCCGCGCAGTCCGCCGCCCACGCCACGCCGCACCGGGACCGATATCCATCCGTGCCGCGCCGGTCGCTTCGCTTCATTCGTGAAGTCGGCTACACTCGATGTCAATGTCGATCACCATTGTCTTTGCGATGCATTGTGTCAGCGCGATTTCGACACGTCAATGGCGATCACCATTGTGTTTTTCAATCGACGCAATTGCCGGAATGAGGGAGGGATCGATGGGCGTCTCGAGACAACAGGCCGCCGAAAACCGCAACGCGATCGTCGCGGCCGCCGAGCGGCTGTTCCGGGTGCGCGGCGTCGACGCGGTGGGGTTGACGGAGTTGATGAAGGAAGCCGGCTTCACGCAGGGCGGCTTCTACAACCACTTCAAATCGAAGGATGCGCTGGTCGCCGCGGTGATGGAGAAAGCCATCCAGGACCGCGCGGATTCACCGAACGCCGTCAGCGTCGCGAAGCAGGCGACGGCGTACCTGTCGGCCGCGCATCGCGACAACGTCGAAGCCGGTTGCCCGCTGTCGGGTTTCGCAGGCGATGCCCCCCGGCTGACCGACGCGGCGCGCGCGTGCTACGCGCACGGCGTCGCCGCGTATCTCGACCGGCTGGAACGGATGGTGGCCGCCGAAGGCTCGGCCGCGGCGGACACGCGCCGCGACGCGATCGCCGCCTTCAGCCAGATGGTCGGTGCGCTCGTGCTGTCGCGCGCGATCGCCGGCACCGATCCGGCGCTGGCCGACGAGATCCTCGACGCGGGTCGGCGCACGCTCGGCGCGCAGCCCGACGATCCGGCCGTACCGGCGTAGCGGCACGACGGGCGCCGGTCGCGCGCGGTCGCTATTGCACGGCCCTGGCGGCGTCCCACAACGGCCGCTGGCCGAGCGCCGCATGCCACGCTGCAAATTGCGTGCGCCACGACTCGAACGGCTCCGTCAGCGGATGACGCGGATCGTCGCTCAACGCATACGCCATCCCCTCGATCAGCCAGCGCGGCTTGGTCGCGACCGCGAGGTTGCCGAGCACTTCGGCCTGCCGGTGGTGGATCAGCTCGTGGGCGAGAAAGTAGGTCTGCCAGCCGCGCGGCGCGACGACTACGCCGAAATCCCCGAGCGTCAGTGCCGCGCGTTCGCCGAGACCGAACTGGTCGGCACACGCGCGCGTCGAGCAGAACACGACGCGCGGCGCGTCGCGAAACGGGCCGACGGCCGCGGCCGCGCGCGCGTAGCCGTCGCGATAGAGCTGCTGCGCGATGCCGAGCTTCGCGGCATCGTCGGTGCAGATGTCCGCGCTCGGGCATGACACGCCGGGCAGCAGCGCGGGCGCGACGACGCGCAGCGGCTTGACGAGCGCGTAGGCGGCGATCGGCACCGCGACGAGCAGGCCCGTGAGGGCGAAGGCGATACGGGAGCGTTTCATCGAGGCGGCAATTCCGTTGGCGTGGCGGTGACGTGTTCCAGCACGAATATATCGGAGCCGCGGCGGCGCCGGCCGGCTTTTCTGGTTCGCCCGGCTTCCGGCGGCGGTACTGCCGCGCCGCCGCGCATGCGCGCCGGTCGCGACCCGGATCGCGACCGCATCCGGCCCCGTTACGCGAGCTGCTTGTGAAAATACGTCGTCGCGCACAACGCGCCGTCGGGCATCAGCGCATAGTTCGGCACGACGCCTACGCGCTGCCAGCCGGCCCGCTCGTACAGGCGCTCGGCATCGCCGCCCGTCACGGTGTCGAGCACGAGCACGGTCTTGCCGGCGGCGCGCGCGGCGTCGTCGGCAGCCGCCATCAGCCGCGCAGCGACGCCCTGCCGGCGCGCACGACGCGACACGAGCATCTTCGCGAGGTCCGCTCGATGCGGCTGGTTCTCCGGCTGCGCGGTCACGAGTTGTACGGTGCCGACGATCCGGCCGGCCGCGTCCTCGGCGATCAGCAGGATGCGCTCGCCGCTCGCGACGCCGTCGGCCACCCGCGTCCAGAACGCGACGGCCGTCGAGCGTTCGATCGGCAACATGAAGCTGACGGACGCGCCGCCTTCGACGCAATCGATCAGCACGTCGGCCAGCGCGTCGATGCAGGCGCGGGCTTCGCTCGCGTCGACACGGCGGACGGTCACAGGTTCTGTCATACCCTCTCCGGAAATCAGGCGGAGCACGCGTTCGGCCGACGTGCGCCCGGATCGAATGGAATGCCGCCGTGTTGCTGATACATGCGAAACGGCGGCGGATGCCCGGCAACACGACGCCCGGCCCGGTCGGCGCGTGTTACCACCCCATCATCCTAAGCGACGAAAATTCTCGTTGCATTGCCTATACTTAGCCGCATGGCTAACTTTGAACCCGGCATCACCGACGTATTCCAGGCGCTCGCCGATCCGACGCGCTGCGCGATCGTCAGCGCGCTCGGCAACGGCGTGCGGACCGTTTCGGAACTGGCCGCGCCGTTCGACATGGCGCTGCCGTCGCTGATGAAGCATGTCGCGGTGCTCGAGCGCAGCGGCCTCGTCACGACCCGGAAAACCGGCCGCACGCGCACCTGCGAGCTGGTCGGCGGCCGGCTGGCCGAAGCCGAGCAGTGGCTCGCCGCGCAGCGCGCGCTGTGGGAAGCGCGCGCCGATCGTCTCGTGGAATTCGTCGAACGCCGTCACCAGGAGGAGCACGCGCATGTCAACCCGCCACGTCGACCCCGCCGAAGCTCATGACCTCGTCATCACGCGCACGCTGCATGCGCCGCGCCAGGCGCTCTGGCGCGCGTGGACCGATCCCGAACTGCTGAAGGAATGGTGGTGCCCGAAACCGTGGACCACCGAAGTCCGCGCGTTCGACCTGCGCCCGGGCGGCGCCTTCCACACGTTCATGCGCGGCCCCGACGGCGGCACGAGCGACAACCCCGGGTGCTTCCTCGACATCGTGCCGGAAGCGCGCATCGCGTTCACGTCGATGCTCGCGGGCGGCTGGCGGCCGCAGGTGCCGTGGCTGGGCTTCACGGCGATCATCACGATGGCGGATGACGCCGCCGGTTGCCGCTACGACGCGCGCGTGATGCATCCCGACGCCGCGACGCGCGAGCGCCACGAGGCCCTCGGCTTCTTCGAGGGCTGGAACACCTGCATCACGCAGCTCGACGAATTCGCGTCCGCATTGCGCTGAATACGCACGTGCGCGGGCCATTGCATGCCGCCGCGCGCGCGCCTAGGATTCCTGAAGGAAGCGTGACGACACGCCGGCATCCGGCGTGCACCGTCGCGCGCGCTCCGCGGGAGGCCACATGCTGCAGATGCACACGCATTCGACCCGGGTCAGCCGGCACCTGAACGCACCGCGCGGGCGCGTCTATCGCGCGCTGCTCGATCCGCACGCCGTCGAACAATGGAAGGTGCCGGACGGCATGACGTGCCGCGTGCTCGCCTACGACGCGCGCGAAGGCGGCGCGCTGCGCGTGTCGCTGAGCTACGACGAACCGTCGGACGGCACCGGCAAGACCACCGCGCACACCGACACCTATCACGGCCGCTTCGTGACGCTCGTGCCCGACGAACGGATCGTCGAAATCGACGTGTTCGAAACCGACGATCCGATGCTGCGCGGCGCGATGACGATCACGATCACGCTGTCCGACGAAGCTGGCGGCACACGCGTCGACGCGGTGCACGACGGTGTGCCGCCCGGCGTGCCGGCGGCCGACAACGAGACCGGCTGGCGCATGGCGCTCGCCCGGCTGGCGGCGCTGGTCGAGACGGGCTAGCCAGCGCGACGCGACGTGCGCGGTACGCGTCAACCGAGCCGGTACGCGTGCGAGACGGTCCCGCGGAACAGCGCATCGCGCTCGTCCGGGCTCGCGTGTGCGGTCAGCCGCTTGAACGCGTTCCAGCCGTTCACGTACGAATACGAGCCCTTGTCGACCGGAAAATTGCTCTCGAACATGCAGCGCTTCGCGCCGAACGCCTCGATGCACGTGAGCATCCACGGCTTCCACGCGGCGGCGAGCTGTTCGGACGACGGCGGCCGCGTGCCCTTCTCGAAATCGAACCCGTTGATCCGCATGCCGAGGCCACCGACCTTCACGAATACGTTCGGCAGCTGCGCGAGTTCGCGCATCGACGCCGACCAGCGCTGGAAGACTTCCGGCCGCTGGTCCGCGTAGCTCGCGATCCGCACGACGCCGCCGCAGTGATTGACGACGATCCGCGTGTCGGGGTTCGCCTTCGCCAGATCGAACAGCTCGGGCAATTGAGGAAAGAACAGCCACGCGTCGTACGACAGTCCGAGCGGCGCGAGCTGCGCGACGCCGGCCCGGTACGCGGGGTCGAGCAACAGCCCGCGCGGCACCGCCGACAACGGGTTGGCGAGCGACGGATCGGCATCCCAGGTACTCAGGTGTCGAACGCCGCGAAAGCGTCCGCGCCCCGCGTCGACATGCGCTTCGAGCACGTCGCGCACGCGCTCGCCGAGCCGCAGGTCCGCGTGCCCGACGATGCCTTTCGCGACGGCCGGGCCGCTGCGTTGCAGCGGCTCCGTCACGCCGGCGACGTAGGCCGTCTCGCCGACCGGCTTCAGTTCGGCCGGGCCCGCGTCGCGATAGCGCGTCAGCGCCTGCATGTAGACGGATGCCTGGACGTTGTGGCCGGATCGCGCGTCCTGCAGATAGTCGTCGAGCATGTAGATCCAGCCCGGCCGCTCGTAGAAGTGATGATGCGCATCGACGATCGGCAGATCCGGATCGAGTGCGGGTTCGAGCGCAGATGCGAGCCAGTCGCTTCGCACTGCGAGATAGTTGCCTTGGGTCGTCATGCGGGAGGGTCCGTTTTCAGCCGGCGCGCGCGTATCGGCCCATGCAGGGAGCGCGAGCGATGCGGCGGCCGCACCGAGCAACCGGCGTCGTTTGATCGAAATGGTCGCATCCATGTCATTCGCTCCGGTCGAATGCGTACAGCGACAGCGTGAGCAGCGTCGTGATCGCCAGCACGATCGCGAGGCCGAGCATCCCGGCCGTGAAGGTGCCGAAGCCGTCCTTCAGGTAGCCGACGAGATAAGGGCCCGCGAATCCGCCGAGCGCGCCGATCGAATTGATCAGCGCGAGCCCGCCGGCCGCCGCCTGGCCGGACAGGAAGCGCGAAGGCAGCGTATAGAAGATCGTGCGGCCGGCAATCGTGCCGATCAGCGCGAGCGTGATGCCGACGAGTGCGGGCCCGAGCGTCAGGAAGTGGGTCGACACACCGAGCGCCACCGCGCCGATGGCCAGCCCGATCGCCAGGTTCGCGACCGGGCCGCCGCGCCGGTCCACCCGCTTCGCCCACCACAGCAGCGCGACGGTCGCGAAGAAATACGGCACCGCGGAAAGCCAGCCCGTCTGCATCGTCGACATGCCGTGCGCCTTGAGCATCTGCGGCAACCAGATGCCGATCCCGTAAGAACCCATCGTGAAGCCGAACGAGATCAGCGCGAGCACATACACGCGCACGTCGCGCAGCGCGACGCCGAAGTGCTTCTTGCGGCCGGCGGCCGCGCCTTCGCGCTCGAACGCGCGCTGCAGCGCGGCGCGCTCGTCGCTCGACAGCCACGCGGCATCCGCGGGCGAATCGGACAGCAGCTTCAGCACGAAAAAGCCGAGCGCGCACGCGGGCAGCCCTTCGACGATGAACATCCACTTCCAGCCCGCAAGGCCGAGCGCGCCGTCGAGCTGCAGCAGCCACGTCGACAACGGGCCGCCGATCAGCGACGACAGCGGTGTCGACACCGTGAACCACGCGAGCACGCGGGTGCGGTAGCTCGCCGGAAACCACACGGCGAGGAAGAAGATCACGCCCGGAAAGAACCCGGCTTCGCCGATGCCGAGCAGCAGCCGGATCGCATAGAAACTCGTCGGCCCGGTCGCGAGCGCGGTCGCCGCCGCCATCAGCCCCCACGTGATCATGATGCGCGCGAGCCAACGGCGCGCGCCGAAGCGATACAGCGCGAGATTGCTCGGCACCTCGAACACGCAATAGCCGGCGAACATGATCCCCGCGCCCCAGCCGAACTGCGTCGCGGTCAAGCCGAGATCGCGGTTCATCGTCAGCGCCGCGAACCCGACGCTCGTGCGGTCGAGGTAGTTGAAGAAGTACGCGAGCGCGAGCAGCGGAATGAAACGCCACGCGGCCTTGCGCACGGCCCGTTGCTCGATCGACGCGTCGGTTTCGCGATCGGCGGCCAGCGCCGGGGAAGCGGATGTCATGGTTGTCTCCGTGGATACGGCGCTACGCGCCCGCGCGATCGCACGGGCAGGACGCCTTTTGTTCGTTCGATGGATCGCGGCGGCGCTACGCGCTCGCCACTTCGTTCGCCGAAGGCGCATCGGCCGCCACGTCCGGCGGTTGGCCGTCCGCGCCGTATCCGTGCGACCCGGCGACGACGCCGGCTGCGATCAGCGCCCGGGCCTCGTCCGGCGTATAGCCGAGTTCGCCGAGCAACGCGCACGTGTCCTGACCGAGCGCGGGCGGCGCCGCGCGCAGCCGCAGGCGCTCGCCCGCGAGCGTGAGCGGCAGCAGCGCGGTGCGCGTGTCGACCGGCCGGCCGGCGCTGCTCGCGTCGGCCGGCAGCGTCACGGCTTCGAGCCCGCCCGTCGCGAGCAGGTGCGGATCGTCGAACAGGTCCTGCGGCTTCGTGATCGGCGCATACGGCAGGCCGATCGATTCGAAGATCGCGCCGATCTCCGCGGCCGAATGCGCGGCGAGCCGCGCACGCAGTTCAGGCAGCAGCCACTCGCGGGCCTGCACGCGCAAGTTGTTGGTTGCAAGACGCGCATCGTCCTTCAGCGCGGCGAGGCCGAATGCATCGCAGAACAGCGCCCATTGCGTGTCCGATACGACCGCGAGAAAGATCTGCTCGCCGTCCTTCACCGAAAACACGTCATAGACCGCCCACGCGGAAATGCGGCTCGGCATCGGCGACGCGGCCTGCCCCGTCACCGCGAACTGCATCATGTGCTGCGCGACGAGGAACACGTTGTTCTCGAACAGCGAACTCTGCACCTGCTGGCCGCGGCCGGTGCGTTCGCGCTGCGCGAGCGCGGCCATCGCGCCGATCGCGCCGAACATCCCGCCCATGATGTCGTTCACGCTCGAGCCCGCACGCAACGGCCGGCCTTCGGGGCCCGTCATGTACGCGAGACCGCCCATCATCTGCACCACTTCGTCGAGCGCGGTGCGATGTTCGTACGGCCCCGGCAGGAAACCCTTGTGCGACACGTACACCAGGCGCGGATTCAGCGCGGACAACGCGGCATGGCCGAGACCGAGCCGATCCATCGTGCCGCTCTTGAAGTTCTCGCTGAACACGTCCGCCGTCGCGACGAGCCGCCGCACGATCTCGAGCCCGCGCGGATCCTTCACGTCGACCGCGAGGCTTTTCTTGTTGCGGTTGAACATCCCGAAGAAGCCCGCGCCGGAACCGCGCAGCGCACGCGTGCTGTCGCCCGCGATCGGTTCGATCTTGATGACTTCCGCGCCGAGATCCGCGAGCAGCATGCCGCAGGTCGGGCCCATCACCATGTGCGTCATCTCGATCACGCGCACGCCTTCGTACGGCAGCGCCGCGGCCGGTTGGCGATCGTTCATTGCGCGACTCCCGTCAGGCAACCTTCCGGCTGGGCCGCCGACGGCGCACGGCCGTCCGCGTAACGGAATCCCTTCGGCAGCCCCGCGTCCGGCACGTGGCCGTACAGCGGCTCGGCAGGCAGCGCCGCGTGCAGGATCGCGCGCGCGGCGAGCAGCGCATCGGCGTCGATGCCCGTGTCGATCCCTATCGACTCCAGCAGGAACACGAGATCCTCGGTGACGATGTTGCCGGTCGCGCCCGGTGCATACGGGCAGCCGCCGAGACCGCCCTGGCTCGCGTCGATCGTCGTCACGCCGGCGTCGAGCGCGGCAACGACGTTGGCGAGCCCCTGCCCGCGGGTGTTGTGGAAGTGCGCGCCGCCGGCCTTGTCGCCGACTTCGCGTTGCAGGCGCGTGAACAGCCGGCGCACCTGCACCGGATTCGCATAGCCGCTCGTGTCGGACAGACCGATCTCGTCGACCCCGCATTCGGCCATCGCAGCCGCCATCGCGATCGTCTCGTCGTCGGAGACCGCGCCGGCAAGCGTGCAGCCGAACGCGACCGACACGCCGGCCTCGATCTGCACTGACGGAAACCGCGCATCGCGCAGCGCGACGATCGCGCGCACCTCGTCGATCATCTGCGCGGGCGTCTTGCGGATGTTCGCCAGCGAGTGCGCCTCGGTCACCGAGACCGGCAACGTCAGCTTGTGGACGCCCGCCTCGAACGCGCTTTCGGCGCCGCGCAGGTTCGGCGCGAGCGCGGCGACGTGCAGCCCGGGAATCGCCAGCGCATGCGCGACGACTTCCCGCACGTCGGCCATCTGCGGCAACAGCCGCGCGGGCACGAACGACCCGACCTCGATCTCGCGCAGGCCGGCCGCGGCGAGCGCGGTGATCCAGCGCCGCTTGTCGGCTGTCTGCATCACGGCCTTGATGCTCTGCAGGCCGTCTCGCGGCCCGACCTCGCTGACCAGCACCTCTGGATACCCGGAAACGCTCATTCGACACCTCATAGTTCTATCCAAAAGAACAACGTTCTGTTTGACGGAACTTTAGAGGCGCGTCGAATCGCCTGTAAGCGGGGTATACCCGTGAAATTGCGATTTTCTGGAACTTGTGTTCTATCAGGCAGAACGATATAGTGGATCGACCGTCACCCAAGGACCCGCAAGCCGTGCCTCCGACCTCGCTCCCCGCAGAACCCACCGGCGCAGCACCCGACTCGTCGGCCGACGCCTCCAGCGGCGTCGCCGTCCTCGATCGCGCGTTCGCGATCCTCCATGCGTTCGGGCAAACCGACGACCGGCTGTCGCTCGCGGAACTGTCGCGTCGCACCGGGCTGTACAAGAGCACGATCCTGCGCCTGCTCGCCGCGCTCGAGCACGGCGGCTTCATGCGCAAGCTCGACGACGGCCAGTACGCGATCGGACACGAGCCGTTGCGGCTCGCCGCGCTGTACCAGCGTTCGTTCCGGGTCGGCCCGGTCGTCGAGCCGCTGCTCGAGACGCTGAGCCGCGAACTCGGCGAAACGGCATCGTTCTACGTGCGCCACGGCGAGATGCGCTCGGTGCTCTACCGCGTCGAACCCACGCGCACGGTGCGCGTGTCGATCCGGGTCGGCGAGGAGTTTCCGGTTCACCAGGGAGCGTCCGGGAAGGTGCTGCTCGCGTTCACCGACCCGCACGATGCGCGCTGGAACGACATACGCGAACAGTTGTGGGCCGCGTCGTACGGCGAGCGCGACCCGGAGACGGCGTCGGCGTCCGTGCCGGTGTTCGGCGCGGCCGGCGATTGCGTCGGCGCGCTCACGGTGTCCGGGCCGAAATCGCGGCTGGCCGCCGCGCCGGCGATGGCCGCGGCGCTCGCGCTGCTGTTGCCGCTCGCGCAGAAGGCGACCGTCGCGCTCGGTGGCGCCGGCGCGCGCTACGACGCGCAGGCCGTGCGCGACAGTCTCGCGCGCTTCACCGCGGCGGCGGACGAACCCGCGCAGCCCTAGCCGGCACGCGCGTCCGCGACGCGGCAGCGCAAACGCCGGCCGCATGCGACACTGGCCGCTGCCGCATGCAGCGCGCCGCCCGCCGGCGCGGCCCATGCCACTGCCGTCCGGACACGCACAAGGGAACCCACGATGAACGCCCCGCGCACCGCCACCTGGTATTTCGATTTCGTCTCGCCGTTCGCCTACCTGCAGCAGGAACGGTTCGACGAGTTGCCGCCGGCTGCCGCCTACGAGCCGAAACCGATCGTGCTCGGCGCCGTGCTCACGCACTGGGGCCAGAAAGCGCCGGCCGAGATCGCGGCAAAGCGCATCTTCACCTATCGCCACGCGCAGTACCGCGCGGACAAGCTCGGCATTCCATTCCGGATGCCGCCCGCGCATCCGTTCAACCCGATCCGGCCGCTGCGTCTCGCGATCGCGATGGGCAACACGCCCGATGCGATCCGGCGGATCTTCCGGCACATCTGGCGCGACGGCCAGGACGTATCGACGCCAGAGGGTTTCGCCGCGCTGTGCGAGGCGGTCGGCTTTCCGGAAGGCGTGACGGCGGTCGACGCGCAAGCGGTGAAGGACGCGCTGCGCGCGAACACCGATCAGGCGATCGCGCATAGCGTGGTTCGGCGTGCCGACCTTCGAACTCGACGGCGACCTGTTCTGGGGCGACGATGCGACCGACATGTTCGTCGATTGCGCGACGTCCCGCGCGTGGCTCGACTCGCCCGAAGTGCGCCGCATCAGCGCGCTGCCCGAAGGCATCCGGCGCGGTTGACGGCGCGCCGCGGCGCTTGCGGCTCACGTGTCGCGTCGTTCGACGCGCAGCCGCCTCGACGCGGTGCTGTTCTCGGCATGTTCATCGGGATGGAGGGCGGCGCCGCGCTCGGCGGTTCGTTGCTCGCGCAACTTGACCGGCATGCGGTGATCGCACCGGCGCCGACAACGTCGCCACCGGCATTGGCCGTGCGCACGTGGCGCCGTCGATTTTCGACAGCGCGATTGCGAGGCAGGCGGGGCCGCAGGGCTTGCCCGCCTTTTCTTTTATTTTCGATCGGTGCTGTGCGGCCCCGCGCGGGACGGCCGATTCGTGCGAGAGACAGCCGGCATTCGTTCATCCGATGCAATACTCGGAACGCGTCGCCGGATTGCGCAGTTCAACCGATTATTTTTTCGCCCGCGCCCGGCGCACGCGCGCAATCATCGGATCATTTATCACGGCCGCACCGCACGGCCCTCCGCAATCCGGCCCCATCGGCAAAGGACGTGTTCTCAGGGGATTCCCGGTATTTTTTCCCATTTTCTTCGAAATTACCGGTGACATACTTGCCCCCCATTGCGCTCCGGTGCGAGCGCGCTTCCTGATCCCTGCCGGTCGCATGTCCTGTGCTGCGTGTCCGCCGGGGTCGCAGAACATGAACAATTTCGACACCACGATCCAGATCTTCCTCACCCACATTACGTTCGGACCGCTGATGAATCATGCGATCCGCGTGATCGCCGGCCTCTATACGTTCAAGGGCTTCGTCCTGATCCCCGTGCTGTGCTGGCTGTGGTTCCAGCCGGGAGCGCAGCGCGAACGGCAACGCGAGCTGGTCATCGCGACGGTCGCGAGCGGGCTCGTCGCGCTCGCGTTCGGCCGGTTGCTCGCGAAAGTCCTGCCGTTCCGCGTGCGGCCGATCTACAACCCCGACCTGCACCTGCACTTCCCGTCCGAGGAATTGCGTGCGGCCACGCTGCAGGCCTGGAGTTCGTTTCCGAGCGATCACGCGATGCTGTGGATGGCGATCGCGACGGGCATCTTCATCATCGCGCGACGCGCCGGCGTGTTCTCGCTGCTGTACGCGGTCGTGTTCATCTGCGTGCCGCGCGCGTATCTCGGCTATCACTACCCGACCGACCTGATCGCCGGCGCCGCGATCGGCATCGCGCTCGCGTGGCTGCTGACGCGCGATGCGATTCGATCGCGTTTCGCGCCGCAGGTGCTGGAGGCGATCCGGCGCTTCCCCGCGCCGGCCTATACGCTCGCGTTCCTGCTGTGCTTCGAGCTGATCACGCAGTTCGACGAACTGCTGACGCTCGCGCAGTCGGTCAAGCATACGGCGATGTAACGGGACGGCGCCGCCATGCATCCGCTGCTGTCGACACGACGCCCGGGCACACGCTGCCGGCCCTGCGCGGCGGCATCGCGCCCGGCGCGCGCCGCCGTCCGGATCGTCGCCGCCGCGGCGACGGCGGCCGCGCACGTCAGTCGCGGTCGGGCGCCCCGAGCGGGAAGAACGAGCGATACGGCCGCGCTTCGTCGACCGCACGCGCGAACGACGGCCGCGCAAGCAGCCGCCGGCGATATGCGATCACGTTCGCGAACGACGGATCGATCCGGTGCGTCCAGTCCGCGTAGAACAGGAACGGCGCCGCGCCGCAGTCGGCGAGGCTGAAGCGGTCGCCGGCCGCCCATTCGCGATCGGCCATCGTGCGATCCAGCCATGCGTACGACGTTTCGAGCATCGCGCGCGCATCGGCGACACCCCGCGCATCGCGCTCGTGTTCCGGCCGCAACGCATCGAACACGACCTTCTGCTGCGGGGTCGCGACATAGTTGTCGAAGAAACGATCCATCATCCGCACTTCCAGCGCCGCGCGCCGGTCGTCGGGCACCAGCCGCGCGGGGCCCGGGTGGTAGAGATCGAGATACTCGACGATGATCGTCGCCTCGATCACGGTACGGCCCGCGTCGACGAGCACCGGGAAGCGCTTCAGCGGCCACAGCGCGGCCAGTTCCTGCATCGGCTTCGGATCGTCGTGCGCGAGCACGCGATAGTCGAACGGCGTGCCGTTCTCGTACAGCGCGGTCAGCACCTTCTGGCAATAGGACGAAAAGGGATGGGCGTAAAGCGTCGGCGTCATCGCGAGTCTCTCGGGGTTTCGGCGCCGCGTCATGCGGCGCCACGTGATCGGATACCTTGACGACGAACGGCGCCGGGCCGAATCGACACCGGGCCGAACATTTTTTTCCGTTGCGCGGCATCGCGCCGCTACGACCGGCCATCCATCACGACGCGGCCTTCGCCGCGCCAGCGCAGCATCCCGCCGCCGAGGTTCGCGACGGCATCGAAACCGGCCTTCAGCAGGATCACGGTCGCCTGAGCGGAGCGGCCGCCGGCGCGGCACACGGTCACGATCGGCCGGTCGCGCGCGAGTTCGCCGGTGCGCGCGGCCAGTTCGCCGAGCGGAATCGGCGTCGCGCCCGGCAGGTGGCCGAGCGGGCCGGTGAATTCGTCCGGCTCGCGCACGTCGACGACCTGCACCGCCGGCAGGTGATCCTCGAGCCACTGCGGATCGATTTCCCAGAATCCGGCGAACGTATAGACGAGCGGCGCCCAGTCGGGCGCCGCCTGCACGTCGGGCGCGTTCGCGGCGAGCCCGCACTGCAGGTTCGCGGGCACCGCGACGTCGATCTGGCGCGGATGCGCGAGCCCGAGGTTGCGCATGTAGCCCGCGAAATCGTCCTCGCTGAGATCGCCGCCGAGGCGCGGATTGAAGCGCCGCTCCTCGCCGACGCTCGTGACCGTGAGCCCGCGATAGTCGTGCGCGGGATACAGCAGGCATGCGGCCGGCAGCGTGAAAAGGCGGCCGTGCACCGCGCGATACAGCGCGCGCGGGTCACCCTGCTGGAAGTCGGTGCGGCCGGTGCCGCGAATCAGCAGGCAGTCGCCGGTAAACGCCATCGATTCATCGTCGAGCACGAGGCTGATGCAGCCGCTCGTGTGGCCCGGCGTCGCGCGCACGGTCAGGTAGCGCGGGCCGAATGCGCAGCGATCGCCGTCGTTCAGGTAGCGGTCGGCGCCCTGCGCGCCGCTCGCGGCCGAAATCGCGATCGCGCTGCCGGTGCGCTGCTTCAGCAGCCACGCACCCGTCACGTGATCGGCGTGCACGTGCGTATCGACGGTCGCGACGAGCCGCAGCCCGAGCTCGTCAAGCAGCGCCGCATCGCGGCGCACCTGCTCGAACACCGGGTCGATCAGCAACGCTTCGCGCGATGGGCGGTCGGCGAGCAGGTACGTGTAGGTCGACGATTGCGGGTCGAAGAGTTGCCGGAAGATCATCGCGAAATCGCTCCGTCGGCTGGGCGTGTCGGTCGGGTGAAGGGTGCGGGTCGTGCAACCCGCGCCGCGTGTGGCGCCGGCTCGCGGCGCACACGTTCATACAGCGTAGTTCAAAACACGCGCGCCACCGGCGTCGTTGCACGCGGCGAGACGTCACGCCGCATCCGGTCCGTCGCGCGTGCTGCCTTACACTACCGCCTGTTCTCGTCTTACGTTCACAAGAATTGCGTCGACATGTCTCTGACGATCGATCCGAAGCAAGCCGCCGCGCTGCTGGCCGTCGCCGACACCGGCAGCTTCGAGCAGGCCGCCGTGCGCCTGCACGTGACCGCGTCCGCCGTCACGCAGCGGGTCCGCGCGCTGGAGGCGAGCCTCGGCGCGCCGCTCGTGCTGCGCACGCGGCCGTGCCGGCCGACGGCGGCCGGGCAGCGCGTGCTGCAGCACCTGCGCCGCGTCGCGCTGCTGCAGGCCGACCTGCAAAGCACGCTCGCGACCGAGCGCGAATCGCCGATCTCGGTCACGATCGCGCTGAACTCCGACAGCCTCGGCACCTGGTTTCTGCCCGCATTGACGTCGGTGCTCGCGGGCGAGCGCATCCTGTTCGAGCTGATCGTCGAGGACCAGGACCACACGTTCGCGCTGCTCGAAAGCGGGATGGCCGTCGGCTGCGTGACGACCGAGCCGAAGCCGATGCGCGGCTGCGTCGCGACGCCGCTCGGCACGATGCGCTACCGGCTGCTCGCGGCCGCCGCGTTCGCGCTGCGCTGGTTTCCGCGCGGCCTGAACCGCACGGGCGCGCGCCATGCGCCGGTCGTCGCGTATTCGCGGCGCGACACGCTGCAGTCCTCGTTCCTGAAGGAGAAGTTCGGGTTGCCCGAAGGCGCGTATCCGTGCCACTACGTGCCGGGCACGCACGCGCATTTCGCGGCGGTGCGGCACGGGCTCGGCTACGCGATGGTGCCGGAGCCGCTGCTCGGCGGCGCACCGCTCGACGCGCAGGGGCTCGTCGATCTCGCGCCGCTGCATCCGACCGACATCACGCTGTACTGGCACGCATGGACCGTGCAATCGCCGACGATGGCGTCGCTGTCCGCACGGGTCGTCGAAGCGGCGCGCCGGTTGCTCGCGCCGCTGCCGTGACGAACGGGTGATCGACACCGCCGGCGCGGCACGTCGCGCGGCATGCGCGGCATGCGTGGCCAAGAGAAACGCCGCCGCGCCGCCTATACTTTTTCCATCGGCCCCGCGAACGCGCCGCGCGGCCGATCACGCACATCCGGCCGTTCCCTTTCCCGTGAGGAGAACATCATGCCCCGCCGCTATATCGATTGCCGCGAGTTTCCCAGCGCGATGAATTGCTCGGTCGCAATTTCCGCCGACTCCGACGACGAACTGCTGGAGGCCGCCGTGCAACACGCGGTCTCGGTGCACCAGCACACCGACAGCGCCGAACTGCGCACGCAACTGAAAACACTGTTCCGCGACGGCACGCCGCCCGCCGACATGCTCCGGCAAGCGTAACCCGCCGGCACGCCAGATATCGACAGACGGGCTGCATCGCCGCCCCCGTCGCCTCCCTGCTCCTGCTTCGCGCCACGACGCGCCGGCGCCCCCCGCCGGCCGGCGCATTCGGCTTTACGTACGCCGCTGCGCGAAATACGCGCCGACCGCATCGATGAAGGTATCGATGTCCGCGCGCGACACGTCGCAGTGCGTGACGAAGCGCGACGCGTACAGCATCTGCGTGAGGATCCCGCGCGCCTTGAGCCATGCCTCGAGCGGCGCGCAATCGGCTTCGGGGAATTGCGCGAACACCATGTTCGTCGCATGCGACAGCACCTTCACCGGCTCGATGCGCGCGAGGCCTGCCGCGAGATGCGCGGCGTTCGCGTGATCGTCGGCCAGCCGCTCGACATTGTGGTCGAGCGCATACAGGCAGGCCGCCGCGAGAATGCCCGACTGCCGCATCCCGCCGCCCAGCACCTTGCGCCAGCGCTGCGCGCGCTCGACCAGCGCGCGATTGCCGACCAGCACCGAACCGACCGGCGCGCCGAGCCCTTTCGAGAAGCAGATCGACACGGTATCGAACGGCGCGCACAGTTCCGCGATCGGACGGCCCGACGCGACGGCCGCATTGCACACGCGCGCGCCGTCGAGGTGCGTGGCCAGCCCGCGGCTGCGCGCGAGCGCGACGGCTTCCTGCACATAGCCGTCCGGCAACACCTGGCCGCCGATCGTGTTTTCGAGCGCGAGCAGGCGCGTGCGGGCGAAGTGATTGTCGAGCGGCTTGATCGCCGCGGCGATCTTCGCGAGCGGCAGCGTGCCGTCGGGCGCGTTCTCGATCGGCTGCGGCTGGATGCTGCCGAGCACGGCCGCGCCGCCGCCTTCGTACTTGTAGGTGTGCGCGAGCTGGCCGACGATGTATTCGTCGCCGCGTTCGCAATGGGCCATCAGCGCGGCGAGGTTGCTCTGCGTGCCGCTCGGGAAGAACAGGCCGGCTTCCTTGCCGGCCCGCTCGGCCGCGACCGCCTGCAGGCGCAGCACGGTCGGGTCGTCGCCCCATACGTCGTCGCCGACTTCTGCGGCAGTCATCGCGGCCAGCATCGCCTGGCTCGGACGTGTCACGGTATCGCTGCGTAAATCGATCATCTTCGTGCCCTGAGTGAACGCGGACCGGTACCGATGCGCCCGGCCCTGCCGAAACGAGACTCAGAGTGTACGCAATTCGCGCAGCGCTTGCCGATGCTTCGCGCCGGGCGAAAGCCACGTGACCGGGCGCCGCAGGTGCACGATCCGGATACAACCGGCACGACGCGACGCGGTCCACGCCGGCGCGGCATCGTCAACAACGCGGCGGCGGCCGGACACCCGGCATCGGCATCGGCATCGGCATCGGCATCGGCATCGGCATCGGCATCGGCATCGGCATCGGCAGCATAGGCCGCGCGTGCCAACGCGTGGCACCTTCGCGCACGCCGCATCGTTCCCGTGATGCGACGCGCCATATTGCCGCACGTGCGGCAGACCGCCACGCCACGGTCGCCTGCGGCGCGCGCCGCGATCTTGATACGAATCAACGATTTATCCCGAAACCACGCGCGCCGGGCTGGACATCTGCGACGAGTTGGCGCATTTCGCGGCGCAACATCGCGGCACATACTCCAGCCAACCCCGATGCCCCCTCCGGCCGGGGTCCGCCGGCACCCCGCCGGCGGGTATCGTCAAGCCTCGGTCAACTGGTATGGACACCGCATTTTCGGCCCTCGATCTGGCCCGCCTGCAATTCGCGTTCACCGTCTCCTTTCACATCGTCTTCCCGGCGCTGAGCATCGGCCTCGCCAGCTTCATCGCCGTGCTCGAATATCGCTGGCTGAAGACCGGCAAGCAGTACTACAAGACACTCTGCCTGTTCTGGTCGAAGATCTTCGCGGTCGCGTTCGGGATGGGCGTGGTTTCCGGCGTCGTGATGAGCTATCAGTTCGGCACCAACTGGTCGGGCTTCTCGAGCTTCGCCGGCTCGGTCACCGGCCCGCTGCTGATGTACGAGGTGATGACCGCGTTCTTCCTCGAAGCCGGCTTCCTCGGCATCATGCTGTTCGGCTGGAACCGCGTCAGCCCGCGCGCGCACTTCGGCGCGACGCTGATGGTCGCGATCGGCACGCTGATCTCGACGTTCTGGATCCTCGCGTCGAACAGCTGGATGCAGACGCCGCAGGGTTTCGAGATCGTCGACGGCCGCATCGTGCCGACCGACTGGTTCGCGATCGTCTTCAACCCGTCGTTCCCGTACCGCCTGTTCCACATGGCGATCGCCGCGTTCATCGTCGCCGCGCTGGTGGTGGCCGCGACGGGCGCGTGGCACCTGCTGAAGGGCCGCCGCGACAAGGGCGTGAAGAAGATGTTCTCGATGGCGCTGTGGCTGCTGCTGGTGCTCGCGCCGCTGCAGGCCGTGATCGGCGACCAGCACGGCATCAACACGCTGAAGCACCAGCCCGCGAAGATCGCCGCGATCGAAGGGCTGTGGGAAACCGAAAAGGGCGGCACGGCGCTCAACCTGTTCGGCATTCCGGACATGAAGGCCGAAACGACCCGCTACGCGGTGCAGGTGCCGCACCTCGGCAGCCTGATCCTCACGCACAGCTGGGACGGCGAGATCCGCGGGCTGAAGGAATTCCGCCCCGAGGATCGTCCGAACTCGACGGTCGTGTTCTGGAGCTTCCGGATCATGGTCGGCCTCGGCTTCGCGATGATCGGCCTCGCCGCGCTCGCGTGGCTGCTGCGCCGCCGCGGCAGCCTGTATGAATCGAAGTGGTTCCAGCGCCTCGCGCTCGTGATGGGCCCGACCGGCTTCATGTCGCTGCTCGCGGGCTGGGTGACGACCGAGGCGGGCCGCCAGCCGTGGGTCGTGTATGGCGTGATGCGCACCGCGCAGGCCGTGTCGCCGCTGTCGGTGCAGCAGGTCAGCCTGTCGATGATGACGTTCGTGATCGTCTACTTCCTCGTGTTCGGCACCGGCGTGTACTACATGCTGAAGCTGATGAAGGCCGGCCCCGCGCTGCCCGACGTCAAGCACGACGCGCGGCACGGCGAGCCCGACACGCGCCCCGATCACACCGCGCGCCGCCCGATGTCGGCCGTCGACGAGCTGATCGAGACCGTCTGAGCCCACCCACTTTCGCAAACGAGAAAACCTATGGACGTCACCGTAATCTGGGCCGCGATCATCGCATTGGGGCTCTTCATGTACGTCGTGCTCGACGGCTTCGACCTCGGCATCGGCATCGTCTTCCCGTTCTTCCCTGACGAGAAGGAACGCGACCTGATGATGAACACCGTCGCGCCCGTGTGGGACGGCAACGAGACGTGGCTCGTGCTCGGCGGCGCCGGGCTGTTCGCGGTGTTCCCGATCGTGTATTCGACGGTGCTGTCGGCGCTGTACCTGCCGTTGATCTTCATGCTGGTGTGCCTGATCTTCCGCGGCGTGTCGTTCGAGATCCGCGCGAAGGCGCGGCGCACGAAGCAGCTGTGGGATCTCGCGTTCATCGGCGGCTCGGCCGGCGCGACACTGTTCCAGGGGATCGCGCTCGGCGCGTTCCTGCAGGGCATCGACGTGAAGGACGGCGTGTACGCCGGCGGCGCATTCGACTGGCTCACGCCGTTCAGCCTGCTGACGGGCCTCGGGTTGATCGTCACGTACGCGCTGCTCGGCTGCTGCTGGCTCGTCGCGAAGACGGAAGGCGACCTGCAGCGGCGCCTGCATCGCGTCGTGTGGCCGCTGACCGTCGTGCTGCTCGGCTTCATCGCGGTCGTCAGCCTGTGGACGCCGCTGCAGGATCCGGCGGTCGCGCAGCGCTGGTTCGATTCGGGGCTGTTCTGGCGCCTGCTGCCGGTGCCGTTCCTGGTCGCCGGGTGCGCGGTGTGGATGCGTCGCGCGGTACGCAACCGGCACGACATGACGCCGTTCGTGCTCGCGCTGGCACTCGTGCTGCTCGGCTACGTCGGCCTGCTCGTCACGATGTTCCCGTATGCGATTCCTCAGACGATGACGATCTGGGAAGCGGCGGCGCCACGGTCGAGCCAGACCTTCACGCTGGTCGGCGCAGCGGTTATCCTCCCGATCATCATCGCCTACACGACGATGGGTTACTGGGTATTCCGAGGCAAGGTGCGCCATGAAGACCAGCATTACTACCACCACTGATCCCGCGGCGCGCCGGCCCGACGCGCCGCGGCCGCGGATGCGCGGCTGGATGTGGTTCGTCGTCCTGTGGGCGGGCGGCGTGCTCGGCGCCGTCACGCTCGGCTATGCGTTCAAGATCTTCATGAACCTGACGCTGTTCGCGGTGAAGTAAAAGGCAGCGCGCCGGCCGGGCGATCGCGTCACGCGCGCGGCCCGGGCGCGGCGCGCATCGATCGCCCGATGGATGCGTGATCCGCTGCCTCTTCCTCCGCGTGCGTTATTGCGGCGCCCGCCGCACGACGCCGAGCTTCAATCCCAGCATGCCGAATATGCGGTTCATCGTCTGAACCGTCCCGTCGCTGCGGCCCTGCTCGATATCCTGAATCGTCTTTGTCGACACACCGGCGAGCTTCGCCATTTCGGCGCTCGTCAGCCGCATCGTCTGCTTCAGATGACGCACGGATTCGCGCAGCGACCACTCGGGATGCGCGAGAACGTCCTCGATCGCTTGCCGGCGCAACGCGAGCTGATCGGGAAGCGACATCGCGTTATAGCGTTTGTCCATCGTGTCGCCCTCGCCTAGCGCAGTGCATCCAGTTCGCGGGCGAGCCGCTCGATGCCCGGTTTCAGGAAAGCATGCACATCGTGCTCCAGTCCGAGATCGACACCCCGATCGGCGATCTCCTGCAAGCGCGGCGCCATTGCGTGCAGCCGTGCCCGCAATGCGTCGCGATCCAGCGCGGCATGCGCCTCCCCCGCCTGCGGCTCGCTCGACCGGACGACCGCATCGAGTACCCGCGCCCAGTCTGGCTGACCACCGTCATTTCCTTCCCAGCGGATGCGCCGTGCGATGCCGTCGGGATGCAGATACATCGGTGCGAAGTCGTAAAGCGGCGTCAACGCAACGCGTCCATCGAAGTCGCGTTGCAATGCCGTGTTCCGTGCATGATTGTCTTTGTTCCCCAACGCGAGATTCGCAACGTCGCGGCACAGATACTCGGCCACCTCGGCTTGAGGATCCGTGCATCGGCGCACGAGATGCCCGCACACCTCGTCGTGACTCGGCACGACGCCGAAGCCGGTTTTTCCGGTCAGCGACGCAATACTTTCCTGAGCGAACCGGACAACGCTGCCACCAACGCGCGCGCGATCGAACCGCGGAATGAATAGCGACCGATCGCGCAGCGTCAGCGGCGCATGCACGCGCAATCCAAGACGCTGGGCCAATGCCATGTAGGGCGCTTCGTGACGAAGGATTTGTGCAAGACGCTCGTTCGTGCCACGTCCGAACTTGACGATGTAGTGCGCGACCGCGCGCGCATCGGGCAGCGTGTGATCGAGATAGAGCAGTCCGTCGTCGGCACGGGTCAGCAGCAGCTTCGGCCACTCGCCCTGCACACCCGAGGAGCCCGCGACGAAGAATCCATGTTCGGCGAGGTATTCGCTGAATGCGTCTCCGCGTGCGGCAACGTCATCGTCGGTAAATCCTTGCCGCGGCCCCTGGCGCTCGGCGAGCCACTGCGCGGCTTCCTTGATCCGCAGATTGCCGATCGAGTTACCGGCTCCCGCGAGCAGCAACGGCCAGTCGGCACGCTCCTCGGCTGTTTCCGGCAGATCGAGGCGGCGCAACAACTCCTGACGGCCGAAGCCTTGCGGCAGCAAATCGATCAGGAAAATCGGCCAATGGGGCGTCACCAGTGGCTCGAGATCGACCGGAAAACCGCATGCCATCGCGTGCGCATCGCGGGCGAATTGATGTCGAACGATCCATTCGACGTCGTAACCCGTATAGGCACGACTGCGCCAGCCCTCGTCAGGCTCGCCGAAAAGGGTGACGACGCCGACGTCGTGCCAAATACCATCGGCGTGGAGCTGGATCGTGCAGGAAGCGTTCATTTCAGCAGAAATCTATACAAATCATGCCGTTCATCGTAGCTGAATTATATAAATTTCTACCGAAATAGGAATCGAGCCCCTTGAACTCCGGAAGCAGCGGTCGAGGGGAAACTGCCGCCGCTTACCGCCGCTCGCGCAGCGCCGCCTCGATCTTGCGATCGGTCTTGTACTGGCTCAGCGCATACACCGACCAGATCGCGGCCGGCAACCAGCCGATGATCGTGAGCTGCAGGATCAGGCAGATCACGCCGGCGATCGGGCGGCCGATCGTGAAAAACTGGAACCACGGCAGCAAGAGGGCAAGCAGCAGACGCATCGGATTTCCTTTTCGCATCGTTGAAGAACAGCGTACGCGGCCAATATGGCGCGTCACGCACCCCATTTCAAGCCGGCGCGCGCCCGGCACGCAGCCGACGCCCCGCGCCGGAACGCCCGCACCGCCCTCGCCTTCTTCACCCGCCGGCCGCGAAAAAACGGCCCTCGCATCGCACGAGAGCCGTATCGAAATCGCTGGAGAAGGTACCGCGCCGCGCCCGGAACGTGTGCCGCATGCCGATCCGCACGCGCGTCTGCGTGTTCCCGTCAGCCGGGATGCCGACCTACGCCGAACCGGACAGCCATCGCGCAACCTGCGCGACGAGCGGATCCGCTTCGTCGAAACGCTCGACGCCCGCCACCTGCGGCGCGTCGCAGATCGCGAACACCGGCTTGCCCCATTGCAGCCCCAGCGCGATTTCGGACAGCGTGCCGAGACCGCCGCCGACCGCGATCAGGCACAGCGACGCGCGTGCGATCAGCGCATTGCGCGTGATGCCGAGCCCGGTCGGCAGCGCGACCGACAGGTATGGATTCGCGTCCCGCGCATCGTCCTCGGGCAGCAGCCCGATCGCGCATCCGCCCGCGGCCCGCGCGCCGCGCGCCGCGGCCTCCATCACGCCCTGCTTGCCGCCGCCGACGATCGCGATGCCCGTCGCCGCGATCGCGTGCGCGATCCGCTCGGCGACGGCGAGCTGCGCGTCGGTCGCGTCGCGCGGCCCGATCACGCCGACCGGCATCCGGTGCCGGCGTGCGCCGCGCTGTCGCTGTGCGAGCTGCGCCAGCGCGGCGCGCGTGTCGTCCGACCATTCAATGACGTCGTTGCCGTGCAAGTCCTTCCCCCAGTGCAAGAACGCAGGTGCAAAGCGCCGTCAGCACGATCGACAGTACGGCGGCCTGCGAGAAATCGGTCTGTCCGTCGGACAGCTTCAGGTACATCAGCAGCGGCAGGATGTTGACCTGCGTGCCGGCCAGCGCGAGCGCCGTGCCGTACGTGCCGAGCGCGATCGCACCGACGAGGCACCACGCCGACGCGATCGACGGCCACAGCTCGCGCCACGCGACGTCGATCCACGCGCGCCACGGCCGGGCACCGAGCGTCAGCGCCGCCTCGAGCGGCCGCCGGTCGAGATTCGCGAGCGCCGGGTAGAGCATCAGCGCGACGCGCGGGATCAGGTAGTACGCGTAGGCGAACGCGAGCCCCGGCATCGTGTAGATCGCGCCGCCGACCACGGTCGGGTCCGCGCCGAGCGACGCCAGCAGCATCGTCACGAAGCCGGCGCGGCCGAACACGAGGATGAAGCCGTACGCGATCACGAGGCCGGAGAAGGCAAGCGGCACGCCGAGCAGCGCGAGCGACCAGCGGCGCCGCGCCGGCGACTGCCCGGCCAGCACGAACGCGACCGGCACGCCGACGGCGACCGACAGCGTGCCGGCGCCGATCGCGAGCGCCAGCGAGCGCACGATCGCGTCGGCGACGAGCGGATCGCCGAACACCGCGGCGAACGCACGACCGCCGCCGTCGAACGCGGCGCCGACGAGCGCGGCGAGCGGCAGCACGAAGCACACCGCGAACAGCCCGGCCGCCGGCACCGCGCCGTAGCGGCGCAGGACGCCGCGCTGCATGGACGAAACCCGCATCGCGCGCCCCTTACTTGCCGAGCGTCGCCTGCGACCAGAGCTGGTCGACTTCGGCCTTGTGCGCCGCGGCCTTCGCGACGTCGAGCGGACGCACCTGCGGCGCGTTCGGCAGCTTCGCGGCGACATCCTGCGCGACCGGCGTGCCGGGCACGGCCGGACGCACGAAGCCCTGCGCGAACAGCCCCTGCCCGACGTCGCTCATCACGAGGTTGAGCCACAGCTGCGCGGCGGCCGGATTCGGGCCGTTCTTCACGAGACTCATCGCGTACGGCGCCGACACGCTGCCGTCCTGCGGAATCACGACTTCGGCCGCGTCACCCATGCCGTCCGCGTACTTGGCCTTGAGCCCGTCGTTCTCGTAGCCGATCAGGATCGGAATCTCGCCCTTGACGAATTTCGCGTACGGCGTCGTCCCCTCGACGCGCAGTACGTTGCCCGCCTGCTTCAGCTTGCCGAAGAAATCCGCGCCCGGCTTCGGGTTGTCGACGCTGCCGCCGTTCGCATAGGCGGCGGCGAACACGGCGACCTGCCCTTGCCCCGTCGAGCGCGGATCGAGATAGACGACCGCATTGCGATATTCGGGCTTCAGCAGGTCCGACCAGCGCTGCGGCACGTTCTTCACGAGCTTCTTGTTGACGAGCAGCGCGATGTTCAGCGAATGCACCGCGAACCAGCGGCCGTCGGCCGCGCGGAACACCGTGGGCAGCTTGTCGAAATTGACCGGCTTGAACGGCGCGACGACGTCCTTGGCCGTCGCATCGAGCGCCGACGCCGCGAAGTAGTACGCCGTGTCGGCCTGCGGGCGGCGTCGCGACTTGTCGAGCGCGACGACCGTGGCCGCCGAGCCGATGTCGTTGTACGTGATCTCGACCTTCGGGTAGCGCTTGCGGAATTCGGCGAACAGCGACTTCCAGTTCGCCCATTCCGGGCCCGTGTCGAACGACACGACGAGCCCTTCGTCGGCGGCCTTCTCGTACAGCGCGTCCTCGCCGGGATACAGCGGCGCGGCATGGGCCAGCGCGGGCGCGAGGGTCGCGAACGCGCAGAGCGCCAGCAGGCGGCGGCGCGTCGCATGAAGGAAGTGGCGGCGTGCAGACATCGTGATTCTCCGTTGAATGAATGGGTCGTCCGCGCTCACGCGGCGGGCAGCACGAGCAGATGGCGCGGCTCGATCGACACGCAGCGCGCGGGCAGTTCGCGCCCTTCGCCGAGCAGTGCGTCGGTCGTGCCGGCCGGTACGAAGTCGAAGCGCTGGGTCGCGCCGAAGTAGCGCACCTCGCCGACCCGGCCGTCGATGCGGTTCGCGACGGACTCGGGTGGATCGGGCTGCAGGTGTTCGGGCCGGATCAGCACCTCGACCGGGTCGCCCGGCCGGTGCGCACCCGTATCCGCGCGCAGCGTCGTGAACCGCACGTCGACCGCGCCATGCGCGAGCACGCGGCCGCGCAGCAGCGTGGAATGACCGACGAAACGCGCGACCTGCGCGGTCGCCGGACGCTCGTACAGGTCGCGCGGGGTGCCGGCCTGCAGCATGCGTCCGCCGTCGACGATCGCCACGCGATCGGCCATGCTGAGCGCTTCGTCCTGGTCGTGCGTGACGAGCAGCGTCGTCGCGCCGCATGCGCGCTGCAGCGCGCGGATCTCGTCGCGCAGCTGGTGGCGAATGCCGGCGTCGAGCGCCGCGAGCGGCTCGTCGAGCAGCAGCAGCTTCGGTTCGATCACGAGCGCGCGAGCCAGCGCGACGCGCTGCTGCTGCCCGCCGGACAGCAGCGCCGTGCTGCGTCCGGCCTGCGCGGCGAGGCCGACGCGTTCGAGCATCTCGAGCGCGCGGCGGCGGCGCGGCGCCGCGGCCATGCCGCGCATCTTCAGGCCGTAGGCGACGTTGTCGACGACCGACAGGTTCGGAAACAGCGCATAGTGCTGGAACACCATCCCGACCTCGCGCTGCCACACCGGCACGCCGGCCATGTCGCGGCCGCCGATCGCGATACGGCCGCCGTACCCGTCGAGCAGGCCGGCGGCGAGGCGCAGCAGCGTCGATTTGCCGGAGCCGCTGCGGCCCATCACGGCGAGCAGTTCGCCCTGGGCCGCGGACAGCGTAACCGCGTCGACGCCGTGACGGGCGCCCGGATACTGGAAGCTGACGTTTTCGAAATCGAGACTCATGACGGTTTCACTTCAGGCGTGGCACGGTGAGGACGGAAGCGAGCGTCGCGAGCACGGCAAGGACGAGCAGCACGACGGTCGCCGCGCAGGCCATCCCGGACGCGCCGTAGAACGCCTGCAGCAGCACGATCGGATAGTTGCGGTAACGGAAGCCCGCGATCAGGTTCGAGATCTGGAATTCGCCGATCGACAGCGCGGCGACCATCACGAGGCCGGAAAACAGGCTGTGCCGCAGGTTCGGCAGCACGACCGTGAAGAACTGGCGCAGCGGCGTCGCACCGAGCGTCGCCGCACACGCCTCGAGATGCGCGAGCCCCAGGTGGCGCAGGTCGCTCAGCAGCGTCTGCAGCAGGTACGGCAGCGTCAGCACCGCATGCGCGGCGATCATCAGCGGCAGCGTGCCGAGCCACGGCAGCGCATCGCCGCTGAAGATCGCGATGTAGCCGAACCCGAGTGTCAGCGCCGGCACCGCGATCGGCATCAGCATCACGATGCGCGCCGCGAAGCCGCGGCCGGCCAGTGCGCGGTGATGCAGCGCATAGGCGAGCGGCAGCGCCAGCACGGCATTGATCGGGCAGCAGGCGAGCGCGACGACGAGGCTCGTGCCGAATGCGCGGGTAAAGCTGCGGTTCGCGGCCAGATCCGCGAACCAGTGCGACGTGATGCCGGTCGGCAGCAGCGTGTTCGTCCACGACTGGCCGACCGAGCCGATCAGCAGCAGCACGATAGGCAACGCGAGGTACAGCCCGAAGACCGCGACGAGCGCCTGCAGCAGCAGGCGTCCCGCGATCGCGCGCGGCCGTTTGTTACGACGAATCGGAATAGCTTCGGCAAGGGCCGGAGCGGCTGGCGGATGCATGGCGAATCTCGCTGACGGACACGGAACGAGTCACGCAACGCCCGCCGGGCAGGGCCGGCACGCGTTGTCATGACGGCCGCAGTGTGCGGATCCGACATGGCATCGTCATGAAAAAAACGTACAACGCCCGCATCGATCTGTGCGCGCAAGGAATAGTTCGCCGTGAAGCACCTGTTTCCCAACGTCGCGGAGCTGCACGCGTTCGCGACTTCCGTGAAGTACCTGAACTTCTCGTATGCGGCGCGCGAGCTGGGCCTGACGCCGAGCGCGGTCAGCCGGCAGATCGCGAATCTCGAGACGCTGTTCGGGGTGAAGCTGTTCGTGCGCGAGGGGCGCAATCTCGCGCTCACGCGGGCCGGGCAGGTTTATCACGCACGCGTGATCGGCCCGCTGCGCGAGATCGGCAACGCGTCGATCGAATTGCTGAGCGCGCGCGAGGACAGCGACCTGCTGACGATCGCAAGCGTGCCGACCTTCACGACGAAGTGGCTGGTGCCGCGCCTCGCGCGCTTTCTGGCCGGCGCGCCGGACGTCACGCTGAGTTTTCGCCGCCATCTCGCGCACGGCGACGTGTTTCCGTTCGGACTTGACGCGGCGATACGCTATGGCGACGGCGCATGGGAAGGCGTCCGCTGCGATTACCTGGACGGCCGCACGTTCGTGCCGGTCTGTTCCCGCGAATTCGCGGCGCGACATGCGCTGCGCACGCCCGCCGACACGGCCGCCGCGCCGCGGCTCGTGCACGAGCAGGCGGAAATCGCGTGGTCCCTCTGGGCGGAGCGCCATCGCGTCGCCCGGATGAACGCGCTGGCCGGGCCGCGCTTCGAACAGTATTCGGTGCTGATCCAGGCCGCGCAAGCCGGGCTCGGGCTCGCGCTCGTGCCGCGCTTCCTGATCGCCGACACGCTCGCGAGCGGCGCGCTCGTCGAACCGTTCGACGCGCCCGTCGACGTCGATGCGCAGGGGCACTACCTGTGCTATGCGCCGGAGCGCCTGGAGACGAGCGCCGCGTTGCGGCGCTTCAGGGAATGGATCCTCGGCGCATGCGCGGAGCGCTGAGCGTGCCCGGCATGGCCGGGCACGCCCGGACGGCACGGCGGCGCCGGTAACACGGCGCCGTGCCGCCCGTCCCGTTGCGTCAGTGGTCGATGCCGAGCCCCGGCAGCACGTGCGTGTTCTCGGCCACGACCGCGTGCAGCAGCTTCGGTTCGGCGCCGAGCAGCCCGAGGATTGTCGGCGCGACCTGCTTCGTGCCGACCACATCGCTCACGGTACGCGCACGATGGAGGCCCGGGTACGACACGAGCAGGCCGAGGTGGCTGTCGTCCGGCGCGTTGCCGCCGTGTTCCTCGTCCTTCTTCGTGCTCGACGTGTAGATCACGCCCGGATTCGGCTGGACGATGATGTCCGGCGTGCGGCCGTTGGCCGGATCGCCGAACCGGTCGGCCAGCGCCGCGCCGTACAGGATGGATGCCTGCGGGCCGTCGGCGCAGATCCCCGGCGCGTTGCAGCCGAGGTTCGCCTTCAGCGTCTGTACCACGGCCGTGCGCTGGCTGCGGTCGCGCAGCCAGATCAGGCCGACGTCATCAGTCTGCACGAAGCCCGTGCCGACCAGGCCCGAGCCGTCGTTCAGGTTGCCCGTCGTCGTGTTGTTCTGGCCGAAGTTGCCGTTCGGGTCGACGTAGTTGTTCGCTTCGAGCAGCTTCGTCAGCGTGTCGCCGTTCTTCACGAGCTTCGTGTGATCGGTCGGCGACTGGCCGTGCTTCGCCGTGACGATCACGGCCGTCGACGTGTACAGGTTGCGCTGCTTCAGCTCGGCGACGATGCGGCCGATCGAGTTGTCGACGTACGTGATCGCGTTCGCGACCTGGCCGTTCGGCGTGAAGTTCGCGTCGAGATAGCCGCCGCCCTTCGCGACCGGCGCCTTCTGCGCGACGCTCAGCGTCTGGAAGTTGGCGCCGAACAGCGTCGGCACCGGCGCGTTTTTCGTGCCCGTCGAATCGCGGCCGTCGATCTGGTTGACCAGCGCCTGCACGTGCAGGTTGTCGAAGCGCGCCGTGTGCGAATAGACGTCGGTGTAGGCCGTGTTAGTCGCCGGGTCGATCGAGTTGATCTCGGTGCGCATCAGATCGTCGACGCCGGTGCCCGACGGGCCGTTCAGCCAGTCGTAGCCCCACGCGTGCTTGTCCGCCCACGCGGTGTAGGCGTTCGGCACGCCGGCCTTGACGGCCTCGAACACCGTGTTGGTCTTCACGTAGTTGTGCGGATAGACCGGCACGCACTGGCCGTCGACCTTCGCATGCGGAATCGCCTGCGGATTGAATGCGCCGCCGCCGTCGAGGTGCACGAGCGCGCCGCCGTTGAACGCATCGATGCCGGTCGTCTCGTCGAACACGACGTTCCAGCCCTGCTTGCCCGAGCAGGTCGTGTCGCTCGGCGCGTACAGGTTGCGGTCGTACGACACGTCGTAGAACAGGCCGGCCGTCTTCGGCGAGCCGCCCGTCACGAGCGCGGCGAGCCCCGGGAACGAGTCCGACAGGCCGGGCGTATAGGCGTTCGTGTACGTGACGCCGCTTTGTGCGAGCACGGCGAGGTTCGGACACGTGTTCGCGCCGATGCAGCGTGCGAGATCCTGCTCGTGCAGGCCGTCGACGCTGATCAGCAGCACGTGCTTCACGACGCGCCGGCCGTGGCCGGCGTCATCGCCCTGGCTGTTGCCGTCCTGCTGCGCCGCGTAGACGCCGGCGCTTGCGAGCGCCAGCGCGCCCGCCACCATCACCGCCATTTTTCGTTGCTTAGCGAACCTGGAAATCATCACCCCACCTCATCGATTGACGTTGAACTGCGTGACCTGCCATCAGGCGCGCAAAATATCGCCGCGCCGTGGGGCGCTCGCGTGAAGCGGGGCTTTCTGTTTTCTGTCAAACGTAACCAATCGCAAGTGACACGACGCGGTCGCAAAAGAAAGCGACCCGGCGCACGCTGCGACGTGTGCGCGCGAGGTTCGCACCGGGTCGGTGCATCGGGCGCGCCGTCGCCCGCCGCGCGAATTTTTTTCACGCTTGGCGTATGACTATTGGCGTGTGATAAAGGGTTTTCCCTGACCCGGAGCACGAGTATGTCGACCCTGGAAGCTCTCCGGTTCGTGCTGGACGATGCACGCACCCCCGAAATCATTCGCCACCACGTCGTCGACGCGCTGCAGTACGCGTTGCGCAACTACGGCCAGGTGTTCACCGCGAAGGAAGTCGAATGGCTCACGCATTGGGACGATGCGCGCCTGCCGCTGGCCGCGAGGAAGGAACTGGACAAGCGCGAGCCGGCGATCGAGGTGCGCTGACGGGACGCGCGCCGCCGCGCCCGATTGCCGATCGGACGCGGCGGCGGCGGATGAGGGCGTAACGCTTACTGCAGGCCGAAGTCGACGCGCGTCGTCGCGCCCTTGTCCTCGATGCCCTTCGCATCGAGCTTCGGCGCCACGACGAACATGCGGCTCGCATCGATCTTGCCGTCGAGGTACTGGCGCACGGCCTGCGCGCGCTGCTGCGCGAGCGCGCGCAGCGCGTTGTCGTCGGCCGGCGCGTGATCGGCGAGCGCCTGCTTCATGTCCGCATCGGGCAGCGTCTTCTGCAGGCCGATCAGGTTGCGCGGCTTCTTGAAGTCGGCGTCCTTGTACGCGCGCGTCAGGTACTTGGTGTACTCGGCCGGTTCGACCTTCACCGACATCGGATCGATGCTCTCGCCCTGGCCGACCACGTCCTTCAGCTTCTGCTGGCGAACCAGCCGTTCGACGTACGCGTCGCGCAACCCCGGCGTGTCCTTCGCCGGATCGACGCGGCCGATCAGGTCCAGCCGGATCGACGGCTTCTCGGTCAGCATCTTCACGACGGTATCGAGCTTCTTCTGCTGCGCGTCGGTCAGCTCGTACGCGCCCGGCGCGAACTCGACGTAGCCGAGATCCTCGCCGCCGCTGCCGCCGAACGCATTCGCGAGCAGCGTGAACGGCGACGTGACCGCCTTCGCGATCAGGTTCAGCACCGCGCGCCAGATCAGCCCGCCGACGCTGAACTCCGGATTCGACAGCGAGCCCGACACCGGCAGGTTCACGTCGATCTGGCCGCGCGTGTTCTTCAGGAGCGAGATCGCGAGCTTCACCGGCAGCTTGGTCGCCGTGTCGTTTTCGACGTGATCGCCGAACGTGAGCTGGTCGATGAAGATGTGGTTGTTCGCCTGAAGCTGGTCGTTCGCGAGCTGGTAGTGCAGGTCGACGTTGAGCTTGCCCTTCGTGATCGGGTAGCCGGCGTACTTCGCCGAATACGGCGTCAGGTTGGTCAGCTCGATGTCGTGCGCGGTCGCCGTGAGATCCAGCGCGGGCTTGTCGATCAGCGGGTTCACCGAGCCCTTGATCGAGATCGGCCCGTTGCCCGCGAGGTTCGCGGCGACGTCGACCGGCGCGGACGTCATCGAGTCCGTGCCGAACGCGCCGACCGTCCCCTTGATCGCGACCAGGTTCGCCGTGTAGTTCGGCTTGATGAAGTTGTCGGTGTAGGTCACGCGGCCGTCCTGCAGCAGAAGCTCGCCGAAATGCATGCGCACCGGATTCTGCGGCGGCGGCGCGGCCTTCACGACGACCGTCGCCGATGCGGCGGCCGGCGCCGACGCCTGCTGCGCGGCCGCGGCCGACGAGGCCTGCGCGGCGGCGGCCGGCGGCGTCATGCCCGGCGACAGCGGCACCGGTTCGGGCTTGCTCGCGTCGCGCGTCAGCGACTGCGCGGGGCCCGTCTCCTTCGCGACGACGTCCTTCAGGTTCAGCCGCCCCTGCGCATCGAGCAGCACGCGGCCGTAGAAGTTCGAGAACGTCACGCGCGCGGCGTCGACGTCGGTGCCCTTCTCGTCGTGGTTCACCTTCAGGTTCGACAGCGCGAGCGAGCGCCAGCCGGCGAACGGGTCGGACGTCGCCTTGTCGAGCATCCGCACGTCGACCAGCGCGACGTCGCCGCGATAGGTCGCGCGCGGCATGTCCTTCACCTGCGCGAACGTCAGGTTGCCCTGCGCGTTGAGCAGCGCGCTCGCGATGGTCGCGTTCAGCGCGCTGCCGAAGTACGGCTCGAACGCGGCCGCGTCGAGGCGGTTGCCGTTGATCTTCAGGCCGAGCTTCAGCGGCTGCGCGGTCACGTCGCCCGACACGTTCACCGAGCCCTTGCGGTTCAGCGTCGCCTTCAGCTGCACCGGCAGCGGCTTCGTCAGGTCGTCGCTGATCTTCTGCACCGACAGGTCGAGCGGCTTGATCGCGAGCTTCACCGGGCGCGGCGTCGACAGGTCCGTGAAGTTCGCGGACGATTCCTTCACGTTCAGCGCGTCGATCCGGTAATGCCATGACGGCGCGGCCGCCGCAGCCTTGCGCGCGACCGTGCGCCTGGGCACCGCCGCCTGCGCGGGTTCGCCCAGCGCCGCCAGGTCGATCTTGCCGTCCTTCAGGCGCTTCACGTCGAGCGCGAGCCCGGTCGCGTCGACGCTCGCGATTTCCGCGCTGCGCGCGGCGACGTCGACCTTCGTGATCTTCGCGCTCGCGTCGGGCAGCACGATCGCGGGCGCCTTCGCGTCCGGCGTCGCGAGCTTCAGCGACTTCAGGCTCACCGTGCTGTCGGCGACCTGCGCGTCGAGCGGCGTCTTGCCCCAGTCGGCCTTCGCGTTGACGCTCGCGCCGAGCGTGCCGTCGAGCACGCGCGCGCGGGTCGCCTCGCCGAGATACGGCTGCAGCGCCGGCAGCGCGAGCGCATCGACCGTCAGCTTCGTGTCGGCCTGCTTCGCCGCCAGGCTGAACGCGCCTTCGGCCTTCAGGTCGCCGCCGCGCGACAACGACGTCGACAACGTGTATTTCGCGGGCGTCTTGCCCTGCAGCGCAAAGCCGTCGAGCGTCGCGGCCAGCTTCGTCAGCGACAGCGCGGTCGGCGTCGCCGGCACGCGATCGTCGACGTTGATCGTGCCGCCGTCGATCGCGAGATGACGGATCGTCAGGTCGAGCGGCGGCGCTTCCTTCGCGGCGGCTTCGGCCTTCGTGCCGCTCGCGGCGGCGACGGCGGCGGCTTCGCTCGATGCGGTGGCACCCGATGCGGCAGCGGCCGACGAAGCAGCGGCCGGCTTGCCGGCGGCCGCCTTCGGCGCGGCAGACGGCTGGCCGGCGAGCTTCTCGACGTTCAGCACGCCCTGCTTGTCGCGCGCCAGGTCGACGACCGGCTGGTCGAGCCGGATCTCGTCGAAATGCAGCACGTTGCGCAGCGGCTCGAGGCCGGCGGCCGCGACGTGCACGCCGCGCGCGGCGAACAGCGGCGCGGACGCGCGGTCGGTCACCTTCGCGTCGTTGAGATCGACGGTGCCCGACACGCGCAGCGCGGGTGTGTCGCCGCTCATCACGAAGTTCAGCTTCAGGTCGCTGCTCAGGAGGCCGCTCGTGACGATCACCGGCAGCTTCGCCGGCGCATACGAAATCAGCTTCGGCACGTCGAGCCGGTCGAACGTCAGCGCGACTTCCGACTCGCGCGACTGCGCGAACGGCTTCGTCCTGCCGTCGATCGCGATCGGGCTGCCGTCGAACCGCGCGCGCAGCCTCGGCTGCACGAAGATGTCGGTCTTCGACGGCAGCGTCGCGATGAACGGGATGCCGAGCGTCCAGTTGTCGACCACGTGCTTTTCGTTCAGCAGGCGGTCGTCGAAGTCGATCCGGCCGTCGTTGACCTGGATGTTCGACACCGAGAAAAGTGTCGGCTTGCTTTCGGGTTTGGACGGCGTCGAGAACTTCTCGATCAGGTCGGTGAAGTTGAAGCGCTGCGCGTCGTAACGGACGATATGGAAGCGCGGCGAGTCGACGCGCACTTCGTTGACGATCGGCGCGCCGCGGAACAGCGACGACCACGACGGCCTGACGACGAGCTTGCCGATGTCGATGAAGTCGCCCTGGCCGCCGCGCTCGCCGACGTGCACGCCGTCGGCTTCGAGGTTCAGCGTGTACGGATTCAGCGCGACGCGCTGGACCGTGGACGGCCGGCCGAGCTGCTGGCTCAGTTGCTGTTCGGCGATGTGGCGGATCAGCGGCGGCGCCGCGAAGAACCCGAGCAGTCCGAATAAAACGAGGAAGATCAGCACGCCGAGGCCGATACGCCGGGTCCGGCGCGAGCGTGCAACGCCGCCGAGGGCATGGAGGGTCGAGGGTACGGTTTCTTTGTCTGCGCTTGCCATGCTTGGATGCCTCGGGATTGGATGCCGGGCCGCGCCGGAAAACCGGCACGGCCGTGCACGCTATCCCGAAAGTATAGGCTCAGGTGGTGACGGAACGACGTTCGGGCGCTGCTGCCGCGCCCGCGGATCGGACAGCGGCGGCGCCCGTCGGTTCATTTCCGGACGACGACGGGCGGCATCCACGAGCCGTCGCTCGCTTGCGGCTTCGGCGCGTACAGCCGCAGCGCGAGCGCGAAATCGGTGCGCGGCGCCGGCAGCCAGTTGGCCGCATGCGTGCCGCCCGGCGATGCCGACACGACCACGTCGATCGAGCCGTCGTGGTTGCGGCGCAACCGGTCGCGGTCGCCGAGCGAGCGGCGCGCCGAGCCGACGTCGGGCAGCGCACCGTTCGTCGCGTACGGCGTGAGCGTCCAGAACCCGCGCACCGGCGGCAACGCGCCGGGCGCGAAATGCAGCACGTAGCGGTTCGCGCCGTTCAGCGCATGGCCGTCGCTGTCGACGCGCACGAACGCGAGCGTCTCGTCGTCGCGTGTCGCGGTGCCGAACTGCGTGTAGGCCGCGTACGCGCGCAGCGTGTAATCCTGACCGTACTTGCCGGCCGTGTCGCCGATCCAGCTCCAGCCGTTCGCGTTGAGCAGGTTCGACGGCGGTGTCGCGAGCCGCGCGCGCGCCTCGGCGACGCCGGCCGTCGCGGCGTTCAGGCGATCGCCCGTCCACAGCACCGGGTAGCCGGCCGTCACGCCGATGTCCTTCAGCTGTTCTTGCGCGTGCGCATCGTCGGCCGGTGCCGGGTTGTCCTGCAGCGCCTGCGCGAAGCGCGTGAAGAACGCCTTCGGGTCGAGCGCGGCCACCTGCTCGGCCGGCGTGCCGCCGCTCGCCGCTTCCGACGGCGCGCTGCCCGCATGGACCGCGACCGACGCGCCGCGCGCGCTGCCCGTATAGACGGACAGCGGCACCACGCGGATCGTCCGCTGCAGTTTCTTCACGTTCGTGAGGTCGCGCCCGCCGCTCGTCTGCAGCCGCACTTCGAGCCACGCGTTGGCCGACGGCACGTCGATCCGCAATGCGCCCTTCGGCAGCGTGCCTTGCCAGTCCTTTGCGGCGAAGGCAATCGTTTGCGCTCTCACGACGCCGCGAGCGCCACGCGCCGCCACGCTCGACGCCGACCACAGCACGTTCGTCCACATGTCGAGCGCGCGCGCATCCCAGTAACGGCCGCGGGTGTCCGGCAGCGTCACGATCACCGGCTCGGCGCCAACGTCGAGCCAGCCGGTCGAGTCGAGCGTGTCGACGCCCGGCAGCGGCGGGTTGAGCGCGCCGACGGGCGGCAGCGCCTGCGCGTGACGCAGCGTGTTGAGCGGCGCCTGGCCCGGCTGCGCGCCGTCGCCGCCCGTCGCGGCTTCCTTCGCGACGTCCATCAGCACGAGCGGATACGCGTATACATAAGAGTCGGCCACTTCGGCGCGCATCCAGCCGGTTTTCCGCTGGATCGCATCCGGTTGCGACGCGCATCCTGCCAGCAGCGTCGCCAGGGCCAGCGACGCGCCTGCCGCGCGCCGCAGAGCAATTGATTCTCGTAGGTTTTCAATCATTGAATACTGGCCGAATATCGTTCTTGTCAGTCAACGCCTTGTTCGACTCACGATCGGCGAAGGCAAGGCACCCCAGCCTGCCCGGTCGCCGCTTCGCCGGGCGGACGCTGATGTCAGGCCGGTATCATAGCGCCTAAGGGCATCCCCCAATATGCCGAATAACGGGCGCAGCAGTAGCCGGCTTGTCGTCAGCCTGAATTTCCGCTGATCCGGCCCCTTGTACGAAGCGGTCCGCCGCCTGCGCTGGCCGGGCATGACAGGCGAGAATGCGTTGGCCGTCGACACGATCCTGTATTGCATCCCCCCTTGACCTTCCCATCATGGGAATGTTGATACTGACATCATTCGCGGCTCGATCCGCGCTCTTGGGGAATCCGACATGACTGAACCACTCGCCTCCGCAGCCCTGCAAACGGTCGAACTGACCGTCGACGGCATGCATTGCGGCGGCTGCACCGGCCGTGTGCAACGTGCGCTGGCTGCGGTGCCGGGCGTCGTCGAGGCCGCGGTCGATCTCGACGCGCATGCGGCCACGGTCACAGCGCATGATGCGGTCACGCCGGCGCAACTCGTCGATGCGATCGGCGCCGCCGGCTATCGCGCTACCGTGCGCGAAGCGACGGGCGCAGCCGCGGCGGCCGCGCCCGCGGGGCACGCGACGCGCGTCGCAGCACCGCCGGTAACGGCAACGGCATTGCCCACCACCGCCACCGCCACCGCCACCACGATCGAACTCGATATCGACGGCATGACCTGCGCGTCGTGCGTGTCGCGCGTGGAGAAAGCACTCGCGAAAGTGCCGGGCGTCACGCGCGCAACGGTCAACCTCGCGACCGAACGCGCGACGGTCGACGCCGCAGCGGACGTTTCCGCGTCGCAACTGGCGGATGCCGTCAGGCAGGCCGGTTATGGTGCGACGCCGCTCGCACCGGATACCGCCGCCCTCCCTGCCTCGTCCGTGCCTCCGGCATCCGCCAGCCTCGAACTCGCCATCGACGGGATGACCTGCGCGTCATGCGTGTCGCGCGTCGAAAAGGCGCTGGAGAAGGTGCCGGGCGTCACGCATGCGTCGGTCAATCTCGCGACCGAACGCGCGTCGGTGCATGGCACCAGCGCGCTCGACGCCGCCACGCTGATCGAGGCGGTCACGACGGCCGGCTATCGGGCGTCGCTCGCCGCCACCGCGGACGTGGGCGCCTCGACCGACGCCACCGCCGGCGCCGACACCGGCGCCGCCGCGCAAGCCCCCGACGCCCGCAAGCAACGCGAAGCAATCCGCGAGCGCAATCTCGTGATCGGCTCGGCCGTGCTGAGCGCGCCGCTCGTCGTGCCGATGCTCGTCGCGCCGTTCGGTTTCGACGCGATGCTGCCCGGCTGGCTGCAGCTCGTGCTCGCGTCGATCGTCCAGTTCGGCTTCGGCGCGCGCTTCTACCGCGCCGCCTGGCATGCGGTGAAGGCACGCACGGGCAACATGGACCTGCTCGTCGCACTCGGCACGTCGGCCGCGTTCGGCCTGAGCCTGTGGATGCTGCTGCGCGACCCCGCGCACCCCGGCCACCTGTATTTCGAGGCATCGGCCGTCATCGTCACGCTGGTGCGCTTCGGCAAATGGCTCGAAGCGCGCGCGAAACGCCAGACGACCGAGGCGATCCGCGCGCTGAACGCGCTGCGTCCGGACCGTGCGCGCGTCGTCGAGCACGGTGTCGAACGCGACGTGCCGCTCGCGCAGGTGCGCGTCGGCACGACCGTCAGCATCCGTCCCGGCGAGCGTGTGCCCGTCGATGGCCGGATCGTGTCGGGCCGCTCGCACGTCGACGAATCGCTGATCACCGGTGAAAGCCTGCCGGTGCCGAAGGACGACGGCGATCCGGTCACGGCCGGGTCGATCAACGGCGAAGGCGCGCTCGTCGTCGAAACCACCGCGATCGGCGCGGAAACGACGCTCGCACGCATCATCCGCCTCGTCGAATCCGCCCAGGCGGAGAAAGCGCCGATCCAGCGGCTCGTCGATCGCGTCAGCGAAGTGTTCGTGCCGGCGATCCTCGGCATCGCCGTGCTGACGCTGATCGGCTGGCTGATCGCCGGCGCCGGCACCGAAACGGCGATCCTCAACGCGGTCGCGGTGCTCGTCATCGCGTGCCCGTGCGCGCTCGGCCTCGCGACGCCCGCGGCGATCATGGCCGGCACCGGCGTCGCGGCCCGCCACGGCGTGCTGATCAAGGACGCCCAGGCGCTCGAACTCGCGCAGCGCACCACCGTGATCGCGTTCGACAAGACCGGCACGCTGACCGAAGGCAAACCGTCCGTGACGGCGTTCGACGCCGTCGGCATCCCGCGTGAGCAGGCGCTCACGCTCGCGGCCGCGGTCCAGCGGCAAAGCGATCACCCGCTCGCGCGCGCGGTGGTCGCCGCACACGATGCTGACGTCTTGGCCCGCGGCGGCGGCGCGGGTTCGGCCGAGATCGTCGCGGCCGATGCGCGCGCGGTGGCCGGACGCGGCGTCGAAGCGCGTGTCGACGGGCAGCTTCTCGCGCTCGGCAGCACCCGCTGGCGCGATGAACTCGGCATCGTCGTGCCGCCCGAACTCGACGCGCGTGCCGCGGAACTCGAACGCGCGGGCAATACGATTTCGTGGCTGATGCGCGCCGATGCGCCGCGTGCGCTGCTCGCGCTGATCGCGTTCGGCGACACCGTGAAGCCCGGCGCGCGCGACGCGGTCGCGGCCCTGTCGGCACGGGGCGTCGCGAGCGTGCTCGTGACGGGCGACAACCGCGGCAGCGCGGCGGCCGTCGCAGCGACGCTCGGGATCGGCGAAGTGCATGCGCAGGTGCTGCCCGACGACAAGGCACGCGTGGTGGCCGAACTGAAGCGTACGCACGGCGGAATCGTCGCGATGGTCGGCGACGGGATCAACGACGCGCCCGCGCTCGCCGCGGCCGATGTCGGCATCGCAATGGCCACCGGCACCGACGTCGCGATGCACACGGCCGGCATCACGCTGATGCGCGGCGACCCGGCGCTCGTCGCCGATGCGATCGACATCTCGAAGCGGACGTACCGGAAGATCCAGCAGAACCTGTTCTGGGCGTTCGTCTACAACCTGATCGGCGTGCCGCTCGCGGCGCTCGGCTGGTTGAATCCGGTGATCGCGGGGGCAGCGATGGCGTTTTCCAGCGTCAGCGTCGTGACGAATGCGTTGCTGCTGAGGAGATGGAAAGGGCGGGCGCGATGAGCCGGCGCGGCGCGAAAACGGGCGGGACTGCAACCCGCACGCTCGCCGCCGCGCGCAGGATTCAACGGCTTCGACGAATCCAGAAACAATACGCGCCGATCGCGACCAGCATTGCGCCATCGACAATACCCAGCAACGGGAGCGGATTCGTCCACTTGTCCATATTGGTCGTCCGCGCGTAGTAGGGTGGTCCGTCGCCGTATGCCTCTTCGAGATTGATCGCGTTGAACGCAAAAACGAGCAGGATCGAAATCAGCAGCGCCACACCAATCAAGATATGCAACGGGCGTTTTCGCATGTCAGTATTGAATCGTCAGTGGAACGTAGCACTCGGGCGCGTCCTTCGTCGCCGCCTCGATGTCTCGAACGAAATTTTCCATTCCGGAATGAAGATTGATGCATCCGGCAGATCCCGCGTTCGTGCCACCATGGATGAAGAATCCACCGCGACCGAACGCTCGGGTTCCGGGCATGACATGAATGGTCAGTCGGTGATCGCCCCATGCTGCGTATGAGTACGCCAAACTGTTGGCCCGCTCATCATAGGATCCACACTGGATTTCGGTTGCCATGCAGGTTGGGCGCCCCGCGTTCAAAAGACCAAATCGGGCTCGCGGGCCCGTCCAGAGCGCGCCACGGCCCACGCGTGTGCTTACGTCAAATCGTGTCGAAACGAAAACGTTGCGCCTGCGGTGTCGAATCTTCGTCGTTAGCCAGAGACGACCGGCTTGATCAGCGTCGTCGTGATCGGCGCGAAGCCGCACGCCCGATACAGCGCACGGGCAGCCGTGTTGTGATTGAACACCGACAGCCCGATCTCGGTGACGCCATGGCGGCGCGCCTCGGCCTCCAGCGCATCGAGCGCGCGTGTGGCCCAGCCTTGGCGGCGCCGGGACGGGACGATGTCGAGGTCGTAGATGAACAGCGTGCGGTTCGGCCCTTCGGGCACGATCGCGTACCAGAGATCGCCGACCGTGTCGCCGCTGGCAGCGTCGATCAGTTGGACGAGTGTCTGGCCGGAAGTGAGCAGGCCGTCGGGCAGCAGCGTATCGAAGCAGGCGCGGGCGCGGCTCGCCGCGTCGTCGGCCGCATTCTGCCCGGACGACACGAGATCGCGCGCGTAGCCGTCGATGGCGCGCGTACGGTATGCGTGGAATTCACCGGCCGTCATCGGCCGCATCTGCAGCATGGCCCGGGTGTCGCGAGGGAAGTCGGACTTCCAGTGTAGCGGGACGGTCACACCGGCGCGCGATGCGACGGCGGAAAGCGGGCAGGCAGTCGCGGCGAGCGCTGCGCCGGATCAGCGGATCAGCGGATCAGCGGATCAGCGGATCAGCGGATCAGCGAATCAGCGAATCAGCGAATCAGCGAATCAGCGAATCAGCGAATCAGCGAATCAGCGAATCAGCGAATCAGCGAATCAGCGACGATACAGGACGATCGGCACGAGGTTCGCACGACGCACGCGCTCGGCTTCGGCGCGACGCGCAGCGTACGAATATTCCGCGTCGAGCGGCAGGTGCGGGGAGACGAACAGGTCGTCGATCTTTTGCAGCAGGGCAAGAATGAAGCTCATGTGAGACTCCTGACAGATGGCGCTAGGGTTTTCCCTTAGATGGACTTCATTCTAAGGGTTTTCCCTGAACTCTGCCAGCGCGCCGCATCAGTTTGCCGCACCCGTGCAACGGCCAATGGACGGTCTCCCGCGACGCGCCTTGCCAGGCCGGGGTTTGCAGGTAGGGTCGGACGATTTAGTGCGTTCGACGCGCGCGCTTCGCGGCCGTCGCCTCACGGTTCGCATTGCGCTGCAGCCGGTCGACCTGCGACAGCATCGCTTCGTGGTGTTCCGCGAGCGTCATCAGCGTTGCCTGCTGCGTCGACAGATCGGCAGCCAGCCGGTCGATCCGCTGTTGCCGGGCATCCAGCTCCTGCTTCAGGTGCGCGATCTGCCGTGTTTGCAGCACCAGTGCGGTGAGCCCCGCGAACACGACGATCGCCAGCGCCAGCAGCAGCCGGTTGACGCGACGCATCTCGCGATCGGCCGCCTGCTTCATGCCGGCCGTGTCGGCCTGCAGGGTGGCGAGCCGATCCGACAGCGGGCGCAGATGCGTGTCGGGATCGAAGGCTGGCCCGCTCGACGCGGCCGGTTGCGCGCGATCCGCCGACGGCTTCGTCACGAACGACGCCGCGGACGCCACCGGCTGCACGACCGGCGAGACCGGTGCTGCGGCTGCTCGCGCAGCATCACGGGTACTCGCGGCAATCGCGGCAGCGACCGGCCCGGCCGGTTCGGCGCTCGCCTGCGGTTCGGCGGTCGCCTGCGGTTCGGCGGACGGCGCAGTGTGCTGCGCCGGAGTCGCCTCCGCCCCGGCGCCGACAGGCGCTGCTCCCGGCGCACTGCGCACCGCTGGCGCTGCCGCTTCGCGCGTGCCGGCAGTCGCACGTCGCTTGCCGCCGGAGGATGCGCGACGCCCCTTCGTGGTCTCGCCGGGCGCCCGCGCCGCGTCATCGTGTGCGACCGGCACGGCGGCACCTTCGGCCTCCCCGCCCGCTTTCACGAGACGATCGGCGATGACGGCCTCGACCGCACCGCCCACCGCATCGGCATTCGCGGTCGAACGATCGGCGTTCGTCCCGGCCGCGCCGCCGGCTTCCGACACGCTGCCGGCCTTCATCTGGCCGCCGCCCGTTGCCGACTCACCAGCTGCGGGCGCGCCGCCACCATCGGACAGCCGCGCCCCGCCAGGTTTCGTCGTGTCTGCAGCGGGCGCGGGCACGACATCTGCACCGACCGCATCGCCGTTTCCACGCGTCGAAGCCGACTCCGTCGCCGTCGCGACGTCGGGCGCCGGCTCGACCGCCCCGGCAGCGGCGCCCGGCGTCGCGAATCCGTCCAGCGTCGCCTGCCGAGCGGCGTCCTCGCCGTCCGCAACGGCGGCCACCGTTTCGGCGTCCGCCACCGCGTCATCACGCGTGACGGCCGGCGCACGCGCAGCCGGCTCGCGCACCGGATCGCCGAACAGGTCGAGCGTGTGTTCGTCCCGCGGCGCATCGCCGCCCGCGTTGCCGGACCGCGCGGTTGCCTTGGCGGCGGTGTCTGCCGCGGCCGCGACGGAACGCGGGCGCGAACGGGCCGATGAACGGTCGGAGCGGGAATGGGAACGGGAGCGAGGCACGGAAACGGATTCGGTCATGGAGTCGGATTGCAGGCCCGCGAGCGCGGAACCGAAGGTCGAACGGAATCAGTGACCGGCCATTGTCGCATGACCGATCGCCGATCCGGCCGATCGGATGCCGTCTATTCGTCGCCCGGCAACCCGCCGCCTTGCTCGAATCGCGTCACGCACGACAGCCCGCGCAGCTTGTCGCAGATCGCGCGGTATTCGAGATCCGACACGCGCCCGAGCGCGATGCGCACCTCGTCGTGCTCGCCCGTGTCGTCGGCGCGCTGCACGATGAATTGCTTCACGCGCGCGCTGTCGGGGCCGAGCGCCGCGTGCAGCGAATCGAACGTCAGCGCGCCGCTCACCACCGTCAGCGCGAGCTGACGCCGCTGCCGCACCGTGAAGTAGCGCCGCTCGAGCGGCTTGATGCCGGCCAGGATGATCAGGATGATGAGCGTCGCGGCAATCGCCGCGACGTACAGGCCGCCGCCCACCGCGAGGCCGATCGCGGCGACCGACCACAGGCTCGCGGCCGTCGTCAGCCCGCGCACGATCTCGCCGCGCAGCAGGATCGAGCCCGCGCCGAGAAAACCGATCCCCGATACCACCTGCGCGGCGATCCGCGACGGATCGAGCACGACGTGGTCGCCGCTGCCCAGCACATCGGCGAAACCGAATGCCGACACGATCATGATGAGCGTCGAACCGACACAGACCAGCATGTGCGTGCGCAGGCCGGCCGCCCAGGAAAGGCGCTCGCGCTCAAAGCCGATGACGCTGCCGAGCGCCGCCGCGAGAACCAGCCGCATCACGAGTTCCAGGTTGTCGAGCATCCGATTTTTCTCCTTTTTTGGCGTCGGCCGCGCGGAATGTTTTATCCTTGGCCCCGGCCGCGCCGATCCTCCGGGCCGCGCCGACACGTTTCGATCCAAGCGCATAACCCCGTCATGTCCGTTTCCGACTCCGCTTCCGCCCAGGCCGCCCAGTTGCGCCGTCATTTCGCGCACGTCGTCTTGCCGATCTGGCAGGGTTCAGGGTTCGACCACACGCTGCGGCTACCGTTCGAGGCCGTCGATCCGGCCAGCCATGCACCGCTGCCCGTCACCCGTTATCGCGCCATGGCCTGCGCGCGGCAGCTGTTCGTGTTCGCGCAGGCCGGCAACATCGCGCACGCGGCCACGCTGTTCGACTCGCTGTGCGGCCGCTTCCGCGACCCGCGCCACGGCGGCTGGTTCTACAGCGTCGACGCGCAAGGCGCGCCGCTCGACACGACCAAGGACCTCTATACGCATGCGTTCGTCGTGTTCGCGTGTGCCGCGTGGCATGCGGCGTCGGGCGACGCCGCGGCGCGCGCGGCCGCCGAGGACACCGCCGCGCTGATCCAGGACCGCTTCGCGCCGCAGCCGGGCGACGCGCTGCTCGACGCCGCGCGTCACGCCGATTTCTCGTCGTCGGGCAGCGGCGCGCTGCAAAACCCGCTGATGCACCTGACCGAAGCGTGGCTCGCGGCCGCCGATGCGTTCGGCGACGCGGCGTTCGACGATGCGCTCGCGCGCACCGCGCAGGCCGTCGAACGCACGTTCATCGATACCGTGACCGGCTGCGTCGCCGAGCTGCCGCTCGGGGCGGCCGACAACCGCTTCGAGCCCGGCCATCAGTTCGAGTGGTTCTATCTGGTCGACGCGGCCGGCGCGCGCCTCGCGCAAACCGGGCTGCCCGACGCACTCGCGCGCGCGTTCGCGTTCGCCGAGCAGCACGGGGTCGATCCGCAGACGGGCGCCGTGTGCGCGGCGGTCGACGCACGAGGCGCATGCCTCGACGGCACGCAGCGGATCTGGGCGCAGACCGAATACCTGCGCGCGCTCGCGACGCACGGCGGCACGCCGGCGTCCGCGCCGCTCGCGCGGCAGATCGAGCGCTTCGCCGCGCGCTTCCTGCATCCGCGCGGCTGGTTCGAGTGCAAGACGGCCGACGGGCAGGTGTCGCGCGCCGACATGCCGTCGACGACGCCCTACCACCTCGCGACCGCTTACGCGGCGCTGCCCGCCGTTTCGTAACCGGCGTCGGCCGGCGACGGCGACCCGCGAACGTCGCGAACGCCGCGAGCCGCGCGCGCGTCGCCCAGTTCGAACACCGACACCGCCTGCATCAGGTGCGCGGTCTGGTCGTTCAGCGACGCAGCCGCCGCCGCGACTTCCTCCACCAGTGCCGCGTTCTGCTGCGTCAGCTGGTCCATTTGCGTGACGGCCTGGTTGACCTGCTCGATGCCGACGGTCTGCTCGACCGACGCGGCCGTGATCTCCGACATCGTCTGCACGACCCGCGTGATCGACGCCGAGACCGTCCGCATCGCGTCGCCGGCCCGTTCGACGAGTTCCGAGCCGCCGTCGATCTGCGCGACCGACTCCTCGATCAGCGCCTTGATCTCCTTCGCCGATTGCGCGCTGCGCTGCGCGAGCGAGCGCACTTCGCCCGCGACCACCGCGAAACCGCGACCCTGCTCGCCGGCCCGCGCGGCCTCGACCGCCGCGTTCAGCGCGAGGATGTTGGTCTGGAACGCGATGCCGTCGATCACCGAAATGATCTCCGCGATCCGCCCGGAGCTCTGCGCGATGCCGCGCATCCGGTCGATCACGCTGTCGACCACGCCGCCGCCGTGGCGCGTCGCGTCGAGCGCCGCGTCGGCCAGCGCGCTGGCCGCACGTGCGCTGTCGGTGTTCTGGCGCACGGTCGCGGTCAGTTCCTCCATGCTCGCGGCGGTTTCCTCGAGCGACGCGGCCTGCGTGCCCGTGCGCGCGGACAGGTCCGCGTTGCCGCCGGCGATCTCGCCCGCGCCGAGGTGGATCGCGTCAGATGCGTGACGCACGGTGCGCACGGTGTCCGCGATGCTCGCCTGCATCGCGGCGAGGCCGCGCAGCATCCGGTCGATCTCGAACACGCCGCCCGCCCGCACGGCTTCGTCGAGCCGGCCCTGCGCGATCCGCTCGAAATGGCGGCCGGCTTCGTCCAGCGGCGCGACCACCGCGCGCCGCGCGGCCGCGTAGATGGCCGCGCTTGCCGCGAGCATCGCCACCAGCAGCACGATGCCGACCCACTTGAACCACTGCATCCCGCTGTCGATCGTGGCGAGCGCGTCGCGGCTCGACGCGCCGCCGTAGTCGGCGAAGCGGTGCAGTTCGGCGAGATACGCGTCCTGGAAGCCTTGGGTCGGCTGGTCGAGGAACGCCTGGATGTTGTCGGCGTCGAGGAACTGCACGAGTTCGCCCAGCGCGCCGCGCAGCGCGCGATAGCGCTCGGCGAGCGCCGCGACGCGCGCGCGGTTCGTCGCGTCGACGGCCTGTGCGGCCGTCAGCGCGGCGAACGCCTTGTCCGCTTCGCCGAGCGAAGCGCTGGCATGACGGATGATCTCGTCGGGCTTCGGGCCGCCGCGCACCATCCGCGTGCCGGCGCGCGACAGGTTCACGCGGGCGTCGAGCAGGCGCTCGGTCGCCTGGCTGGCCGCGTCGACCTGCGCGATCGCGACGTTCGACAGATCGTCGACGCCGCTGCGCGTCGACGCGAGCGCCCAGAAGCCGAGCGCCTCGATCGCGAACAGAAAGAGGCAAAACACGGTCAACACGCCGAGCAGACCCGACGCGAGCTTGATTTTTCCGAACATGGGGGAGATTCCTGGAGAGCCGACGATGAAGCAATGCCCCGGCATTAGCGGCATTTCTTCGTCGGACTTTAGGAACATCCGGCGAGAGGCGCCCGGCCAGTCCCCACCATTCCCGTCGAATCGCCGGCAAACGAGGACAACATGCGCGTTCGACGCAATCATCACGTCGCATCGCGCTGGCATCTGCATGAAATGCGGACGAATTTCCTTGCTTATCCGCGGCCCCCTTCCTAGAGTTCAGCGCAAGCGGACACGCATTGGGGAAGTCGATGACGGACATCACGGACCACGCGCGCGGCGCATTGCGCGCGCAACCGTTCAGCATGCTGCTGGGCACGGAGCTGATGCATATCGGCGACAACGAAGTGTCGCTGTGCCTGCCCGTGCGGGAAGAACTGCGGCAGCAGCACGGCTTCGTGCACGGCGGCGTGATCGGCTATCTCGCCGACAACGCGCTGACGTTCGCCGGCGCGCTGGTGCTCGGCCCGCGCGTCATCACCGCCGAATACAAGATCAACTACCTGCGGCCGGCCGTGAACGGCACGCTCGTTGCGCGCGCGAAGGTCGTCTACGCGGGCCGGCACCAGGCGACCTGCCAGTGTCATGTGTTCGTCATCGACGGGGACCACGAGCGGCTCGTCGCGATCGCGCAAGGCACGATCAACCGCGTCGGCGACGGCAAGATGCCGGATGCGCGGGAGGAGACGGCGTGACGGGCGCCGCCGGCCGGCTCGATGAGATAAGCCGCGAAACGCCGAAGCCGCAACGCGTGTCGCGCTAGCGTTTCATCGCAGCGAGATAGACGGCATCGCGCTCGCGACGCCCCACAGCGACCACCAGCACCACGACCTCCGCCTCGCGCACTTCGTACACGAGGCGATAGCCGACACTGCGCAGCTTGATCTTGTAGCGGTCCGGATGACCGTGCAGTTTCGCCGAAGGAATGCGAGGATTTTCGAGCCGTTCGGCAATTCTCGCCTTGAACTGATCGCGAACGGTGCGATCGAGCTTCTTCCACTCCTTCAATGCAGGTTCGAGAAAGGCGAGCTCAAAGGTCATTCAGGTTGACCTTGACGACTTTCCCCTTGGCGCGTGAATCGGCGAGCGCGTTGTCTTCAATATCTTCGAGACGTTCGACCATCGCCTCCCATGTCTTCGCCGGGATGCAATAGAACGCGGGTTCGTTGTGATTCAGGATCGCGACCGGGAAGCCCTCGCCCGCCGCCACGGTTCCCATCGGGTTCCGCTTCAGCTCCGAAACGCTCGCCGTCACGCTGGCCAGAATGGTGTGGGGCATGCTCGCTCCTGGTTCGATTGAATTTTTATTGTACCTTATTTAGCACCAAATTTAGCTCCATCCTGAATGCTCTACGGACCACACCAGGTTTGCTCCCGAACCGTGAGGTTCGACGCGCTACTCGGCCCCATCGCCCGCCAGTGGCAAAAAACGCGGCGCCACACGCGCCCGCACGTTCCCGTTCTCGTCAGTTCGATAGATCCCGCGCGCCGCATTGTGCGGATGCTCCAGCGCTTCGGCCACGCTCAGCAACGGCGCGAAGCACGCGTCCGTCCCTTCGAGCAGCGCGCGCCAGTGCGCGGACGGCTGCTGCGCGAACACCTCCGCGAAACGTGCCTTCAGCGCCGGCCAGCGCGCGCGATCGTACTGCGACGCCGGATCGACGTCGCTCAAACCGAGCAGCTCGACCAGCAACGCATAGAACGGCGGCTCGAGCGCGCCGATCGTCACGCATTCGCCATCCGCGCAGCGATACACGTCGTAGAACGGCGCATCGTGGAAGAGGCTCGGCCGCGCGCCATCGAGCTGCCCGTTCGCGCGTGCCCACAACGCGAGCGAGCCGAGCATCGACACGATGTCGACGATCGCGCCGTCGACCACGCGCCCCGGGCCGCCGCCGCGCACGTCGAACAGCGCGCAGACGATCCCGAACGCGAGCCCGAGCGCGCCGCCCGCATCGCCGACGACGGTCGGCGGCACGCCGGGCCGGCCGTCGCGCGGTGCCGACAGCGACAGCAGCCCCGTCAGCGCGACGTAGTTCAGGTCATGCCCGGCGGCCGTCGCGAGCGGGCCGTCCTGGCCCCAGCCCGTCATGCGTCCATACACGAGCTTCGGGTTGTGGCGCGCGCAATCGTCGGGCCCGAGGCCGAGGCGTTCCATCACGCCGGGACGCAGGCCCTCGATTAGCGCGTCGGCCTGCGCGATCAGCGCGAGCGCCGCGTCGCGGCCGGCCGGCGTCTTCAGATCGAGTTCGACGATCGTCTTGCCTTCGCGCAGCAGGTCGCCGTCGCGGGCCTGCAGCGCGTCCGGTGCGCTGGTGCGGCCCGCCGGACGCGCGATCAGCGTGATGCGCGCGCCCATCCCGGCGAGCATCCAGCCCGCGAGCGGGCCGGGACCGAGGCCTTCGAATTCGACGATGTGGACGCCGGCAAGCGGCGCATCAAGCGACATGCGATTCTCCTGTCGATCCACGTTAGCGCTTTAGCGCTTACGTGGATCCCATGCTTCGCGGTCGATCCACGTTTGCGCTTTAGTGCTCACGTGGGTCCCATGCTTTGGGATCGATCTGCGATGACTCACGCCAGCGCGGATCCGTGCGTCACGACCGGGGCACGCTTCCGCGCACCGGTACGGTCACCGATCCCACGCGTTGAATAGCGAATTGCCTTCGTCACGCATGCGCCAAACGAAAAAATCCCTGCGCAGCGGGTCCGCTTCGCAGGGATCGGTCCTGTTCAGCGCTGCAGGGCTGCACGCACGAACCGCGGAAAGCTCAGAACGCATCCCCCGGCACCCGCACCCAGCCTTCCATCAGCACGCGCGCGCTGCGGCTCATGATCGCCTTCGTGACGGTCCATTCGCCGTTCTCGAGCTGCGCTTCCGCGCCGACGCGCAGCGTGCCCGACGGATGCCCGAAGCGCACCGCATTACGCTCACCGCCGCCCGCCGCAAGGTTGACGAGCGTGCCGGGGATCGCCGCGGCCGTGCCGATCGCGACCGCCGCCGTGCCCATCATCGCGTGGTGCAGCTTGCCCATCGACATCGCCCGCACCAGCAGGTCGACGTCGCCCGCATTCACGCGCTTGCCGCTCGACGCGACATAGTCGGCCGGCTTCGCGACGAACGCGACCTTCGGCGTATGCTGCCGCGTCGCGATCTCGTCGAGCGTGTCGATCAGCCCCATGCGCAGCGCACCGTGCGCGCGGATCGTCTCGAACTTCTCGAGCGCCTTCGGGTCGCCGTTGATCGCGTCCTGCAGCTCCGTGCCCGTATAGCCGATCGCTTCCGCCTCGACGAAGATGGTCGGAATCCCCGCGTTGATCATCGTCGCCTTCAGCGTGCCGATGCCCGGCACGGCGAGGTCGTCGACCAGGTTGCCGGTCGGGAACATCGAGCCGCCCGCGCCCTCTTCGTCGGCGGCCGGGTCCATGAACTCGAGCTGCACTTCGGCGGCCGGGAACGTGACGCCGTCCAGTTCGAAATCGCCCGTCTCCTGCACCGCGCCGTTCGTGACCGGCACGTGCGCGACGATCGTCTTGCCGATGTTCGCCTGCCAGATCCGCACGGTCGCGACGCCGTCGCGCGGCACGCGCGACGCATCGACGAGGCCGCCGCTGATCGCGAACGGGCCGACCGCCGCCGACAGGTTGCCGCAGTTGCCGGTCCAGTCGACGAACGCGCGGTCGATTGCGACCTGCCCGAACAGATAGTCGACATCATGCCCCGGCCGCGTGCTCTTCGACACGATCACCGTCTTGCTGGTGGACGACGTCGCGCCGCCCATCCCGTCGATCTGCTTGCCGTACGGATCGGGGCTGCCGATCACGCGCAAGAGCAGCGCGTCGCGCGCGGCGCCCGGCGCTTGGGCGGCATCCGGCAGATCCTGCAGCCGGAAGAACACGCCCTTGCTGGTGCCGCCGCGCAGGTAGGTCGCGGGAATCCTGATTTGAGGAATGTGAGCCATGTTTGCGTTGTCCCTGTATGACCCGGTCAAGCCGCCTGCGACGATTCGAGGAAGTCCTGCGCGAAGCGCTGCAGCACGCCGCCCGCGTCGTAGATCGACACTTCCTCGGCCGTATCGAGCCGGCACGTCACCGGCACGTCCACGCGCTCGCCGTTCTTGCGGTGAATCACCAGCGTGAGATCGGCACGCGGCGTACGCTCGCCGATCACGTCGAAGGTCTCGGTGCCGTCGATGCCGAGCGTCGCGCGGTTCGTGCCCGGCTTGAACTCGAGCGGCAGCACGCCCATCCCGATCAGGTTCGTGCGGTGGATCCGCTCGAAGCCTTCGGCGACGATCGCCTCGACGCCCGCGAGCCGCACGCCCTTCGCAGCCCAGTCGCGCGACGAGCCCTGGCCGTAGTCGGCGCCCGCGATCACGATCAGCGGCTGCTTGCGATTCATGTACGTCTCGATCGCTTCCCACATCCGCATGACCTTGCCTTCCGGCTCGACGCGCGCGAGCGAGCCCTTCTTCACCGCGCCGTCGACAACCGCCATCTCGTTGATCAGCGTCGGGTTCGCGAAGGTCGCGCGCTGCGCGGTCAGGTGGTCTCCCCGGTGCGTCGCGTACGAGTTGAAGTCTTCTTCCGGCAGGCCCATCTTCGCGAGGTATTCGCCGGCCGCGCTGTTCGCGAGGATCGCGTTCGACGGCGACAGGTGGTCGGTCGTGATGTTGTCGCCGAGCACCGCGAGCGGGCGCATGCCCTTCAGCGTGCGCTCGCCGGCCAGCGCGCCTTCCCAGTACGGCGGGCGGCGGATGTACGTGCTCTGCGCGCGCCAGTCGTACAGCGGCGCCGCGCGCTCGCCCGCATCGGCCGCGCGCGCGAACATCGGTTCGTAGACCTTGCGGAACTGCTCGGGCTTCACGCTCGATGCGACGATCGCGTCGATCTCCTCGTCGGTCGGCCAGATGTCCTTCAGCGTGACGGGCTTGCCGTCCTGGTCGTGGCCCAGCACGTCCTTCTCGATGTCGAAGCGGATCGTGCCAGCGATCGCATACGCGACGACGAGCGGCGGCGACGCGAGGAACGCCTGCTTCGCATACGGGTGGATACGGCCGTCGAAGTTGCGGTTGCCCGACAGCACGGCCGTCGCGTACAGGTCGCGCTCGACGATCTCCTGCTGGATCTTCGGATCGAGCGCGCCCGACATCCCGTTGCAGGTCGTGCACGCGAACGCGACGATGCCGAAGCCGAGCTTCTCGAGCTCCGGCAGCAGGTTCGCTTCTTCCAGATACAGCTCGACCGCCTTCGAGCCCGGCGCGAGCGAGCTCTTCACCCACGGTTTGCGCGTGAGACCGCGCGCGTTCGCGTTGCGCGCGAGCAAGGCGGCCGCGATCACGTTGCGCGGGTTGCTGGTGTTCGTGCAGCTCGTGATCGCGGCGATGATCACCGCGCCGTCGGGCATCTCGCCCGCCTTCTCTTCCCACTGGCCGGCGATCCCGCGCGCGGCGAGGTCGGACGTCGGCAGCCGCTTGTGCGGGTTCGACGGGCCGGCCATGTTGCGCACGACGCTCGACAGGTCGAACGTCAGCGTGCGCTCGTATTGCGCATCGTTCAGCGTATCGGCCCACAGGCCCGCCGCCTTCGCGTAGGTCTCGACCAGCTTCACCTGCTCGTCGCTGCGGCCGGTGAGGCGCAGGTAGTCGGTCGTCTGGCCGTCGATGAAGAACATCGCGGCCGTCGCGCCGTATTCGGGCGCCATGTTCGAGATCGTCGCGCGATCGCCGAGCGTGAGGCTCGCGGCGCCTTCGCCACGGAATTCCAGGTACGCGCCGACCACCTTTTCCTTGCGCAGGAACTCGGTCAGCGCGAGCACCACGTCGGTCGCGGTGATGCCGGGCTGGCGCTTGCCGGTCAGCTCGACGCCGACGATGTCGGGCAGGCGCATCCACGATGCACGGCCGAGCATCACGTTCTCGGCTTCGAGGCCGCCCACACCGATTGCAATCACGCCGAGCGCGTCGACGTGCGGCGTGTGGCTGTCGGTGCCGACGCAGGTGTCCGGGTACGCGACGCCGTCGCCGCTGACCTGGATCACCGGCGACATTTTCTCGAGGTTGATCTGGTGCATGATGCCGTTGCCCGGCGGGATCACGTCGACGTTCTCGAACGCCTTCTTCGTCCACTCGATGAAGTGAAAGCGATCCTCGTTGCGGCGATCCTCGATCGCGCGGTTCTTCGCGAACGCGTCGGGATCGAAGCCGCCGCACTCGACGGCGAGCGAGTGGTCGACGATCAGCTGCACGGGCACGACCGGGTTCACCTTGGCCGGGTCGCCGCCGCGCTCGGCGATCGCGTCGCGCAGGCCCGCGAGATCGACGAGCGCCGTCTGGCCGAGGATGTCGTGGCACACCACGCGCGCCGGGAACCACGGGAAGTCGCGTTCGCGCTTGCGCTCGATGATCTGCTTCAGCGACTCGGCGAGGATCGCCGGATCGCAGCGGCGCACGAGGTTTTCGGCGAGCACGCGCGACGTGTACGGCAGCGTGTCGTATGCGCCGGGAGCGATCGCTTCGACCGCGGCACGCGCGTCGAAGTAGTCCAGCGACGTGCCGGGCAGGGGTTTGCGGTTGGCGGTATTCATGATGTGGGGCGGAATTCGGGGTAAGACGTTGCGCGCGCGCCGGCGGCCCGCATCACGGGCGCCGGCGCGCGCGGCCGAAGATCAGCGCTTCTCGATCGGCACGAACTGCAGGTCTTCCGGACCCGTGTAGTTCGCGCTCGGGCGGATGATCTTGTTGTCGACGCGCTGCTCGATGATGTGCGCGCTCCAGCCGGACGTGCGCGAGATCACGAACAGCGGCGTGAACATCGCGGTCGGCACGCCCATCATGTGATACGACACCGCGCTGAACCAGTCGAGGTTCGGGAACATCTTCTTCGCGTCCCACATCACCGATTCCAGGCGCTCGGCGATGCTGTACAGCTTCAGGTCGCCCGCTTCCTTCGACAGCTTGTGCGCGACGCCCTTGATCACCTTGTTGCGCGGATCGGAGATCGTGTAGACCGGGTGGCCGAAGCCGATCACGACTTCCTTGTTCTCGACGCGGCGGCGGATGTCGGCTTCGGCATCGTCCGGCGAGCTGTAGCGGCTCTGGATTTCATACGCGACTTCGTTCGCGCCGCCGTGCTTCGGCCCGCGCAGCGCGCCGATCGCGCCGGTGATCGCCGAATAGATGTCCGAACCCGTGCCCGCGATCACGCGGCCGGTGAACGTCGACGCGTTGAACTCGTGCTCCGCGTACAGGATCAGCGACGTGTGCATCGCGTCGACCCACGACTTCGACGGCGTCTTGCCGTGCAGCAGGTGCAGGAAGTGACCGCCGATCGAGTCGTCGTCGGTTTCCGTCTCGATGCGCTTGCCGTTGTGCGAGAAGTGATACCAGTACAGCAGCATCGAGCCGAGCGACGCCATCAGGCGGTCGGCGATGTCGCGCGCGCCCGGCAGGTTGTGATCGTCCTTCTCCGGCAGCACGGTGCCGAGCACCGACACGCCGGTGCGCATCACGTCCATCGGATGAGCCGACGCCGGGATCTGCTCGAGCGCGGCCTTCAGCGCGCTCGGCAGGCCGCGCAGCGCGCGCAGCTTGGTCTTGTACGCGGCGAGTTCGGTCAGGTTCGGCAACGTGCCGTGCACGAGCAGGTGTGCGATTTCCTCGAACTCGCACGATTCGGCGACGTCGAGAATGTCGTAGCCGCGATAGTGCAGGTCGTTGCCGGTCTTGCCGACCGTGCACAGCGCCGTGTTGCCGGCCGTCACGCCCGACAGCGCCACCGACTTCTTCGGCTTGAATGCGCCTGCGGCGGCCGGTGCTGCTGCGTCTTTCGTCTCGCTCATGTTTCCGTTCTCCAATGGGTATCTGGGGTGTCACGTCGGCCGGGCGCGGCGCGCGTGCGCGCGGCCCGGCTTCATGCAAAGCGTTCCGGGAACCGTGTCCCGGCGCGCGGGCCGCGTTACTTCTTGCCCTGCGCGAACAGTTCGTCGAGCTTCTGCTCGTACGCGTGATAGCCGAGGAAGTCGTACAGCTCGGCGCGGGTCTGCATGGTCGGCACCGCCGCCTTCTGCGTGCCGTCGCGGCGCAGCGTCTCGTAGAAATTCAGCGCGGCCTTGTTCATCGCGCGATACGCGCCGCAGCAGTACAGCGCGATGTCGACGTTCGCCTCGCGCAGCTCGTCGAGCGTGAACAGCGGCGTCGAGCCGAACTCGGTCAGGTTCGCGAGGATCGGCACCTTCACGGCGGCCTTGAAGCGGCGATAGTCGTCGAGCGTCTTCATCGCTTCCGGGAAGATCATGTCCGCGCCGGCTTCCACGTAGGCGATCGCGCGCTCGATCGCGGCGTCGATTCCTTCGGCGGCGGCCGCGTCGGTGCGGGCCATGATCACGAACTGGTCGTCGGTGCGCGCGTCGACCGCGGCCTTCACGCGATCGACCATTTCGTCGGTCGGCACGACTTCCTTGCCCGGACGGTGGCCGCAGCGCTTCTGGCCGACCTGGTCCTCGAGGTGGACGGCCGCGACACCGGCCTTGATGAACGAACGGACCGTGCGCGCGATGTTGAACGCGCCGCCCCAGCCCGTATCGATGTCGACGAGCAGCGGCAGGTCGGTCGCGTTGGTGATCCGGTTCGCGTCGATCAGCACGTCTTCCATCGTGCTGATGCCGAGATCGGGAATGCCGAGCGAATTCGCGGCGACGCCGCCGCCCGACAGGTACACGGCCTTGAAGCCGACGGCCTGCGCCATCTTGGCTGCGTACGCGGTGATCGCGCCGACCACCTGCAGCGGCTGCTCGGCCGCGACTGCCGCGCGGAATTTCGCGCCGGCGCTCTGAAGATGCGTGTTGCTCATGAACGGCCTCCTGAAGGAATGACCATGAACAGCAAGGACCGGGCCAGCTCGTGAATCGGGGCTAACCCACTGATTCTTAAGCAACCGGCACGGGCGAGGCAGCGCCCGATGATTTCATTTCAGCAATTTCGGGTTTCAAAAATGAAATCGCGCGCGCATAATCGGTCGCCATGGACCTCTCCTCGACCAAGCCCGTCGGCCCGGCCGACCGCACGGTGCGTCCGCGCATCTGGGCGATGGGCATCAGCCGCCTGCGCGACCTGTTTCGCGAGATCGCCGGCGAATTCGACGAACGCGCCGACGTGCGCATCGTCACGCGCGCGTACGAAGACGCATTGAGCGCGATCGCGGAGGCCGGCACCGCGCGCCCCGACGTGATCGTCGCAGCCGGCTCGAACGGCGGCTTCCTGAAAACGCGTGCGCAGGTGCCGGTCGTGGTCGTGTCGCCGACCGGCTTCGACGTGATGCAGGCGCTCGCGCGCGCGCGGCGCGACGCATCGCGGATCGCGCTCGTCAGCGCCGGCGAGACGCCGCCCGAAGTGCGCCGCTTCGTCGCCGCCTACGGTCTCGACGTGCAGTTTGCGTCATATCAGTCCGCGCAGGAAGCGGAAGCCTGCGTGCACGACCTGCACGACCGCGGCATCGAGACGATCGTCGGCCCCGGCCTCGTCACCGATCTCGCGGCGAGCGCCGGCATGGGCGCGGTGTTCCTGTATTCGCACGCGTCGGTGCGCAAGGCGGTCGAGACGGCGCTCGAGGTCGCGTACGCGACGCACGCCGAGGCGTTTCGCCGCCAGCGGCTCGACAACCTGCTGCAGCACCTGCGCGACGGCGTGGTCGCGCTCGACGCGCGCGGCCGCGTCGAAGCCATCAACGAACGGCTCGCGTCGGCGCTCGGGGTCGAACCCGCGGCGGCCGTCGGCCGCGCGCTCGTCGACCTGCGTCCGGAACTGCGCACGCTGCGCGGCGAGGACGGCGACGCGCTCGCGACCGTGCGCGGCGTGCGATACGTCGTGCATCGCGGGCCGCTCGTCGATCGCGGCGTCACGTCGGGCAGCGTGCTGACGTTCCAGGAATCGCGCGCGGTCGAACGGCTCGACCGCGCGCTGCGTTCGCAGCCGAACACGCAGCAGTTCGCGGCGCGCTACACGCTCGACGACGTGGTCGGCGCGTCCGCGCCGATGGCGCGCGTGCGCGATCTCGTGCGCCGCTACGCGAAATCCGATGCGACCGTGCTCGTGCTCGGCGAAAGCGGCACCGGCAAGGAAATGATCGCGCAGAGCCTGCACGCGCTGTCGGTGCGGCGCAGCTATCCGTTCGTCGCGATCAACTGCGGCGCATTTCCGGAGGCGCTGCTCGAGAGCGAGCTGTTCGGTTACGAGGAAGGCGCGTTCACCGGCGCGCGGCGCGGCGGCAAGACCGGGCTGTTCGAGGCCGCGCACCGCGGCACGCTGTTTCTCGACGAGATCGGCGAGATGCCGCCGTCGCTGCAAAGCCGGCTGCTGCGCGTGCTGCAGGAGCGCGAGGTGATCCGTCTCGGCTCGACCGAGCCGATCCGCATCGACGTGCGCGTGATCGCCGCGACGCACCGGCCGCTGCTCGCGGCCGTCGAGGGCGGCACGTTCCGCGCGGACCTGTATTACCGGCTCAACATCCTGAACGTCGGCCTGCCGCCGCTGCGCGAGCGCGCCGCCGACATTCCGGCGCTCGCCGCCACGCTGCTCGTGCAGGCCGCGCGGCGCGAGCCGCGGCTGGCCGAACGCATACGCGAGGCCGACGATGCGATGCGCGTGCTCGGCGCGACGCAGGCGACGCTCGCGCGCTACCGCTGGCCCGGCAACGTGCGGGAACTGCAGAACGTGGTCGAGCGGATCGCGGTGGAACTGGCCGAGGAGGTCGACGAGCACGATCCGGGCGCCGCGTGCGCGGCACTCGCGCCCGATGCGCTGCAGGCGATCGCACCCGAGCTGTTCGCGGCGCCGCCCGATGCGGCCGATGCCGACGCCACCGACGCGCAGACGCTCCACGCGCGCCGCCGTCGCGCGGAAGCCGACGAGATCCGCGCGGTGCTCGATGCGTGCGGCGGCGATCGCGATCGCGCGTGCGCGATGCTCGGCATCAGCAAGACGACGCTGTGGCGGAAGTTATCGGCGCAATAGGTTCGGGATTCGAGGTTCGGGCGGGATTCGCACGATGGAGGCGTGACGCGCCGGACACGCGCCGCCGTCACTCGGCCTTGTGATAGTGGCGATACGCCTTCGCGCGATTCCCGCATGACGACATCGAGCACCAGCGGCGGCTGCCGTTCTTGCTGTCGTCAATGAACAGCCACTGGCATTCGTCGTTCGCACAGCGCTTGACCTTCGCAAGCCGCGCGCCGCCGAGCAGGTCGATCGCCGACCACAGTACCGGACTCAGCAGCCCCGCGAGCGTCGCGCCTGCTGCGCCGATCCGCCACGCATAGCCGCCGTCGATCCGCGCGAGCGCGACGCGCGGCGCCGCTTCCACCAGGAACCCGCTCAGCAGCGCGAGATCGTCGGCCTGCGGCTCGCGCCGCTCGGCCTGCGCGTGAAAGAGCCGGTAAAGCGCCTCGCGCAACGCGAGCGCGCGCGCCAGCGTCGCCGGCTCGTCGCCCTTCTCTGTCTCCTGCTCACGGACGCGACATGCGTCGGCCAGGCCGGCCGGTACGCCCGCCTGCTCGCGGCACCATGCGAACAGGTCGTCCAGCGTGCCGAAGGTTTCGGTCGGCACGTCGGCGCCACGCCAGTACAGCGTGTTCGCGAAATCGATGCTCAACGTTTCGGACGGGGCCGGAACCAGGCAGTCCGTCGTGACGGAAGGTTGCGTTTTGCTCATGACGCGATCGTATCTAACCACCATGCCGGTTGACAAGCATCCGGGCGCTTCCTAACATAACCAGCATGGTGGTTAAAAACGGGTTTGCTGCTGCGATGTCCCCTCTGTAGTTCAAGGAGCCACAGATAATCGATCGTTTTTCGCACGACGTTGTCCACACCGGCCGCAGCCGCGCGTTCCACGACAGCATGCTGGGCGCGCTTCGCCACAAGCGGATGGCCTGGTGGTTGTAAGCAGGTTTGCTGCACTGATGCCCCCCTTCAGTTCAAGGAGCCACAGATGATCGATCACCTTTCGTTCGGCGTTGCCCACATCGACCGCAGCCGCGCGTTCTACGACAGCACGCTCGGCGCGCTCGGCTACAAGCGGCTGTACAGCGACGACGGATCCCTCGGCTACGGCACCAGCGAACCGGTGCTGTGGTTGCAGCACGCGGCGCGTCCGGTCGTCGCCGATCCCGATTCAGGGTTGCACCTGTCGTTTCACGCAGCGTCGCCGGTGGAAGTCGATGCGTTCTACCGCGCCGCGCTGCAGCACGGCGGACAGGACAACGGCGGGCCGGGCAAACGCGAGCACTACGGCCCCGGCTATTACGCGGCGTTCGTCATCGATCCCGACGGGTATCGCCTCGAAGCCCATTGCGAGCTGGGCAACGTCGTCTGATCCGCCGAGTCCCAACGCGGATGAACGACAAGGGCCCGGTTCCGCGTCATGCGGAACCGGGCCCTTGTCTTTGTTGCATCGGGGTCGGCGTTCGACTCGCGTCGGTCGCCGCCGGCGATCCGGCGACGGGTCCGGCGGCGCTGGCGGATAGCCGGCCGGTTACGTCCGCCAGCCTCGCCCGCGCCGCGCGAGCGCTCACTGCGCGTTGCGCGTGCTCTGTAACTGCTCGCCGAGCCCCGCGATCCCGAGGCGCACCGTCTGACCCGCCTTCAGGAACACCGGCGACGGCTTGATGCCCATCCCGACGCCCGGCGGCGTACCGGTCGTGATCACGTCGCCCGGTTGCAGCGTCATGCAGGTCGACAGGTAGGCGATCAGTTGCGCGACGGTGAACACCATCGTGCGCGTGTTGCCGTTCTGATAGCGGTGGCCGTCGATCTCGAGCCACAGGTCGAGGCGCTGCGGATCGGGCACCTCGTCGCGCGTGACGAGCCACGGGCCGATCGGGCCGAACGTGTCGAAGCCCTTGCCCTTGTCCCACTGGCCGCCGCGCTCGATCTGCCACTCGCGCTCGGACACGTCGTTGACGACGCAGTAGCCGGCGACGTAATCCAGCGCGCGCGCTTCGTCGACGTCCTTGCACGTCGCGCCGATCACGACGCCCAGTTCGACTTCCCAGTCCGTCTTCACGGAGCCCTTCGGGATGTCGATGCCGTCGTTCGGGCCGCAGATCGAACTGGTCCACTTGCCGAACACCACGGGTTCCTTCGGCACCGGCATGCCGGCTTCGGCTGCGTGATCGGCATAGTTGAGACCAATGCCGATGAACTTGCCGACGCGCCCGACGCAGGCGCCGATGCGCGGCTCGCCGGAGACGAGCGGCAGCGTGGCCGGGTCGATCGCGCGCAGGCGCGCGAGACCGGCGTCGGACAGCGCATCGCCGGCAAGATCCGGCACGTGCGCGGACAGGTCGCGAATCCGGCCGTCCGCGTCGAGAATACCGGGCTTTTCCTGGCCCGACGGGCCATAGCGAAGCAGTTTCATCGTGCTCAACCTCTGTTGTCGAATGTGACAGGATACCGGCCGACGCGGCCGCTGACGGCCACGCGCCGGACTGAATGCCGATCGTCGATGACGCGCGTCAGCCCCCGAATCCGGCAGGCCAATCGACACGCGAGGCTCGCGCAGGCGCAGCGATCGCGGCGCCGCACCGGGTGCGACGCGCATCGAACGGGCGGCCGCCGGTCTGCGCATCGGCGACGACGGCCCGGCCTCCGCGCCATGTGCCGGCCGGTGCCGGTCGGCTTCACGCGCGGCCGCACCGTCGCTGGCCCGCCGCTCTTTGTACCATCGGCGGCCCGCCGTGAAATGGCGCGCGACGGATACCGACTATTGGTGCGCCTGCGGAGATTGCACAGCAGCATCGGGGCCGCCGAACCATCCGGCTTTACGCCCAATGCCGCGGTCCTTCGATACCGAAAGATGAATGTCGAATATTTCTTACGACCCTGTCATCGGGAACGGCACGTAATCCGTTCTTGCTGGACAACGATCGACAAAAAGACGCCGCATTGCACACTGAACGTTTATTGTCAGGCTCGTCCGGACGGCAGTCACATCCGCCTGCGGCTTCGCGAATCTGCGTGCAAACCGGCCAGCGTGCGTCGCCAACCGATTGGCCATTCCCGGACTTCCTACCATGACGCAAACGACCAATAACCCGCTCCCCGGCAGCGACGCACGGGCGTCGATGGGCGCAGCCGACCGCTATCGCGCACCCGCCCTCGACAAGGGGCTCGACATTCTCGAACTCCTGTCGGAACAAAAGGAAGGGCTCACCCGCACCGAAATCACGAAGGAGCTCGGCCGCAACGCGAGCGAGATCTACCGGATGCTCGAACGTCTCGTCGCGCGCCGCTACGTGATGCGCTCGAGCGGCGGCGACCGTTACACGCTCAGCCTGAAACTGTTCGCGCTCGCGCACCGCCATCCGCCGATGAACCGGCTGATCGCCGAGGCCTTGCCGCTGATGCAGCGCTTCGCCGATGCGGCCGAACAGTCGTGCCATCTGACCGTCTACGATCGCGGCAACCTGCTCGTGATCGCACAGGTGGACGGCCCCGGCCCGTGGGGCGTGTCGGTGCGGCTCGGCTCGCGCGTCGGGCTTGCCGATACGGCGTCGGGACGCGTGATGCTGTCGTTCCAGGGTACCGAGCAGCGCGCGCACATGCTGGTCGAGCATCGCAAGGTCAAGGGTGAAACGCCGATGAACGAGCAGGAACTCGCGCACGCGTGCCAGTCCATCCGCCAGTCCGGCTACGTGCGCCAGGACAGCCGCCAGGCATACGGCGTCACCGACCTGAGCGCGCCGATCCTCGGCCCGGCCGGCCATGCGATCGCGGTGCTGACCTGCCCATACATGCGCCGGATCGACGCGCACATGGCGCCGTCCGTGGAGGTGGTCGTCGCAAGGCTGCGCGATACGGCAGGCCAGTTGTCGATGTGCCGCGCGGAGACTTGCTGATTGTTGTCGAGCGGGCGACCGGGTTGAAATTGGTCGGGCGAGCGGGCGGGCGCGGCGGGCGGTCGTTCGGTCAGCGGGTCGGGCAGGCCGGTGCGACGCCGCCCACGCGGTATGCGATGCGAGCCGGTCGCGCAGGCGTTCGTACCGGCATTCCGCAGACCGTTTCCGGATGCGCGGACGCCGCGCTACGCTAGAATAGCGGCCCTCTCAAAAACTACGGCGGCCGGCTGTCGCGGCCGTCGTATCCGATGGATGTCATGGCCAAACTTCTGAACGATCAAGAATTCCAGCGTTTCTCCGAACTTCAGCAGAAGCAGGCGAGCTTCACGATCACGTCCGAGGAAGCGGACGAGCTGCGCGACATCGTCGCGCGCGCGCAGAAGAAGCGCGACGACCGTGCCGCAGCGATGCGGGCGATCGAGAACTACATCGAGCAGTTCGACATCACGCCCGACGAACTCTTTTCGCCCGAGCAGATTGGCGACGCCGCACGTACCTACGGCCTCATCACGGCCACCAAGAAGGAACGCACGCTGCCGCCGTCGATCACGTACAACGGCAAGCCGTACCAATGGACCAAGACGCTTCCGGACGACGTGCGCGGCGCGCTGTTCGATGCATTCACGTCCGGCGAATCGGTCAAGCGCTTCATCGCGATGCCGAAGGACATCGCGCGTTGCGCGCTGACGATCGCCCGCCTCGAGCGCGAAACCGGCGGCATCTATGCCGACGCGCACCTCGAAGAACTCGCGATTTCGCGTGAGCAGGTGAACGACGCGGCATCGAAACTCGCTGCATAAACGCTGCTGCGGGCACGGTTCATGCGTGCCCGCACCGGCCGGACGCCGGCAACAACCGGCGCCGCGCCAGCCGGAGCACTGCGTTTGCAAGCTCCCGAAAAGTCTCACCGAAGCGTCCCGTAAACGCTCACCCAGACATCCCGGAAAAGCTCACCTGAAGCCCCCGGAGACGCTCACCAACCCCTTCCCGAATGTTCTCACCGATGCCTCCCGGAGATGCTCACCGGGCCCTCCCGGAAAGGCTCACCAGGGCTTCCTGCAAGGGCTCACCGGCAGTTCCCCGGAAAGGCTCACCGAGCGCTCCCGTATCGGCTCACCCGACAGCTCCCGGAAAAGCTCCCTCGTGGCTCCCGAAAAGTCTCACCTTTGCTCTGTTCCCGATCCTGCGCATGCGAAATGCCGGAGTTCATGCGCTCGACCATGACACCCCGGAACCGGTGATACGCGGAGGTCATCGGCACACGCAACGCGCCCGCCGCGGATGCCGTGACTCGACGCGTTCGCCGTTTCCCGCCGGTCACCGAGCGACTGTCGTACAGATCCACGCAATCGAGCGAACCAGTCGAACGATCGGCATGCCGAACGTCGACGAATTCGCTCGGCAGTGCCTGTACACCATCGACATCATGCATGCCGTACCGACTCTGCACGCTGCCGCCGGACGCGCGAGCACGCTCACCCACGCGATTACGGTTGCAGCTTCATCCTGAACCCCACCACGCCGGGTTCCTCCGTCGTCGACACGGCGAAGCCGCACGACTTCGCCAGCGAGATCATCGCGGTGTTCTCGCGCAGCGCCTCGCCGATCATCCATCCGGTGCCGCGCGACCGCGCATAGTCGATGATGCGGGTCATCATCAGCCGCCCGAGGCCCTTGCCCTTCTGGTCGGGCCGCACGGCGATCGCGAACTCCGCCGTCTCGTTGTCGGGATCGGTAACCGCACGCGCCACCGCGAGCGTGTGCGACCGGCCCGACGCGTCGGAGAACGACACGATGAAGGCCATCTCGCGGTCGTAGTCGATCTGCGTCATGCGCGCGACTTGCGAATGATCGAAGCTGCGCACCGCGCCGAAGAACCGCATCCGCAGATCGTCCGGCGTCATCGCGCCGAGCAGTTCGTTGTGTGCTTCCTCGTCTTCCGGACGGATCGGACGGATCGTCACGGTCTCGCCGCGCCATTCGAGCGTCTGCTCGAGATGGCGCGGATACGGCATGATCGCGAGCCGGCTGCGCCCGGCCGCCACCGTGATGCGCGGCCCGACCACGTATGCCCGATCGGACAGCACGCGCAGCGTGACCGACATCGCGACGACTTCGCGCACGTCGCAAACGACTTGCGACAGTGCCGTCAGCGCATCGAGCGTGGGTTCGACGGGCGTGCGGCGCGCATATGGCGAACGCTCCATCACCGCGCGGGCGAGCACCGTATTCAACGGCGGCAGCCCGTACACGACGAACGGCGCCGATACGCCATCCGCCGGCGGCACGGCATAACGGAACACCGGGCCGAAGTTCGAATCGTCGTACATGTCGACCGTGACGTCGACGATTCTGGCGCCGGCCGATTCGTCGGCCGGTGAATCGGCCGGCTCGCCGTGCAGGCCGAAGTGGGAGAGCCAATGCAACGCCGCTTCGCCGGCCAGTTCATGCTCGCCGGCCTCGACCATCCGTCGCGCCTCGGCCTGCGCGGATGCAACGCATTCGGCCGGCTGCGGCGGCGTGCCCTCGGGCGTCTGCATCAGCAACTGCCGCCCGAGGTTGTAGTCGACGAGCCGTGCGTATGCGCGCGCAAGCCGCTGCGGCGTGGTGTGCACGGGAATGCCGTTCGCGTGCAGCGCGTCGCGCGTCGCCGCGTCGACCGCACCGAAGAAACACGCGAGGATGCCGCGGTACGCGTACTGCCGCGATTCGATCAGCGTGCGCGCGACCGCGTCGGCCGGCGCGCTGTGAGACGTCGAATGCACGACGAACAGCGTGCCCGTTTGCGGAAACGGCGCGAGCGCCTCGATGGCGGCGCCGAAATGTTCGGGACGCGCATCGTCGCCGAGCGTCAGCGGATTGCCGGGGGCGGCCAGATGCGGCAGCGCGACCGCGACCGCCGACGTGGCCGCCGCCGGCCAGTCGGCCAGCACGTCGCGCACCTCCGCGACCGCATCGACCGCGAGTTTCGCGACGCCTGCGTCGCTCGTCACGAGCGTCGCCGCGCCGCGCGCGGTGACGCGCCCGACGCCGAGCGTCTCGATCTCGTCGAGCAGATCGTCGAGCGCATCGACACGCACCAACCCCGCGCGCTGGAACGCCGCCGTGTAAAGCGCGTCGCCGGGATCGGCGCGCCCGGTACGCAGCGCGAGCACCGGCTTGTTGCGCGCCGCCGCGCGCGCTGCCGACATGAACTTGCGCGCGGCGCACACGGTGTCGAGTTCCAGCAGGATCGCACGCGTGCCGGGATCGCTGGCGAGATAGTCGAGCACGTCGCCCGCGTCGACGTCGGCTTCGCGGCCCAGCGCGACGACATGCGAAAAACCGAGGCCTCGCGCATCGGCCCAGCCGAGTACTGCGTTCGTCAGCGCGTTCGATTGCGACACCCACGCGACGCCGCCCGATCGTGCCGTATAGGCCGGCGCGCCGAAATGCGCATGCCGCGCGGGCGACAGCACGCCGAGACTGCCGGGCCCGACGATTCGGAGCACGAACGGTTTCGCGGCCTTGAGCGTGCGATCGAGCGCGGCGCGATCGGCGTCGGTGCGCGCCTCGCCGACGATCACCGCGACGCGCGTGCCGATCTCGCCGAGCTTGCGTACGATGCCGGCCCACGTGGCAGGCGGCGTGCAGATCACGGCGACCGACGGCGGCGCGGGCAGCCGGTCGACATCGGTCACGACCGTGTGCCCGTTCAGTTCGCGATGCTTCGGATTGACGGGCCACACGGGCCCGTCGAACGCGCCGTCGAGCACGCGCGCCCACACCATCGCACCGATACTGCCCGCGCGCGACGATGCACCGACGACCGCGACGGAGCTGGGCTGGAATAACGCATCGAGATGGCGGACGGTCACATCGGCTCCATACGGTAACGAAAGACGACACGACCGGCACACAGGCACGGATGGCCGTGCACCGGTCGACGCGAACTCCAAGCATAGGCGAACCCGATGCGGCTGCCTATATGCCGAACGGCCAACTGTGCGACGCGCATCAATGCCCGCAACATGGGCCGGTCGCCGACGCCTTCGCACGACGCAATGGGCGAAGGCGACACGATGCGGTCATCCGGCCGTCACTTCAAAGGTGAGGATTTACAGGAACCATGGTGAGCAACTTCGGGAATTGCACGGCGCAATGCGCCAATGCGCGAGAGGTGACGGCAATCGGCGGTACGTCAGCACCGCGGCGATCGACAACGCCAATGCGCGCATGCCGCGTAATTGCGGGGTTGTTTACCGGAATTCGCGGCGATATCCGGTCGAATCGCGGTGAATTCGCAAAACGGGATCCGTCAATCGCGCGGCATTGGCGTTCAATTCGCGGTTTCAAGTCGTGCTGTCGCCACCCAAAAACAAAACGGTGCGACGGCCGCATGGCCGTTCGCACCGTCAGTCAGCGCACGAAAGGTGAGGATTTTCGGGAGTCAGTCCTTGATCAGGAAACGCGCGCGGTTCTTGCCGAGCCATGCCGGCGCACGCCCGCGGCCACTCCACGTTTCGCCCGTCTTCGGATTCAGGTACTTCGGCGGCAACGGACGCTTCGGTTTCGCGGCGGCAGCAGTGCCGATCGGCCGGAAACCGAGCTCTTCCGCGGTAATGTCGAACTCCTCGATTTTCGCCCGAATGGCGGCAATCGCATCGGCAATCGCCTTTTCGCGTTCCTTGTCGATCTTTTGCTGAAGTCTTTCGAGCTGCGCTGTCAGTTGCCTGTAGGTCGCCATATTGGATGGGACTCCGTGAGTGTTATTCATGAAAAATAGCCGACTCCAAGCGAATGGAAAAGCGCTTCACCCGATTATGGTCTCCTTATCCAGGCATATCGGGATCAATAGCCGCTTTTCCTCTTGCATGCGAAGAGAAGATTTCGCACGGCGTCATCGGTCGATTGCTGGAGAACGTCGTATTCCCCATTGCAGATGGCGCGGGCATTGTCCGTGCAATTGCTCCAGTCGCTGCCGGTGCACTGCACCTGCGTAGTCGGGCGCCCGTCAGAAGTGAACAGCGGCGCCCCACCGCCGCAGCCGCCGAGCCCCGCAACCAGGGCCAACAATCCGGCCCGACGCCAATGCGTTCGAGGCCACCGACAGACCGACGCAAGCATGTGATTCATTGTTCTTTCCGTCAACCGATTTTTGAATGCCGCGAGTATGCCACGCACCGTCGTCACACGTTCAGTCCCGCGCTCGGTCCGGCGTCCGGTCCGGGCGTCCGCGCGTCTTGTACGGCACGGCCCGGTGCGGATCGTCGGTGATGCGAACGAACACCTGCTCGACGTCGGGGAGCGCGCCGAGTTCGCGCGCCAGCGCCTCCCGATCGAATGCCGGATCGGCGCACCCTTCGACATAGATGAAGCGCCGCTGCACGGTGATCCACAGGCTCGTGCCCTGCAGACGATCGGTGCCCGCGAAATGCGCTTTCGCCGCCTCGGCGATCGGCGCGTCATACATATAGGAATTCGGTTTCGTGCAGCGGTGAGCGAGCCAGCAGGTGGTCCCGCGCTCGGCGCGGTAATGCGCGTCGTCCGTCATCTCGGCGCGCGTCATCCACGGGCCGAGCGGCAGCGGGCATTCCGCGAAGCCCCGCGACAACGCGACGAACGGATCGTTGTACCAGTTGCGCCGCACCGCAGGCGAATCCGCATCGTCCGCCTGAGCGAACGAGGACGTCGCCGCCAGTATGGCCAGCCATCCGGCAATGCCGATTCGCTTCATCGTTGTCTCCTGTCGGGCACTTCACCGGTGCCGTTCGTCATGTCCGGGCGCATCGGCCACCGCTTGCTAGCGGTCGATCCCGAGCGCCGCGAGTTTCTTGTAGAGCGTCGCCCGGCCAATGCCGATGCGGGCGGCCGCTTCTACGACCTTCCCGTCACAGGCCGCGAGCGCGTCGATCAGGAACTGGCGCTCCCACGCGGCCAATGCATCGGCATACGAAACGACCGGCACACCGGCGGCACCCGATGCGTCGCCCGCGTCCCGGCCGAGCGGCAACGGAACAGCCCGCGTGCCCGCCGGCACGCTGTCCGGCGCCACGCGCACCGGCCCGAGGAACGGCGCGAGCGCACCCGCATCGATCACCGAGCGATCCGACAGCATCAGCGCGCGCTCGAGCGTATTGCGCAACTCGCGCACATTGCCCGGCCACGGGTACGCGCACAGCATCCTCAGCGCATCGTCGGTCAGTTCGCAGTGCGCGGCACGGCCGTGCTGCGCGGCGAGTTCCTCGAGCGTCGCATAGACGAGCGCCGCGATGTCGGACGCGCGCTCGCGCAAGGGCGGCGCGTGAATCGTCAGCACGTTGAGCCGGTAATAGAGATCCGCGCGAAAGCGGCCGGCCTCGACCAGCGCCGGCAGGTCGGCCGACGTCGCGGCGATGATCCGCACGTCGGCGCGCACGATCCGGTTCGAGCCGACCGGTTCAAACTCCTTGTCCTGCAGCACACGCAGCAGCTTGCCCTGCAGCGGCAACGGCATGTCGCCGATCTCGTCGAGAAACAGCGTGCCGCGATCGGCCAGTTCGAACTTGCCGACGCGTCCCTTGCGGTCGGCGCCGGTATACGCGCCCGGCGCCGCGCCGAAGAATTCGGTTTCGAGCAGCGTGTCGGGAATCGCCGCGACGTTGACGGTCACGAGCGGCTGGAGCGCGCGCGCCGACGCCGCGTGGATCGCATGCGCGAGCAGTTCCTTGCCGGTCCCCGTCTCGCCGAGCAGCAGCACCGGCGAATCGACCTGTGCCGCGCGCCGCGCCTGCCGCTTGGTTTCGAGGCTTGCGGCGCTCGTGCCGACGAAGCTAGCGAACGTGTATTTCGCGCGGCGCGCCTGCGCGAGCGAACGCTGCGTCGCGATCAGTTGCTGCTGAAGCTGCGCGTAACGGGAAAAGATCGGCGTGAGCGTCTTCAACTGGTCGAACAGCGCGAAGCCGATCGCGCCGACCGTCTCGCCCGCCTCGTTCTTCAACGGCAGGCGCGTGACGACGAGCGGCTCGCGGCCCGTCTCCATGATGTCGAGCAGGATCGGCTGTCCGGTCGACACGACCTCGCGCATCAGGCTGTTCGGAATCACCGCCTCGCAGTCGAGGCCGACCGCCTGCTGCGGATCGGCGAACCCGAAGCGCGCCGCATAACGCTCGTTCATCCACACGACGCGCGCGTCGCGATCGACGACCACCGTGCCCGCACTCGAATCCTCGAAGGTCCGAAACAGCGACTCGGCGGCGCGCAGCAGCACGTCGCCGTAATTGACGGGCAGGCGCGCCCAGTCGTTCATCATCGTGTCGTCGTCTCCGCGTATGCTTGGCCGGATGTCTCCGGAACGGGACGCAGTATCTCATTTTGGAGACACGCCGGAATGCCTTGTCCGGGAAAGCCCTGCCCGCTTCGATCGGCTGTCCCGACGGCCAAAGCGTCTCCGGATGGAGACGATTTATGTAGAATCTTCAGACATTGGCCGGCGCGGGCCCGCCGGCCTGCGCCGGACCCATGTCCGGCGGCGCAATGCGGCCGATGGCACGAAATCTGCAAGAACCTGGGCCGGTCCGCGGCGCGCTCCGCGATCGAACAACAACCAAAGCCATTCCAAGCTATTAGGAGACTCCCTTGTCTTTCGTGATCGTCCTCGCCGCGCTGGCGTTCCTGATGTTCGCCGCGTATCGCGGCTACAGCGTGATCCTGTTCGCGCCGATCGCCGCGCTCGGCGCAGTCCTGCTGATCGAACCCGCCGCCGTCGCACCGGTCTTCTCCGGCATCTTCATGGAGAAGATGGTCGGCTTCGTCAAACTGTATTTCCCGGTATTCATGCTCGGCGCCGTGTTCGGCAAGGTGATCGAACTGTCCGGGTTTTCCGAGTCGATCGTGCACGCCGCGATCCGCTACATCGGCCGCTCGCGCGCGAATGCGGTGATCGTCGCGGTGTGCGCGCTGCTCACCTATGGCGGCGTGTCGCTGTTCGTCGTGGTGTTCGCGGTGTACCCGTTCGCGGCCGAGCTCTATCGCCAGAGCAACATTCCGAAGCGGCTGATGCCCGGCGCGATCGCGCTCGGCGCGTTCTCGTTCACGATGGACTCGCTGCCCGGCACGCCGCAGATCCAGAACATCATCCCGACCACGTTCTTCAAGACGACCGCCTGGGCGGCACCCGCACTCGGCACGATCGGCTCGCTGTTCATCATCGTCGTCGGCCTCGCGTACCTGGAATGGCGCCGCCGTTCGGCGATGGCGAAGGGCGAAGGCTACGGCACGTCGCTCGTCAACGAGCCGGAGCGCGTCGAAGCGACAGCACTGCCGAATCCGGCGCTGGCGATCCTGCCGCTGCTCCTCGTCGGCGCGTCGAACTTCACGTTCACGAAGCTGATTCCGCAGTGGTACGGCGCAGCGTCGTATACGGTCGCGCCGGACGTGCTGCCCGGCGTGCACACGCCGGTCACGACGTCGATCAAGACCGTCGTCGCGATCTGGTCGGTCGAGGCCGCGCTGCTGCTCGGCATCGTGCTGGTCGTCCTGACCGCGTTCAAGCGCGTCAGCGACCGCTTCGCCGCCGGTTCGAAGGCCGCCGTCGGCGGTGCGCTGCTCGCCGCGATGAATACCGCATCGGAATACGGGTTCGGTGGCGTGATCGCCGCGCTGCCGGGCTTCCTCGTCGTCAGCGACGCGCTGAAGAGCATTCCGAACCCGCTCGTGAACGCGGCCGTGTCGGTCAGCTCGCTCGCCGGCATCACCGGGTCGGCGTCGGGCGGCATGAGCATCGCGCTCGCCGCGATGTCGGACCTGTTCATCAAGGGCGCGCAGGCCGCCAACATTCCGATGGAGGTGCTGCACCGGGTCGTCGCGATGGCCAGCGGCGGCATGGACACGCTGCCGCACAACGGCGCCGTCATCACGCTGCTCGCGGTCACGGGCCTCACGCACCGCGAGTCGTATCGCGACATCTTCGCGGTCACCGTGATCAAGACGCTCGCGGTGTTCTTCGTGATCGCCGTGTACTACACGACGGGCCTCGTGTAAGCCGCCGCATCGGGCGGCGTTCCGAGCGCCGCCCAACCCTGCCGGCCGCATCGACGCGGCCGGCGCGCCTTCCTCCCTCCGCGTGTTCCCGGCTGTTCGACCGGTCCGGCATTGCCGCAGCGGCATCACAGCGCGATGCTTGTCGCGACGCGCCGCACCTTCCCGATACCTCCGCTTGCAAACCAGCACGGATCGCCGGGATTCGCATCCGCCACTTCGTCCCCGGCCGACCGGAACCACTCGACGCCACATTGCGGTGCAGACCGGACGGCCTGTCGCCCGTCACGTGCCGCCATCCGGGCCGTCCGCTCCACCGTTCATTGTTTCCGGCAGCAGAACACTGCGTTGGGAGCGATCGCATTTTTCCCGCGCGTGGTCGGGCCTACACTGCTTTCAACCGCCGCCGCTTCGTCAAACGGAGTCCGGCCGCCCAGCTGGAAACATGGAGGTCACGATCATGAAGCGCCTGATTCACGCAGTTGCCGTTGCCCTGGCTATATCCGCCCCGCTCGCCGCGCAAGCGCAGTCGAACCCGCCGCTCACGCGCGCGCAGGTCCGCGCCGAAGTGAAGGCGCTCAAGCAGGCCGGCTTCCAGCCGAGCGACTGGTTCTATCCGGCCAGCATCGTTTCCGCCGAAGCGAAGATCGCCCGCCAGCAAGGTGCCGGATATGGCAACGACCGCGGTGCATCACCGGAGTCGGCCCGGTAATCGCCGCAACGACGCGGCCGTCCCGCCCGACCGCTCCGTCGCGAGCCGTCACGCCTTCACCGGCTCGATCAGTTTCGCGCATGCCGCTGCCTGCGGATCGCCCGCCGGCAGCTTCGCGCACACTCCGTCGAACTGCTTCACGACCGACCTGACCGACGCATCGTGCGCGCCGCCGCCGCGCCAGCGATTCAGTTGCGTGACGACCTTGGTCAGCGCGCGCAGGTTCGCCCCATAAAACGCATCCTTGGTCTTGCCGGCCTGCGCGAGCACGCTCGCGGCGATCGCTTCGATCCGTGCAGAATCGTCCGGCGCCAGCGCGACCGCATTCGCGAAATAGGTCGCGCCCCAGCGCAGCTTGGTCGCCGGTCCGCTCGCCGAGTCGTATGCCTTGCTGTACCAGTCGAGCGCCGCGGCCTTGTCGCCGCGCGCCTTCGCATTCGCGGCCAACCCCGACATGAAGTAGTACGGCGTCGCCGAACGCGGCAACTCGGCCTTCAGCAAGACGTCGGATTCCTCGTACAGCCCCGCGTCGGTCAGCGTGTCCGCCGCTTCGCTGACGAGCGCCTGCCGCTCGTACGCGTTCGCGGCGCCCTGCACCGATGCGGCGATCTGCTTGCGCGCGGTGTCGACCAGCGCCGGCGCGCCGCCGTGCGCGTCATTGCGCGCGAGCAGCACACGGCCGTGCAGCGCCATCAGCCGGTCGATCGACGACAGCGTCGAATCGGTCGACAGGCGCGCGAGCGCCGTGTCGTACGCGTCGCGCAGCGTCGTGCGCTGCGCGGCGTCGCCGCCGAGGTATGCGACCACGCGCGCGGGCGCCGCGACCAGCACGTCCGAATCCGCCCGCGCCAGCGCCGGTTCGCACAACACCGCGCGCAGCGCGTCGGCGAGCGCCGCCTTGTCGAGCGCGCCGGCCTGTGCGGGATCGTCCGATGCCGCCACCACCGCCGACTTCAGCGCGAACCGCGCGGCGTCCGCCTTCGCGCCGGCGGCACGCGCACGTTGCGACAGCGTCTGCAGCGTCAGCGCGACACGATCGGCCGGCACCGGCAGCGCGCCGTCGGTGTCCCAGGAATAGTCGGCCAGCAGATGCCATTCGGCCGGCGTCAGCGCCGCGCCGTTGTTCAGCGCGGTCGAGAGCGTCTGCCGCACCGGATGCGCGGCCGTCATCCCGAGCGACAGCGCCTGCATGTAGCGCTCGAGATCGGCCTCGCCCGGCAGCCGCGTCACTTCGGTGCCGTCCGGACGGAACAGGATCATCGTCGGATAGCCGTGCACCTTGAAGCGCTCGCCGAGCTTCTGCGCGCTTTCGGTATCGCCGTCGAGATACACGGGCACGAAGAACGACGAGCGAGCCTTGAATGCCTGCTGGCTGAAGATCGTCGACTTCACCTGGTTGCACGACGGGCACCATACGGCACCCCAGTACAGCAGCAGCGGCTTGCCGGTGCGCTTCGCGAGCGCGAACGCGGCATCGACGCCGCCCTGCTGCCAAGCGATGCCGGGCGGCAGATGCGCGCCGCCGCTCGACGGGCCCGATACGGGAGCGCCCTGCGGCGCGTTGGCGGCAAACGCCGCACCTGCGGCGGCGAACAGGCAGGCGACAGTCAGGTTACGGAGGACGGTTTTCATCACGGCGGGTTCCGTTGAAAGAGACGGTTGCGGATAGCGGCGTCGCGCGACGGCGGAACCGGTACGCTGCGACGGCCGGCCCATGCGCACGAAACGGCGAAGCGAAAACACGACGAAGCGATGCAACGACGAAGGGTATCGACGGATGGCACGACGCATGCCGGCATCGGCCGTGGGCATCGCGTAGGGATCACGCAGGCATCGACGCGAAAGGCCCCGACCCGCCGCTTCATGCGCACACCGCGCAGCAGTACCAACTGCGGCGACCACAGCGACCGGCAAATCATTCGACGATACGATTCGCGCGGCCGGTTGAAAACGAACTAATTCTCGAATGGATATGAAGTGTGGCGTCGCCGACGTGCGCGCCTGCGCGGTCGACGCGACCACCCACTGCGCTGCATGCGGCGCTGCATTGACTGCCGTCGGTCGCTGCACGCGATCGGGTACACGGAGGCAGGCACGACAAGGCGCACGGCATGGCCAATGCATGCACATGCCGCGGCCGATGCAACGACGCGCCGGCCCGCACGCGCTTCAGCACGCGTCCATCACTGCCGCCCCTTGATCCGCGCCATCTGAAACACCGATGCATACGCACCGTCGCGCAGCGCATAGTCCGGCGCCTCGCCTTCTATCCGGAAGCCGTGCTTTTCGTACAGTGCGATCGCCGCCGGGTTGTCGACGAACACCGTCAATTCGAGACGCGTGATGTTCAGCCAGTTTTCGGCGAGTTCGATGGCGGCGGCCAGGAGCCGGCTGCCGATGCCGCGCCCGTGATGTGACGCATCGACCATCATCCCGAGCGACGCGGCATGACGCCGGCGCGGGTTCTGCTCCGGATGCAGCCCGAGATGGCCGACCACCGCGCCGTCGAGTTCGGCGACGAGGCTCACGCCCTGTTCGCGCAGGCGTTCGAGCCGCTGCTGCCATTTCTCGTGCGACGGAAACGGATGCTGGAGCGTGTTCATGTACACCGCGGGGTGCGCGATGATGTGCCGGATCGCGTCAACGTCGTGCGTCTCGCTGTGCCGGATCGTGATATCGGTCATGACTGGATGGAGTCGAAGGTATCGGGCCGGGGCATATTGCCGCGCGTATGCAACAACGCATCGAGCTTATCCGATTTCACGCCGATGAAACATGGTTGCCGCACGACACGATGCCGTTGCACGCACAACCACATCGCGTAACGCCAGCTTCACGAAATCGGCAATTCCCGACCGTTGTCGCCAAGCGCAATCGGTAATTTCGACCACTCCGACGTCTTCCCCGCGCGTCACAGATTAGTTGTGCACGCAACGTCATAAACGCGACACACCCTGTCATTTCCACATCACGCCGACGTCATCTGCGCTCCCTAGACTGGCCGCGCCCTGCCCGGCACTCGCCGGGCCCGCATGTGCCGTCGCGCAACGCGGACGGCTCGCTCGCGGACGCCGACGTCGCCGTCGAGTACCACGACTTCGCGCCGACCACGTCGAGCCGGCCCGCGGCCGACGGCCGTCCGTACGGCCGGGCCCGCGCGTGCCGATGTGGGTCGTGTCGCCGTGGAGCCGCGGCGGCTGGGCGGCGCTCGCCGCCGACGACGGTAAATATGACCTGTGGGTGCTCGGCCCGAACGGCTATCACCGCCGCTTCACCGGCGACCTGGCCCGGCTGGCCGGCGCGCGCGTCGCATCCGGAGATCCGGATCGGCGACGCGGGCGCGAGCGGCAACCTGCATCTGCGGCTGCACAACGACGGCGGCGGCCCGGTGCGCTTCACGGTGAAGTCGAACAAGGTGTACGGCCTGTCCGGCCGCGGTGCGAACGACGAGCGCGGCCACGGCAACGAGGACGGCATCAGCCAGGGTCGCGGGCACGGCAGCGACGCCGGCACGACGTGGACAGTCACGGTGCGCGCCGGCGGCCGGTCGGAGCTGCACTGGCAGCTCGACTCGACCGGCCACTGGTACGACTTCGTCGTCACCGCCGACAGCGACGCCAGCTTCTCCCGCCGCGTGGCCGGCCGCGTCGAAACGGGCCGCCACTCGGTCAGCGACCCGGCGATGGGCCTCGCCGACCGCTTCTGACGGCGCCCGCGCCGCCCGGCCGCGCACCGGCCGGGCGCCGGGCGCGGATCGGTCCGATCCGGCCGAAACGCCCGCCCGGCGCGGCTCAAACATCAGAAGGATGGCCGGTGCAGCCCTCATTCAGGGACCACGAAAATGCTCCGTGTTGTGGCCCATTCGCGTTAAACTTCGTCAAGCTGCATTCAACAACGACATCTTCGCCAACCTGGCACACACGATACGAGGATAGGTTCGATGCGCACTACCGGCTCATCCGGGGCAATGACCCTGCTCACCGAACATGACCCGGCCGACGGCCGCGAACTGCGCTCGCTCCGGCTCGAATCGACCGACGACGGCAAGAGCGTGCTGCTGATCGACATCGACGAGCGCAAGCCCGGCATTCACCGCGAGGTTCGCTACGAGATCACGCCGGCCGAGCTGATCGCGGCGATCCGCTCGCACGGCGCCGAACTGCCTGGCGAAAACCACGGCGCCGCCTCGCTCGTCCGCACCCCTACCCCTTCGTGATGTCGACCGGTGAGCCGCGCACAACGCACCGGCTCACCGATCCGCCCGCATCACCCTGCCGCCGTCAGGCGCTTTGCGTCATTCCCCGCCGTCCGCTTGAAAATGGCCGATAATCGGCCCATCTTCGTACCTTCCACACGCGCTTCCTTTTCGGCCAGCCGTCATGCTCCGTGACCTCGTCGCCCAATACGGGCCGCTTCTCGTCTTCGCCAACGTGCTCGCGGCGGCCATCGGCCTGCCCGTACCGGCGATGCCGACGCTCGTGCTGTTCGGCGCGATGGCCGCGATGAATCCGGCGATGATCGGCTCGCAGCTCCTGACGGTGCTGGCGCTGTCGGTGCTCGGCGCGCTGATCGGCGACACCGTGTGGTACGTCGCCGGGCGGCGCTACGGCGGCACGACGCTGAAGACGATCTGCCGGCTGTCGCTGTCGCGCGACACCTGCGTGAAGAAGACCGAACGATTCTTCGGCCGCTACGGCGTGCGCGTGCTCGCGGTCGCCCGCTTCATTCCCGGGCTGTCGCTCGTGTCGGTGCCGATGGCCGGCGCGCTCGGCACGCGTTATCGCACGTTCGCCGGCTACGACGCGCTCGGCGCCGCGCTGTGGACGATCGTCGGCCTCCTCGCGGGGCTCGTGTTCTATCGGCAAATCGACTGGCTGTTCGCCGGCGCGAGCCGGCTCGGCCGCGCGGTACTGCTGGTGATCGTCGCACTGCTGGCCGTCTACGCGGCCGTGCGCTGGATGCGCCGCCGCGCGCTGATCCGCCAGCTCGCGACTGCGCGGATCGGCGTCGACGAGCTCGAAGAACTGCTGCGCGATGCGGCCGCGCCGGTGGTGCTCGACGTGCGTTCGCCCGAACACCGCAAGCTCGACCCGTTCACGATTCCCGGCGCGCAGTTCGCGGACGAACGGCACATCGAGGACATCGTCGCGCGCTATCCGTTCTCGCAGAAGTTCGTCGTGTATTGCTCGTGCCCGAACGAAGTGACGGCCGCGCTGATGGCCAAGCGCCTGCTCGACGCAGGCTTCACCGATGCGCTGCCGCTGCGCGGCGGCCTCGACGCCTGGCGCGACACGGGCCGCCAGCTCACGTCGCTGGTGGAGGACATGCCCACCGCGAACGATCCGGTGGCGGGGTTGCACAAGCCGGCCTGATCGAACGGGTCGCAGGCCGGCCGCGCGAGACGAAAACGACTGAAGGGGACGTTGCGTCCCCCCTTCGATCAGAACGCGTGCAGCGGCACGTTCACGACCAGGCGGTACTCCTTGTTGGTCGCGTCCGCGGTATGCGTGGAACCGGTGTGCCACATCGCGATGAACGTGACCTTCGTGTCCTTCAGCTTGCCGCTCCGGAACGTGTACGACGGGATGAAGCCGAACTCGTGGTGACGGCCCTGCACCGGCGCGCCGTTGCTCCAGTAGATGCTCGACTTGCTCGGATCGTTCGCAGCCCCTGCGCTGCCGTCCGCGCCCCAGCCCGTCACGCCCCAGACCATCGCCTTGAAGCCCGGCAGGCCCGCTTCCTTGCCGTAGAACGTGTAACGCAGCTGCAGCGACTTTTCGTGCGGCGCGTTGTAGTCGACGTCCATCGAGTTGGTCAGGAAGATGCCGTTCGTTTCGTTCAGGTAGTCGAAGAACTGGTCGCCGAGCACCTGCTGATAACCGAGCAGCAGTTCGTGCGGGCCGTGCTGCGCGGCCACCGACAGGCTGTACGCGTTGTTGTTGATCTTGCCCTGCAGCGCGTCGCCCGTGTCGTGCGTCGAGTAAACGTTACCAAAGCCGGTCCACTTGATCGACTTCGTATCGCCGATGCTGTGCTTCACCGACGCGTAGTACTGGTGCCACACGTCGTCGGCCTGGTTGGCGTACAGCGCGACTTCGCCGTCCGGCGAATAATCCCACGTGCCGCCGACGTAGGTCAGGCGATTGATGCGCGTGCCGCCGTATTGCGTCGTGAGGTTGGTGAGCGTCGTGTGGCCGCGCGCATCGGTCTTCGTGAAGCTGCCGGCCTCGAGCATCACGTTCTTGAATTCGTTGCTGACGATCGTCGCGCCGAGGAACGTCGGCGGCAGCGCGCGGTTGTCGTGCTGTTCCATGAACGGGTTGTCGACGGCCTGCAGACCGTACTTGACCACCGTGTTCGAGATGCGCGCCTTCACGTCGTAGATGCCCGGATAGGCCCATGCGAGCTGGTTCGAACCGCCGCCGCCCTTCGCGATGTGCACCATGCTGCCCGCGCCGGCACCGCCGTCGAGCTTCAGCGCCGCATACAGCGACGCGTCGAAGCCGATGCCGATCAGGCCGGTCGTGTAGCCCGACTCGAAGTTCGCCATCGCGCCCTGGACCCACGCGTGACGGTGCGGGCCGCCCTTGTTGTCGAGCGTGTCCGCATAGTTGCGGAACAGGAAATTCAGGTGGCTGTCGGCAATGAAGCCGTTCGACTTCGACTGTGCCGAAGGCTCGTCGGGCGGCGTGACGGCCTGGGTCGCCTCGGCGTTGATAATGGCGTTCGGGGTCGTTGCCTGCGCAACCGATGTGCCTGCGCCGGCGGACGGCGCCGCCTGCGCGACCGTCAGCGGTGCGGGGGCCGCGTCGTCGGCGTACGCCACGCCGCTCAGCGATACGCCGGCCAGCGCCGGCAAGCCCCATGCAAGCAGCATCTTCGATGCCGTCCCGATCGTCTTTTGCTTGTTCATCGTCATTCTCGTCTTGTGTTGATGTCGTCCACGCCGGTTGCGATCCGCTTCCAGCCCCCCGGCGAGCCCGGTTAAGGACGCGCCTTTACCCGCGGCGCGAAGATCATTCGCGCCGCACCCTACCCCTGTTGACCTGCCTGGTTATGTTTGCTGCGTCACTTCACGCCGCCACGCCCGCCCGGATGCACGCGACACGCGCCGGCGAGCCCTGCCGCACTTCCGGCAGCGGCACGTCCTGCGCGCACGCGTCGATCGCGACCGGGCAGCGCGTGCGGAACGCACAGCCGGACGGCGGGTTGAGCGGCGACGGCATCTCGCCCGCCAGCAGCATCGGACGGCGAGCACGCTCGCGCGCCGGCTCCGGCGTCGGCGCCGCATCGAGCAGCGCCTTCGTGTACGGGTGCTGCGGCACGCCGTACACGTCATGCCGCGTGCCGAACTCCATCACGCGGCCGAGATACATCACGAGCACGCGCTGGCTGATGGCCTTCACCACCGCCAGGTCGTGCGCGACGAAAAGATAGGACAACGACAGTTCGCGTTGCAGGTCGCGCAGCAGGTTCACGATCTGCGCCTGGATCGACACGTCGAGTGCCGATACGGGCTCGTCGCAGATCACGAGCTTCGGCTCGCCGATCAGCGCGCGCGCGATGCCGACGCGCTGGCACTGTCCGCCGGAAAACTCGTGCGGATAGCGCAGCAGGTGATGTGCGTTCAGGCCGACGCGTTCGAGCATCGTGACCACGCGGCGCCGCACTTCGGCGCGGCCGAGGCCCGCGTGGTGCGTGACGAGCGGCTCCGCGACGATCTGTTCGATCGTCATGCGCGGATCGAGCGACGCGAGCGGATCCTGGAAGATCATCTGCACTTCGCGGCGCATCGCGGTGCCGCGCAGGTGATCGGGCGCGACGGCTTCGCCGCGCCAGCGCACCGTGCCGGCCGTCATCGGCACGAGGCCGATCAGCGCGCGCGCGAGCGTCGACTTCCCGCAGCCCGACTCGCCGACGAGCCCGACCGTCTCGCCGCGCTTCACGTCGAACGACACGCCGTCGACCGCGCGCAGCGTGCCCTTCGGCGACCACGGATAGCCGCCGAGCGGCACGCGGAAATGCACCTTCAGATCGTCGACGGACAGCAGCGTATCGCTCGTCGTGCCCGTCGCGCCGGCATTGCGGCGTTCATCGACGCTCATCGCAGACCTCCCGTCAGATCGGCCAGCGGCCGGTGGCACGCGCGCACCGCGCCCGCCGCGCCATAGGTTTCGAGCGCGGGGCGCGCGGTACCGCAGCGCGCCTCCGCATACGTGCAGCGTTTCGCGAACGCGCAGCCGGCCGGCGCGGTGCCGGGCATCGGCGGATTGCCGGGAATCGCGACGAGCGGCGCGTCGTCGGCGTCGGTCAGGCGCGGCAGCGCGTTGAGCAGGCCGATCGTGTACGGATGCGACGGCGCCGCGAAGATCGAGTCGGCCGGCGCATATTCGACGGTGCGGCCCGCATACATGACCATCACGTCGTCCGCGAGGCCCGCGACCACGCCCATGTCGTGCGTGATCAGCACGATCGCGGTGCCGCGCTCGCGGTTCAGCTCGCGCAGCAGGTCGATGATCTGCGCCTGCACGGTCACGTCGAGCGCGGTGGTCGGCTCGTCGGCGATCAGGATTTCCGGCTCGGACAGGAGCGCCATCGCGATCATCACGCGCTGGCGCATGCCGCCGGAAAACTCGTGCGGATACATGCGGATGCGGCGCGCGGCGTCGGGAATGCGCACCGACTCGAGCGCCTCGATCGCGCGCTTCGTCGCTTCCTTGCGCGACAGCTTGCGATGCAGCTGCAGCGTCTCGGTCATCTGCCGCTCGATCGTCAGGAACGGATTGAGCGACGTCATCGGATCCTGGAAGATCATCGCGATCCGGTCGCCGCGCACCGCGTTCAGCGCACGCGTATCCATCTCGAGCAGGTTGTCGCCGCGATAGCGCGCGGCGCCCGTCGTCGCGCCGTTGCCGGCCAGCAGGCCGAGCAGCGCCATCACGGTCTGGCTCTTGCCCGAGCCCGATTCGCCGACGATGCCGAGCGTCTTGCCGGCTTCGAGCGAGAACGACACGCCGCTCACGGCGTCGATCGGCGGTGCGTCCTTGCGCGAGAAGCGCACGCCGAGGTTTTCTACTTCCAACAGAGCAGCCATCTTCAGCGATCCTTCGGGTCGAGCGCGTCACGCAGGCCGTCGCCAACGAAGTTCACGCAGTAGAGCGTCACGCACAGCATGACGGCCGGTGCCAGCAGCAGCCACGGCATCGATTCCAGTTTCTGCGCGCCGTCCTGGATCAGCACGCCCCAGCTCGTCATCGGTTCCTGCACGCCGAGGCCGAGGAACGACAGCACCGATTCGGTCAGCACGATGTTCGGCACCGACACGGTCGCGTACACGACGACCACGCCGAGCAGGTTCGGCACGACGTGACGCAGCACGATCGACGCGGGCGACACGCCGATCGCGCGCGCCGCGTCGACGAACTCGCGATTGCGCAGCGACAGCGTCTGGCCGCGCACGACGCGCGCCATGTCGATCCACGAGAACGCGCTGATGGTCAGCACGACCAGCATGAACGAGCGGCCGAACAGGGTCATCATCAGGATCGCGATCAGCAGGTACGGGATCGCGTACATCATGTCGACGACGCGCATCATCGCGGAGTCGACCCGGCCGCCCGCGAAGCCGGCGGTCGCGCCCCACGCGACGCCGAACAGGCCGGACACCAGCGTGCCGAGCAGGCCAACCTCGATCGACACGCGGCCGCCGATCAGCGTGCGCACGAGCAGGTCGCGGCCGAGCTCGTCGGTGCCGAACCAGTGCTGGTTCGCGAGCGTCGGCGCGAGGCTGATCGAGCCCCAGTCGCTCGCGGCGGGATCGGCCGCGAGCAGCCACGGACCGACGAAACATGCGAGCGTGATCAGCGCGAGCAGCACGAGGCTGAACACGGCCGCCCGGTTGTGAAGGAAGCGCGCGAACGCGAGCGCGAGCGGCGAGCGCGAACGCGGCGGCGAGTCGGTCTGCACAGGCAGACTGACGACGGGAGTAGTCGGAGTCATCGCAGTGCCTCGCTCAATAACGGATGCGCGGATCGAGCCATGCGTACGCGAGGTCGACCAGCAGGTTGAACAGCACGGCACAGACGGTCGTCAGCACGACGAGGCCGAGCACCAGCGTGTAGTCGCGGTTGATCGCGCCGTTCACGACCAGCTGCCCGAGCCCGGGCAGCGCGAACACCGATTCGGTGACGACGGCCGCCGTGATCGACGTGATGCAGACCGTGCCGAACAGCGACACGACCGGCATCAGCGCGGGCTTGAGCGCGTGGCGCAGCACGATCGTCGAGCCCGGCAGGCCCTTCGCGCGCGCGGTGCGGATGAAGTTGCTCGACAGCGTCTCGATCATCGAGCCGCGCATCACGCGCGCGAGCAGCGATACGTTGATGAAGGTCAGCAGCACGATCGGCAGCAGCCGGTACTGCCAGCCGCCGTCGCCCCAGCCGCCGGCCGGCAGCCAGCCGTTGCCGGCGGAGGTCTTCAGCAGGATCGCGAAGATCCACACCAGCACCGGGCCGAGCACGAACGGCGGCACGACGTTGCCGAAGTTGCCGATCAGCATCACGAAGCGGTCGATCACGCTGTCGCGGCGCACGGCCGCGACGGTGCCGAGCAGCACGCCGAACCCGATCGAGAGCGGGATCGAGATGCCGCCCACGCCGAGACTCACGGGCAGCGCCTTCTTCACGAGATCGTTCACCGACCAGTCGACGTAGCGGAACGACGGGCCGAGATCGCCGTGCAGCAGCGAACCGAGATACAGCAGGTACTGCTTCCACAGCGGCTCGTCGAGGTGGTACTTCGCGTTCAGGTTCGCGAGCGTCGCCGCGGACAGCTGCTTCTCCGTATCGAACGGACCGCCGGGCGTGAAGTGCAGCAGGAGGTAGCAGACGGTGATGACGGCGAGAATCGTCGGCACCGCCCACAACGTGCGTCTCAATGCGTAGGCCAGCATGATCGCTCCGCTCAGTGCTTGATCAGGTACATGTCCTGCGAAGCACGCATGTCGATCACGTTCTTCAGCGAGTAGCCGCCCACGTAGGGCTTCACGAGCCGGTCCGCGGAATACTGGAACAGCGGCACCATCGGCGTGTCGTTCATCGCCGCGTCGTGCGCCTGCGTGAGCAGCGTGGCGCGCGCCTTGTCGTCGAGCTTCTGGTTGCCTTCTTCGACGAGCGTGTCGGCCTGCTTGTTGCAGTAGCCGACGGTATTCTGCGAGCTGCCGCAGCGGATCAGGTCGAAGAAGGTCATCGCGTCGTTGTAGTCGGCGAACCAGCCGTCGCGCGCGATCTGCACCTTGCCGTCATGCCGCTCCTTCATCAGCACCTTGAACTCGACGTTCTCGAGCTTCGTGTCGATGCCGAGCTTCGTGCGCCATTCCGATGCGGTGAACAGCGCGACCTTCTTGTGCAGGTCGTTGGTGTTGTACGTCAGCGTGAACGACAGCGGCTTCGCATCGGAGAAGCCGGCCTGCTTCAGCAGGTCCTTCGCGGTCGCGACGCGCTTGGCCATCGGCCACGACGCCCATTCCGGCGTGAACGGGTGCACGCCCTTCGTGCCGTTCGGCATCAGGCCGTACATCGGCTTCTCGCCGGCCTGCGTGAGCTTCGACGTCAGCACGTCGCGATCGATCACCATCGACAGCGCCTGGCGCACGCGCTTGTCCTTCAGCGCCGCGTCGCTGTTGTTCAGGTAGTAGTAGTAGGTCGCGAGCTGCAGGCCCGGGCGCAGTTCGCCGCCGAACTGCTTGCTGACCTGCTGGAAGATGCCCGACGGGATCGAGTAGCTGTAGTCGATCTGGCCGGCCTGGTACATGCGCATCGCCGTTTCGTCGCTTTCGATTGGCAGGTACGTGACCTTGTTGATCACGACCTTCGGCGCGTTCCAGTACTTCGCGTCCTTCGAGATCACGATGCGGTTGTTCGGCTGCCAGTCGACGAGCTGGTACGCGCCGTTGCTGACGATGTTGCCGGGACGCGTCCATGCGTCGCCGAACTTCGCGACGGTGTCCTTGTTCACCGGCGCGAGCGGCACCATCGCGGTCAGTTCGGGGAAGAACGCGACCGGCACGTCGGTCGTCACTTCCAGCGTGTACGGATCGACCGCGCGCACGCCGAGCGTCGTCGGCGCGGCCTTGCCGGCGATGATGTCCTTCGAGTTCTTCACGAACTCGACGAGGATCGTGTACTTCGAGCCCGTCTTCGGGTCGACGAGGCGCTGCCACGAGTAGACGAAATCGGCGGCCGTCACGGGCTGGCCGTTGCTCCACTTCGCATCGTGGCGCAGCTTGAAGATCCAGGTCTGCGGCGTCTTGCGCTCCCACGACTGCGCGACACCCGGCACGACCTGGCCGGCCGCGTCGATGCGGGCGAGCCCTTCGAACAGGTCGAGGCCGATCGTGTTGCCGGTCCACGATTCGATGTGCGCCGGGTCGAGCGACTCGACTTCGGCGGGCACCTGGCGCGTCAGGTCCTGTTGAGGAGCGAGCGTGACGTTCGACGGAACGGTAACGGCGTGGGCGACGGGCGTCGTCAGGGCGAGCGCGGCCAGCACGGCCGACATGGCATGCAAGGATTTCATCGTGGCAGTCTTGAGAAAGTTGTTCGGCGAGCGATGCGCGGCGGATGCCGCGGTTACGCGTGAGACGCTGACGGGTACAGCGATTGAGGAGGCCCGTGATTCTCGTATTGCATCTTAGTATTCCTTACGTTTCTTTCGACAGGCATTCCGTCTTGGAAACGAAGGAATACCTGTGCGTTAGAACAGCCGCGGCGTACCGACCCAGACCACCACCGACTCGACCTTCGCGGTGTTGACCCAGCTGTGCGGGACCGTCGACTGATAGTGCGAACTGTCGCCGGCCTGCAGGACGAACGTCTTGCCTTCCAGCGTCAGCGACACTTCCCCTTCAATCACATACAGGAATTCCTCTCCTGCATGGGTCGTCACCTCCGACCGCTTCTGCCCCGGCGGCATCCGCACGAGGATCGCCTCGAGCTGACGCCCTTCGGTCACGTTGGTCAGCCTCGCGAACAGGTTCGCCGAATCGGCGAATCCGAAGAAGCGCAACTGATCGCCTCTGCAGACCGAGCGTTCCTCGCTCGGCGTATCCACGAAGTACTGCACCGTCACGCCGAGCGCCTGTGCGATACCGGCCAGCGACGTCAGTGACGGCGACGCGAGCCCGCGTTCGACTTGAGACAGAAACGGCTTCGAAATCCCCGCGGCGGTAGCGGTGTCGTCGAGCGTGCGCTTGAGTCGTTGGCGCAACGCGCGAATCTTGCTGCCGAGTGCGGCAGCGTCTGCCGCTCGCGAGTTTTCAGTGGGGGGAACCATAGCAGGCCGAAAAGTGGTCGTCAAAAAATGTTTGATGGAAAGTAACTAAGTTAATACGAGATAGCTTAATCTTCGGGTTCGCACACGTCTTCGGTGTTGAGCCCGGTGCACTAAACAGGGCACGAAGCGGGCGAAACGACGCGCTATCTTGCCAGACTCGCCGGCTTCACAGGCAAGCTGCAAGCGGCTCTCCGGGAATTTTCGGAGAACGGGCGCAAAGCTTACAAATAGATGATGAGACAAATTTTCCTGAAAGCTGCTGCCATATCGGGAGTTTCCCTGAGTGGCGCGGACCTGACGCACCGGACCGGCAAACGTTACCACTCGCGCGCCGGTCGGGGCCTCGCACCGCCTTATCGGGCGGAGTCCGACCCCGGCCCGGGCTAACCCGCCCGACTGCTCCATCGCCGACGCAAAGCCTACCCGGCCACCGTGCTCCGGCGCCAGTTCGACCCCCAAGGCGACGCGCGATCCGCGCCGTCCGTTTCAAACGAGATTGATGATGCACGCACCTGTTTCACAGACCCGTTCGTTTACGACGGTCTTCCTCATCGAAATGTGGGAGCGCTTCGGCTACTACGGTATGGCCGCGCTCCTGGTCCTCTTCATGGTCGACCGGCTCGGTTTCACCGACAGCCATGCGAACCTGACCTGGGGCGCGTTCACCGCGCTCGTCTACGCGTCGCCGTCGATCGGCGGCTGGATCGGCGACAAGGTGCTCGGCGCACGTCGCACGATGATCATCGGCGCGGCCGTGCTGTGCGCCGGCTACCTGATGCTGGCGGTCCCGAACGACGCGCTGGCGTACATGTACGCATCGCTCGGCGTGATCGTCGTCGGCAACGGCCTGTTCAAGGCCAACGCGGCGAACCTCGTGCGCCGCATCTACGAAGGCGACGATGCGCGCATCGACAGCGCGTTCACGATCTACTACATGGCGGTCAACATCGGCTCGACCGTGTCGATGCTCGCGACGCCGTGGATCAAGGATCACTGGGGCTGGCACACCGCGTTCGCGGTCTGCTGCGCCGGTATGCTGCTCGCGATCCTGAACTTCATGCTGATGCACCGCACGCTCGCGCACATCGGCTCGCAGCCCGACGACGAACCGATCCGCTGGAAGCGCCTCGGCGGCGTGGCGGCAGGCGGCGTGGCGCTCGCGCTGGTCACGCTGTACGTGCTGCAGCACAAGCAGCTCGCGGTCGCGAGCGTATGGACGGCGGCGTTCGCGATCCTCGCGATCTTCGCGTACATGATCGCGAAGTCGGAGCGTTCGGAACGCGCGGGCCTGATCGCGGCGCTCGTGCTGATCGGCCAGGTGATCCTGTTCTTCATCTTCTACGTGCAGATGTCGACGTCGCTCACGCTGTTCGCGCTGCGCAACGTCGATCCGCGCTTCATCCTGTTCGGCACGACGCTGTTCACGTGGAGCGCCGCGCAGTTCCAGGCGCTGAACCCGATCTGGATCATGATGCTGAGCCCGGTGCTCGTGTGGGTCTACAACGCGTTCTCGAAGAGCGGCCGTGACCTGCCGGTCGCCGCGAAGTATGCGTTCGGCTTCGGCGCGGTAGCCGCCGGCTACCTGGTGTTCACGATCAGCGGCCGCTACGCGGTGGACGGCCGCGTGTCGTCGTGGTTCATGGTGTGGGGCTACGGCCTCTACTCGCTCGGCGAACTGCTGGTGAGCGGCCTCGGCCTCGCGATGATCGCCCGCTACGTGCCGGCGCGCATGAGCGGCTTCATGATGGGCGCGTATTTCGTCGCGACGGGTGTGTCGCAGTATCTGGGCAGCGTCGTCGCGAACTTCGCGCAGATGCCGTCGCACGACCTGCCGGCCACCGAATCGCTGCCGCTGTACCTGTCGCTGTTCGAGAAGCTCGGCTGGCTCGCCGCGATCGGCATGCTGCTCGCCCTGCTGCTGCTGCCGATGATGAACCGCCTGTCGCGCCAGCATCAGCGCTGCGCGGAAGAGCGCCGCGAGGAAGAAGCGGTGCAGGCGCAGGCGATGGCCTCGGCGCAGTAAGTACTATCCCTCGGCGTGCGGCGTGCACGCCACATTCTCCCGCCAGCGCGGCCAGCACGTCCTACACTGGTTGCAACGGCGCATCCGCTCCGTCGTGATGCGCACTGGCGGGAGAAGATCATGAAAAACAAGACGACTCGGCTCTTGAGGATACTGTCGGACATCCGGCACGCGCAGCGCTGCACCACATTGCGCGCCGCCCGGGCCGCGGCCGAAGCCGACGCGGTGCTCGCGCAGCAGGACGATCCGAAGTCCGACGAACGCGACGACGCCGAATCCGACGACGCGACCGTCGTCCCCCGCTCCCGTATCGGCTCACCTCACTGAGCGCACCGCGCGGCACGTTGCGTGCCGCCCGCGCGTTTTCCCGCACCGTTCACGCGGCCGCGCCGCGCCGGCGTGCGAACCACGTTCCCGAACCGGCCACCGCCATCATCAGCCCGACCGCGCATGCGTCGGCCGCGAGGCCCACGCCGATATGCCGCAGCTCGGCGCCGTTCGCGACCGGATGCAGCAGCGAATCGATGACGAGCGAGATCGCCGCGCCCGCGACGAAGCAGATCAGGCCGCGCCGGCCGACCGCGACGACCGGCTGCACGGCCCGCGCAATGCGCGCGATCCAGCCGTAACGCACGCAGTCGGCCATCAGCCAGGCAATCGCCGCGAAGCTCACGATGCGCGGCAGCGCGAGATCGCGCTTGAGAATACCTTCCGGCAACGGCAGCCCCGAGAACAGCTTGTAGCTCGCACAACCGAGCACGATCGCGCACGCGACGCCGGTCGCCGCGGCGCTCCAGCGCCCGAGCGCGACGTACCGGTAGAAAGGCTGGCAGCGCGCGAGCACGCCGGCGACGAACATCAGCTGCCACGCGAACGGGTTGAAGTTCCAGCGGAACGCATCGGTATCCAGCAGTTCGGGGCCGAGCCAGCCCGCCGCGAGCCACGACGTCGCGCTGAACGCGACGAGCAGCCACGGATGGCGGCGCGCGAACGGCACGATCACCGGCGACGCGAGCGCGAACAGCACGTACATCGGCAGCACCGACGCGAGATACGGCTGGCGCTGGAACGTGAGCAGTTCGGCGAGCCCCGTGAGCGGCGACGCGAGCATCACGCTGACGTCATCGAGCGCGAGGTTCGGCGCGTCGATCCCGTAATGGTCGAGCACGGCGGACACGACGAGCATCAGCGTCGACGTCGCGAGAAACGCGCGGTAGATCTGCATCGCGCGGCGCACGAACCGCCGCTGCGCCGCGCGCGCGCCGTGCCGGTCGGCGATCGCGCCGTACGCGCTCGCGGTCGCGAAGCCGCCGAGGAACACGAACACCTCGGCCGCGTCGCACAGCGCGAATGCATGGAGCGTCACGCGCGACAGCACGCTCGCGCCGATGTGATCGACGACGATCATCAGCAGCACGATGCCGCGGAAGAAATCGACTTCGATCAGGCGCGCGCCGCGGGTCGGCGGCATCGGGACGGCAGGCGGCATGTTCAACGACATGGCCGCACCTGCACGACGACGGTGCGGCATGCACCGAAGGAGGATTCGGAAGGGAGAAGGCGAACGCGATCGGCGGCGCTACGCGTATGCTCGTATCGCGCCAACCCGGCCGGCCCGGCACGGAAATGACCGTTCATGGAAAAGCCGCATACGAAGAGGAGGCGGTCAGATCAGTCTAGCGGCCGGTCGGGAGATACCCTAAGTAACAAAGTGCAACGGAATCTTCTGTTCGATTACAGGCGTGACATCGGCGATGCAACGCTGGCGAGGCCGCCAGCCAGACGTCAGCTGCACATCAGCGCGATGCCAGTTCGACGCCTGAATCGTGGGACGCGACGCAAGCAATGCGCGCTGCGCGGCACGTTCGTTGCCGCCGTCGCGCGGCCGGGCGGCGATGCTCAGCCGCGCGCGGGCAAGCGCCGCATCAGCATCGCGCTGTGCCACGCGGTCAATGCAACGGCGACCCAGATCGGCCCGTACGTCGCGAGCTGCGCGACGCTCAGCGTCTCGCCGAGCAGCAGCAGCGACACCGCGACGAGCAGCACCGGTTCGACGTAGCCGAGGATCCCGAACAGCGCCATCGGCAGCATCCGGCTCGCCTTCAGGTAGCTCGCGAGCGCGAGCGTGCTGAGCACGCCGAGCCCCGGCAGCAGCACGGCCCACAGCAGCGGATGGCTGGCGACCGGCGTCGCGCTCGCCGACACCATCGCGAACGCGACCGGACACAGCAGCACGATCTCGAGCGCGAACGCGGCCAGCGAATCGGCGTTGATCCGGCGGCGCAGCACGAAATACGGCGGATAGCCGAGCGCGACGACGAGCGTCGGCCACGCGAACGCGCGCGTCGCCCATACCTCGTGCGCGACGCCGAGCGCCGCGCATGCGACCGCCGCCCATTGCAGCGGATCGAGCCGTTCGTGATAGTAGAAGCGGCCGACGAGCACCATCGTCAGCGGCAGCAGGAAATAGCCGAGCGACACTTCGAGCATGCGTCCGTGCAGCGGCGCCCACAGGAACAGCCACAGCTGCAGGCCGAGCAGCGCCGCGCTCGCGGGCAGCGCGACCAGCAGGCGCCAGTCGCGCACGCCGCGCCGCACGAGTTCGACGAGCGCCGGCCAGCGGCCGCGCAGCGCGATCAGTGCGAGCGCGCCCGGCGCGGTCCACAGGATGCGCCACGCGAAGATGTCGAGCCCCGTGAGCGGCGCGAGCAGTTTCGCGTAGGCGGACATCAGCGCGAACAGCGTCGACGCCATCACCGACAGCGCGATGCCGCGCCCGGCCTCCGGATACCCCGTCATGTTGTTTTAGCCTTGCGCGTTACTGCTGCTGGAAGCGCTCGAAGCGCTTTTCGACGTGGCGCTCCTCGAACGTCACCTCGGTCACGCGCGCGGACGGCGGCCCGTGGCGCAGCCACGCGAGCATCCGGTCGATCTGTGCGCCCGGGCCCTGGATCATCGCCTCGACGCTGCCGTCCTCGAGATTCGCGACCCAGCCGCGCAGCTTCAGCGCATGCGCCTCGCGCACCGTCGCGTGACGGAAACCGACGCCCTGCACGACGCCGCGCACCCGCACGTAGTAGGTCTCGATCCGTTCGTCCAGTTCATTGCGGCTCATCGCGTCGCCCTCCCGTCGTGCAATCCATTCAAGCCCGGCATTGTAGTCGCGTCGGCCGCTTCGCACACGGGCCCGGCGGGCCGGCTCGGCGCCGTCGCCAGTGCAGCCGCCCGCGCGAGCACGCAACTGCGGGTTTGCTGCCCGGCGATGCGTGCGTGCCGGAGGACGGCGCTCGCGTCGCCGGGCGCGCCGACCACGTACAATCTCGCCGACGCACAACCGCCGCGCCGCCCGCGCGCGGCCCTGAAGGAAACGCATGACTGATACCTCCCGCGATCTCGTTCTCGTCACCGGCGCGTCCGGTTTCGTCGGCTCGGCCGTCGCACGCATCGCGCAGCAGAAAGGCTATGCGGTGCGCGTGCTGGTGCGCCCGACCAGCCCGCGCACGAACGTCGCGGATCTCGACGCCGAGATCGTCACCGGCGACATGCGCGACGAGAAGTCGATGCGCGCCGCGCTGCGCGGCGTGCGCTACCTGCTGCACGTGGCGGCCGACTACCGGCTGTGGGCGCCGGACCCGCACGAGATCGAGCGCGCGAACCTCGAAGGCGCGGTCGCGACGATGCGCGCGGCGCGCGCCGAAGGCGTCGAACGGATCGTCTACACGAGCAGCGTCGCGACGCTGAAGGTCACGAGCGCCGGCGATCCGTCCGACGAGAACCGGCCGCTCACCGCCGGGCAGGCGATCGGCGTGTACAAGCGCAGCAAGGTGCTGGCCGAGCGCGCGGTCGAGCGGATGATCGCCGACGAAGGGCTGCCGGCCGTGATCGTCAACCCGTCGACGCCGATCGGCCCGCGCGACGTGAAGCCGACGCCGACCGGCCGCATCATCGTCGAGGCCGCGCTCGGCAAGATTCCCGCGTTCGTCGATACCGGGCTGAACCTGGTGCACGTCGACGACGTCGCGCACGGCCACTTCCTCGCGCTCGAGCGCGGCCGGATCGGCGAGCGCTACATCCTCGGCGGCGAGAACCTGCCGCTGCAGCAGATGCTGGCCGACATCGCGCAGATGACGGGCCGCAAGGCGCCGACGATCGCGCTGCCGCGCTGGCCGCTCTACCCGCTCGCCGTCGGTGCGGAGGCCGTCGCGAAGTTCACGAAGAAGGAGCCGTTCGTGACCGTCGACGGGCTGCGGATGTCGAAGAACAAGATGTATTTCACGTCCGCGAAGGCCGAGCGCGAGCTCGGCTACCGCGCGCGTCCGTACCGCGAGGGACTGCGCGATGCACTCGACTGGTTCGGCTCGGCGGGCTACCTGAAGTAACACAAAGCGGCGTATTTCACGCCGCTTTGCGCACTTTGTTACACGTCGCTGACGGACCGGCACCGGCGCAGCGGTTAAAATCGCGGGTCTTACGCAGAGAAGACACGCATGAACCTGAACGAACAGATCGATTCGCTCAACGCGGGCGTCGATCAGCTCCTCCACGATCACCACGCCGCGCAGCAGGCGGCACGCAGCGCGGAAGCGTTCGCGCGCGCCGCCGCGGCGGAAGCCCAGGCCGCCGCCGCACGTCACGCCGCCGCGGAAGCCGAAGCACAGGCCGCCGCGCAGCGCCACACGGCCGCAGCCGCCGACGCCGATGCCGCGCAGCAGCGCCACGCCGACGCCACCGCCGCGGCCGAAGCCGCCGCCCTACGCCACACCGAAGCCGCCGCGCAGGCCGAGGCCGCCGTCCAGCGGCACGCCGAAGCGACCGCGCTGACCGAGGCGCTCGCGCAGCGCCACGCGGATGCCGAAGCCGCGTCGCAGCGTCATGCGGCCGCGATCGCCGAAGCCGAGGCCGCCGCGCAGCGTCATCACGCCGCCGCGACCGAAGCGGACGCGGCCGCGCAGCGTCATGCGGCGGCCGCCGCGGAAGCCGAAGCCGCCGCGAAGCGCCATGTGGAAGCGACCGCCGCAGCCGAGACCGCGACGCAGCGCCACGCGGCCGCGATCGCCGAGGCCGAGGCACTCGCGCAGCGTCACACGCAGGCGATCGCCGAAGCGGAAGCGGCTGCGCAGCGCCATGTCGAGGCAACCGCCGAAGCCGAAGCGATCACGCAGCGTCACGCCGAAGCGATCGCGCAAGCCGACGCGGCCGCGCAACGCCATGCGGAGGCGACCGCGGAGGCCGAGGCCGTCGCGCAGCGCCATACCGAAGCGATCGCGCAGGCCGAAGCGGCCGCCGAGCGTCACGCGAAGGCGATCGCCGACGCGGAAGCGCTGGTCGAAGCCGTCGTGAAGGACGCCGCGACGAACGCGGCAGCTTTGGCCACCGAGCCGGCCGTCGCGGCTGACGTGGTCGAACCGGCCGTCGGGTCCGCCGTTGAGCCGATGACGAACGCCACCGCGCCGGCTGCCGCCGATGAAGTCGCCGCTGCGGCGGCCGACGCGATCACCGACGTCGTCGCGACCACCACCGCCGACACCGCGATCGAAGTCGCGCCCGCGGCCGAAGCAGCCGCCGACGCCGCCGCGGACAAGGCGACGCTGCACGTCGCGCGCCCGTCGCAGAACGAACTGACGCTGACCGTCAACGGCCAGTCGATCACGTTGCACCCGGAGCAGCTGGGCCAGCTGATCGAGGAACTCGCGCATGCGCGCGCGTCGATGCAGCCGGAACCGCCGCCGGGCATCCCGGCCGGCTGGCGCTTCGTGACGACGAAGAACCCGATGATGGCCGTGCAGAAGCAGTCGAACGGCGATCGTCTGCTGGTCGCGCGCCACACCGGCTACGGCTGGGTGCCGTTCACGTTCTCGCCGGACGTCGTGATTCAGATGTACATGATGCTGACGCAGCGGTAAGCACGCGCGCAGCGGCGACCGGACGTCGGCCGGAAAGCAAACAGCCCGAATCGGCTCACGTCGATTCGGGCTGTCTGTTTTCAGCAATCCGGTGGTCCTGACGGCCGGCATCCGCCGGCCCGCTTCAGCGCTCCACCGGCGCCTGCACGCGCGCCTTCCACTGACCACCCTTGCCACGCCAGTAGCGCCACGCGGACGCGAACGTCGCGCCGACGTAGAACAGCGCCACGAGCGGCAGCGCGGGCGCCCACAGTGGCGAGCGCCGGTAATAGCGCAGCATCGGCGCATACGCGGTGCACATCGACGCCCATGCCAGCCACGCCGGCCAGGCGCGCGCGCCGTATGCGAGCGCGGCGACAGGCGGCACGAGATAGATGATCGTCATCCCGAGCAGCGTGCCGGCGAGCAGCAACGGCGAATAATGGAGCTGCGTGAACGCGGTGCGCGCGATCATGTTCCAGATGTCGCGCCAGCTGTCGTACGGACGCAGCGACACGCTGCGCTCGGCCAGGTCGAGCCGGATCGGATGCCGGCCGCTGCCGCGATGCTTGATCTGTGCGGCAAGGCTGCAGTCGTCGATCAGCGCGCCGCGGATCGATTCGATGCCGCCGGCCTCTTCCAGCGCGCTGCGCTTGACCAGCATGCAGCCGCCCGCGGCGCCGGCCGTCCGGTTGCGCGGATTGTTGATCCACGAGAACGGATAGAGCTTCGCGAAGAAGAACACGAACGCCGGGATCAGCGCCTTTTCCCAGAACGAATCGCAGCGCAGCCGCACCATCAGCGACACGAGATCGCGCTGTTCGGCCTGCGCGCGCGTGACGAGCTGCGCCACCGCGTCGGGCGGATGACCGATGTCGGCATCCGTCAGCAGCAGGTAGTCGGCCGGCAGCCCCAACGTGCGCACCGCGGCGATGCCCTGCGACTGCGCCCACACCTTGCCCGACCAGCCGGCCGGCAGCGGCTTCGCGGCGAGCACGGTCAGGCGGTCGGCGCGGTTGATCGCGAGCGCGGCCGCGCGGGCTGCGGCGGCGGTGCCGTCGTCGCTGTGGTCGTCGACAATGATCAGATGAAAGTCGCCCGGATAATCCTGCTCGAGCAGCGACGTCGCCGCTTGCGCGATCACGTCGACCTCGTTGCGCGCCGGCACGACCGCGACGACCGCCGGCCAGCCGGCCTCGGCCGCGGCGCCGCGCGCTTCCGGCGGCAGGGCCCGCGCGGGTCGCGCGCGCCAGAAGCCGCCGCGCGCGACCAGCAGCACGATCCAGATCAGCAGCGACAGGCCGGACACCAGAAAGGTAATCGCCAGCATCATCGGCACGCCTCCTGCCGGACGCCGGCGCCAGCGGCCCCGGATCGTTCGATCTCAATCAGGGTCGGAGTGAGAACACCCTTGACCGCACCGGCGGCAGGGCAATACGCGTAAGAATCGACGGTCATCGAATGGCCTTGAAATGAGCGCGACGCCGGGCAGCCGGACGGGCTGCCCGCGAAACCGCGCAGTTTACCGGGTTCCGCGCGCGCGAGCGCCGACGCGGCGCTGCGGTGGATGCAACACGGCCGATACAGCACCAGAGCAAGGACGGCCCGATAGGGTTAAAATGCGCGATTAATTCGGGGTTCCGGGGCCTGGCCTGGCCGGTTCGTTCCTGCCTTCATAACATCAAGCCGGGGCGAGCGAGCGGTGCCAGCTCTTCGAACCCGGCGTCTGTCGTCGGAGTTCGCTCACTTATGCGAGTCATCCTTGCCCAGCCCCGCGGCTTTTGTGCGGGGGTTGTCCGCGCGATCGAGATCGTCGATCGCGCGCTGCAACAGCACGGCGCGCCGGTCTATGTGCGTCATGAGATCGTGCATAACCGGCACGTCGTCGAAAACCTGCGTAATAAAGGGGCTCGATTCGTCGAGGAGCTCGACGAGGTGCCGCACGGCGCCGTGGCGATCTTCAGCGCGCACGGGGTCGCCCAGACCGTCGAACGCGACGCGGAAACGCGCGGGCTCGACGTGCTGGACGCCACCTGCCCGCTCGTCACGAAAGTGCACGTGCAGGGCCGCCAGTACGTCGCGGCGGGCCGCCGGCTGATCCTGATCGGCCATGCGGGCCATCCGGAAGTCGAGGGCACGATCGGCCAGATCCCGGCCGAGGTGATCCTCGTGCAGAGCGAGGCCGAAGTCGATACGCTGACGCTGCCGGTCGACACGCCGGTCGCGTACGTCACGCAGACGACGCTGTCGGTCGACGACACGCGCGGCATCATCGAAGCGCTGCAGCGCCGGTTCACCGACATCGTCGGCCCGGACACGCGCGACATCTGCTACGCGACGCAAAACCGCCAGGCCGCCGTGCGCGAGCTGAGCGGCCAGGTCGACGTGCTGCTGGTCGTCGGTGCGACGAACAGCTCGAACTCGAACCGCCTGCGCGAGATCGGCACCGAAAGCGGTGTACCGAGCTATCTCGTCGCCGACGGCTCGGAAGTGAAGGCCGAATGGTTCGCGGGCGTGCAGACGGTCGGCCTGACCGCCGGCGCGTCGGCACCCGAGGAAATGGTCGAGGATGTAATCGGCGCGCTGCGCGCGCTGGGGCCCGTCGATGTCACGACGATGGCGGGCCGTGAGGAAAAAGTCGAATTCAAGTTGCCGGCGAAGCTTACGCAAGCTGTCGCCCGCGAAGTTTAAGGAGGACATCTCTTGTCTATTCCGCTGCTCCAGCAAGTCCGCGTCGGCGCATACATCATGCGCCAACACCTGTCCGGCAACAAACGCTATCCGCTCGCGCTGATGCTCGAGCCGCTGTTCCGCTGCAACCTCGCCTGTAACGGCTGCGGCAAGATCGATTATCCGGACCCGATCCTGAACCAGCGCCTGTCCGTCGAGGAATGCCTGGAAGCCGTCGACGAGTGCGGCGCGCCCATCGTGTCGATCGCCGGCGGCGAGCCGCTGCTCCACAAGGAGATGCCGGAGATCGTCAAGGGCATCATGAAGCGCAAGAAGTTCGTGTACCTGTGCACGAACGCGCTCCTGATGGAAAAGAAGATGGACGACTACGAGCCGAATCCGTACTTCGTCTGGTCGGTCCACCTCGACGGCGACAAGGAAATGCACGACCATTCCGTGTCGCAGGAAGGCGTGTACGACAAGGCGGTCGCGGCCATCAAGGAAGCGAAGCGCCGCGGCTTCCGCGTGAACATCAACTGCACGCTGTTCAACGATGCGATCCCCGAGCGCGTCGCGAAGTTCTTCGATACGCTGGGGCCGATCGGCGTCGACGGCATCACCGTGTCGCCGGGCTATGCGTACGAGCGCGCGCCGGATCAGCAGCACTTCCTGAACCGCGACAAGACGAAGAACCTGTTCCGCGAAATCCTGAAGCGCGGCGAAGGCGGCAAGCGCTGGTCGTTCAGCCAGTCGTCGCTGTTCCTCGACTTCCTGGCCGGCAACCAGACGTACAAGTGCACGCCGTGGGGCAACCCGGCGCGTACCGTGTTCGGCTGGCAGAAGCCGTGCTATCTGGTCGGCGAAGGTTACGTGAAGACCTTCAAGGAACTGATGGAAGACACGAACTGGGACAACTACGGCGTCGGCAACTACGAGAAGTGCGCGGACTGCATGGTCCACTGCGGCTTCGAAGCCACCGCCGTGATGGACACGATCGCGCATCCGCTGAAGGCGTTCGCCGTGAGCCGGAAGGGCATCAAGACCGAAGGCGCGTTCGCGCCGGACATCTCGATCGCGAAGCAGCGTCCGGCCGAGTACGTGTTCTCGCGCCACGTCGAGATCAAGCTCGAGGAAATCCAGCGCGCCGGCAAGGGCAAGCTGCAGAAGCCGGCCAAGCCGGCAACGGCGGCTTAAGCGCGTGTCGCCATGCGGAGGTTCGCGCCTCCGCATCGGCCGGCATCGAAGAAGCGCCACGGAGTTCGCTCCGTGGCGCTTTTGTTTTGTCGGGCTTGGGTTGTGTCGGCCTTCGTGCGGGGAGCGGCGCGCATCCGCGCACGCATGAGCGGGCGAACGCCGCTCGCCTAGTGTCTCGACTCCGCGGCCGCGATCAATTGCCAGGCGGTCGGGCCGGGGTCGAGCAGCGGGTCGGACGGCGGATCGAGATCGTGCCGATGCTCGTCTTCGGACGGCAGCGTCTGCCGCTTCGCAATGCCGATCTCGTCGCCGCAAACGGTGCATCGATAGATGCCCGCGATCGTCACTTCGCTGCCCGGCGGCAGGTTCTCGCTGAAGGCGCGGCCGCTTCCGCACGTGAAGTAGCCGCCGATCCTGTATAGCGCCATCGCTCCTCCTGATCGAAACGGATGCGTTCACGCCGACACGCACGATCATCGCCCACGCGAGGATGAATCGTCATCGACCGAACCCGTCCGGTTCCTGTCATGACATTAGACGGCGAGCGTCGGCGCCGGGGAATGGGACAGGTATGAAACATCGCGCGGCGCCGGTCGCGTCGACGACGCTCAATGCAGAACGGCCGGTTCCCGCATCTTCGCCGCGGCTTGCGCGACGAGGGCCGGCTGGTCGGCCGACGCGAACGCACTGACGTGACGCCACAGCTCGGCGAGCCGGTGCCGCGTGAGCGTCGCGACGCATGCGTCGTTCGCGGCGAGGATGCGCTCGAGCACCGCGCATTCGTCGTCGTGCAGCGTCCATGCGCCGCTTTCCGCCGCGCGCGCGACGCTCGCATCGAGCATGCGCTCCGCATCGACGCACAGGTCGATGCTCGCGTCCGCCGATACTGCATCGTCGAGCGCGAGGAACACCAGGTAGACGCTCGTGCGCAGCCGCATCAACAACGTTTCGCTGCCGTGCTCGCCGCGCAGCGCGACGAGCGCCATGTGGCATTTCAGCGAGATGTCGCGCACATGCGCGGGCGGCAACGGCAGCAGCCATTCGCGCGTCAGCGGCGGATGGCGGCGGCTTTTCCGGACGGCCTTCATGATCCGCTCTCGCTGGCGGCAACGTCGTCCGCGTCGAAGCGCGGCCACCCGGTGCGGCACGCGACGGCGCCGGGGCGCGCGGCGCGATGGCCGTTCGCGCGGCGCCGCGCGGCGTACGGATCGTCACGCCGCCGCGTCGCGCACGCGTGCGGCAGCCGGCGGATCGTCGACGTGCGCCACGCGTCGGCGAGTCGGTTCGCGCATGCCATGCTCGTCTCCCGCATCAGAACGTGTTCTCGCCTTTCAGGTAGTACGCGGTCTTCACGAAGAACGCCTTTACCGGATGGCCGCTCTGCGCGGCGCTGGCCGCACGCGCTTCCATCGCGGCCTTCTCGTCGCGCGAGCGGTCGGGCACCGGGTTCCGTACGCGTTCGAGCGCACGCTGCATCGCGAGCGGATAGTTCTGGTTGCCGGCCGTCGTCGCGCGATAGCCGGCGCGCGTCATCTGCATCAGTTGCACGTCGGTTTCGGCACGCGCCGCGGACCAGGTCAACGGCGCGACGTTCGACTGCCATTCGGTATCGACGGACTGCGCGAAGCTCGCGGCGGGCAGCACGGCAAGCGCGCCGGACAGCACTGCAAGGGAAACAACGGTTCGCATCATGGCCTCCAGATGGTTGCGTCCGCATCGATCTTCGACGTCGATGCGGTGAAACCATCGTATGTCGCGCGGCCGCGCGCTTGAATAGCCGATTCCGCAATTGATATTTTCGGCACCGACGGCCGGCGCGCGACGCGCGCGATTCGCCAATGCCGCCCGAGCGGAATTTCTTTATTTCATTCAACGACATGATCGCGTTTTTGCAGACGATTAGATGCGGTGCGCGAATCGCTTTTGCCATTTTCGAAATGACGTATTGCCGAAGCGATTTCGCTCGGCGCCCGCGCCGGCCAGGCTTGCGGCGCGATGCCGCGCATGCCGGCCCGCGCGGGAAATACCTCAACGAACCCGCCGGTTTGTTTGACGCGCAACCATTCTTCACGCCGATTTATCGCTTCGCGACAAGACGTGTCCGACAAGGACGCGCGATAATTGCGCATCGCGCCGCAAGTGACGGCGCTCATGCCTTCCCTATTCCTCTCACGAGTCCCGTCATGGCTGATATCGATTCCACCGCGATCAACAGTTGGCACGCACACGTCTACTTCGACGCCGCCAGCCGCGACGCGGCCTGGGCGTTTCGCCTCGTCGTCGAAGAGCGGTTCGGCGCGATCATCGAGCTCGGCCGCTTTCACGAACGCCTCGTCGGCCCGCATCCGGCCTGGTCGTACCAGATCGCGTTCGACGCCACGCGGTTCGACACCATCGTGCCGTGGCTCGTGCTGAATCACGGCGCGCTCGACATCTTCCTGCATCCGAATACCAACGACGAACTGCGCGACCATCGCGACAGCGCGGTGTGGATCGGCAAGTCGCATGAACTGAATCTCGGCGCGCTGGGGGGCTGACGCGAACGGCGGAACGCGGTTGCGGTTGCGCTCGGCGCACGCAACATCCACGTTTCGGCCTCTGGTGAAACGTCCGGCAGCGTTGCATCAATACAGTGGTGCCGTTATCCACGCTTGCAGGAACCCGCCATGACCCACGCCGACACCGATGCGCACCGCATCCATCGAGACTGGCACGCCGCCGTCGTCGCACGCGACCTCGATGCGCTGATGTCGCTGTACGCGGACGACGCGATCCTCGAAACGCCGCTGATCGTCGCCACGCTGCCCGATCACGACTCGGGCGTGCTGCACGGCAAGCCCGCGATCGGCGCGTTCTTCGCGGCAGGGCTGCGCAATCCGGGCAACCGGCTCGGACGCTGGTACCGCACGGGCCTGTTCTTTTCGAACGGCAAGCAACTCACGTGGGAATATCCGCGCGAAACGCCGGACGGCGATCAGGTCGATCTCGTCGAGGTGATGGATCTGCGCGGCGGGCTGATCGCGCATCATCGCGTCTACTGGGGGTGGGTCGGGTTCGACGCGCTGCGCGACGTCGCGCCAGCGGCCGGTCGCACCTGATGCCGACGACCACGAAGAACGCGCGGCGCGCCTGCTCCGGCTGACTCGGGCGCGGCCGCATGCGGCCGCGCCTTCGCCGGCGTCCCGCGTCGCTCACGCGACATACATCGCGACACTGACGAACTGGCACAGGCTGCCCGCCAGCACGAAAAGGTGCCAGATACCGTGCCCGTGGCGGATGCGTTCGTCGTTGATGAAGAAGTAGATCCCGGCGCTGTAGATGACGCCGCCGGCCACGAGCCATGCGGTACCCACCGGCGGCAATGCATGGATCAGCGGGCGGATCGCGACGAGCGCGAGCCAGCCCATCAGCACGTACAGGATCATCGACACGATGCGCGTGCGCCGTCCGAGCGTGAGCTCCTGCACGATCCCGAACGCGGCGAGCCCCCAGCTGACGCCGAACAGCGACCAGCCCCACGGGCCGCGCAGCGTGACGAGCGTGAACGGCGTGTAGCTGCCCGCGATCAGCAGATAGATCGCCGAATGGTCACACTTCTGCAGGATCGCCTTGAGCCGCGGGTTGCGCACGCTGTGATACGCGGTCGAGATCCCGTACAGCAGGATCAGCATCGCGCCGTACACGCTGAAGCTCACGATCTTGTAAGGATCGCGGTCGAGCGCGCCCATCGTCACCAGCGCGACCAGCCCTGCCACCGACAATACCGCGCCGACGAGATGGGAAATGCTGTTGAAACGCTCACCGACATGCACGACGGGGTTCTCCTGCGCGGATTCATCGGAAAAAAGTAGAGCCCTATGATACCGGCGGCCGGATCAAGCCGCGCTGAAGCCGGCCAACCGCCGCAACCACGACAGGCAGCAAACATGCCCGCTCCGGCCCGCCAAATAAAAAAGCGCCGCGAATGCCTTCGCGGCGCTTCCTGGTCCGTCACCGGACTGCACTTGGTGGTGCCCTTACCGGCCGGCTTCGCCGGCCCGCTTCAGCAACACTTCCCCGCCCCCGACCCGTACCGCGCATTCTGACGCTCGCGGAAGAATTCCTCATACGTCATCGGCTCGCGGTCCGGATGGGTGTCGCGCATGTGCGCGACGTAGGTGTCGTAGTCGGGCAGGCCGACCATCAGCCGCAACGCCTGCCCGAGGTAACGCCCCGCGCTGCGCAGGTCGCTGCCCAGATCGCTGAACATCGCGGCCTCCCTTTAACGTCCGCTGCCGAGCGCCTGCGCGGCCGGCATTGCTTCGTACGGCGTCTCGCGCACGGTCGGCTTCGACTCGCGGCGCGCGCGCAGCACGGCGAGCAGCCCGTACCCCGCGATCGCCACGACGACGAAGATGAACAGGCCGGCCAGCGCCGCATCGATGTAGTCGTTGAAGATGATCCGCTGCATCTGCGCGATCGACTTCGCCGGTGCGAGCACCTTGCCTTCGTCCACCGCGGCCTGCAGCTTCGCCGCGTGCGCGAGGAAGCTGACCTTCGGGTTCGCATCGAAGATCTTCTGCCAGCCGGCCGTCAGCGTGCAGATCAGCAGCCATGCGGTCGGCACGATCGTCACCCACGCGTAGCGCTCGCGCTTCATCTTGAACAGCACGACGGTGCCGAGCACCAGCGCGATCGCGGCGAGCATCTGGTTCGAGATGCCGAACAGCGGCCACAGCGTGTTGATGCCGCCGAGCGGATCGACCACGCCCTGGTACAGGAAGTAGCCCCACGCGGCCACGCACAGCGCGGTGGCGACCAGGTTCGCGGGCAGCGACTCGGTGCGCTTGAGCGCCGGGTGGAACGTGCCGAGCAGGTCCTGCAGCATGAAGCGGCCCGCACGCGTGCCGGCGTCGACCGCCGTCAGGATGAACAGCGCCTCGAACAGGATCGCGAAGTGATACCAGAACGCCATCATCGCTTCGCCGCCGATCACCTGGTGCAGGATGTGCGCCATGCCGACGGCCAGCGTCGGCGCGCCGCCCGCACGCGCGATGATCGTCGTTTCGCCGACGGCTTTCGCGGTCTGCGTCAGCATGTCGGGCGTCAGCACGAAGCCCCATTGCGTGACCGTGTTCGCGACGGCTTCCGGCGTCGAGCCGAGCACGGCGGCCGGCGCGTTCATCGCGAAGTAGATGCCCGGCTCGATCACGCACGCGGCGACCAGCGCCATGATCGCGACGAACGATTCCATCAGCATCGCGCCGTAACCGATGAAGCGCGCGTTGGTTTCGTTGTCGATCAGCTTCGGCGTGGTGCCCGACGAGATCAGCGCGTGGAAACCCGACACCGCGCCGCACGCGATCGTGATGAACAGGAACGGGAACAGGTTGCCCGACCACACCGGGCCCGTGCCGTCGACGAACTTCGTCAGCGCGGGCATCTTCAGTTCCGGCGCGACGACCAGGATGCCGATCGCGAGGCCGAGGATCGTGCCGATCTTCAGGAACGTCGACAGGTAGTCGCGCGGCGCGAGCAGCAGCCACACCGGCAGCACCGATGCGACGAAACCGTAGCCGATCAGGATCCACGTGAGCTGCGTGCCGCTGAACGTGAACCATGCGGCGAGCGCCGCCGAATCGTGCACGGTCTGGCCGAACGCGATCGACGCCATCAGCAGCACGAAGCCGATGATCGACACTTCGCCGATGCGGCCCGGACGGATGTAGCGCGTGTAGACGCCCATGAACAGCGCGATCGGAATCGTCGCGGCGACGGTGAACGTGCCCCACGGCGAATTCGTCAGCGCCTTCACGACGATCAGCGCGAGCACCGCGAGGATGATCACCATGATCAGGAACGCGCCGAACAGCGCGATCACGCCGGGCACCGTGCCGAGCTCCATCTTGACGAGGTCGCCGAGCGAGCGGCCGTCGCGGCGCGTCGAGATGAACAGCACGATGAAGTCCTGCACCGCGCCGGCGAACACGACGCCGGCCAGGATCCACAGCATGCCGGGCGTGTAGCCCATCTGCGCGGCGAGCACGGGGCCGACGAGCGGCCCGGCGCCGGCGATCGCGGCGAAGTGATGGCCGAACAGCACGTACTTGTTGGTCGGCACGTAGTCGAGGCCGTCGTTGTGCCGGACGGCCGGCGTCATCCGCAGCCCGTCGAGCTGCATGACCTTGCTGGCGATGAAACGGCTGTAGAAGCGATATGCGATCAGATATACGCAGACTGCGGCGATCACGATCCACAGCGCGCTGACGCGTTCGCCGTGCGCAAGTGCGATCGTCCCGAACGCGAATGCGCCGAGCAGCGCGACGGCGATCCATAGCAGGGTACTGGAAGCCCGATTCATGGCGTCTCCTGGTCTCCAATGTGGTTTTGAGTGGATCCGGCCAGGCGCCGAACCCGCGTGACGTCGATGCGTCGTGCCGCGTCTCGTGGATGCCGCGGCGATGGGCCGTAGTATTCCGCGCGACGGGGGCAGCTTACAAGCGCACAACTACGTATGCGGGGCTACGTAGAATTACGTAGGCCGAGCGCGGGCGCGCGGTGCGCCCGAGATGAATCGACGCGCGACGCGACGTGGCGCGGCCCGGCGCGCGGCCGGCCGGCCATCGCGGGTCGCGCGCCGGGCCGCGTGGATCAGTGCTTGTCGTCGGCCTTCTTCGGCTTCGGCGGCGACGGCACCTTCGCGTACTGGAACGCCGGCGTGGCCTTCAACGCGTCCTTCGTCGCGCCCGGCAGGTAGATGTTGCCGTTGCGCACGTCGAGCGACGCGATCGGCACCGCGACGTCATGCGCGGCCACGCCGAGGAAGCCGCCGGCCGACACGATCGCCGCCGACACCGAGCCGTCCGGCGCGACGATCAGGTCGCGCACCGTGCCGACTTTCTGGTTCTGGTCGTTGTACACGGCCTTGCCGAGCACGCTCTTTTTCACGCTCCAGCCTTCGAGCAGCGCCTGCGATTGCTCGACGGTCACGCTGAGCGGCTGCGCGCCGGCGATCTGCGCGTGCGCGCTGACGCTCGATGCGATGACGGTTGCCGCGATGAGGGTCTTGTAGAACTTCATGTATTGCACTCCGGTTCGGTTGTTGTTGATTCCGGGAGCGAAGCGACGCGGGCGCAACGGCTGATCGGTGAGCGCCCCGCGCTTCGTCGGTCGCGTGGCGGCCAGCCGCGCCGCCACTGCGTGTGTGCATGACGGACCGGCGTGGCCGGACCGCAGCGTGCAACACGGCTTCATGGTAGCGGCATTCGCCGGATCGTGCGTTCGGAGTGCGACGTGACAGGCGGGGCGAGACGGATGGAGATCAATGACTGTGCGGACGGAGAAAAGCGCGCGCCGCGGCATGTCGATCGGGAGAACATCGGAGACGGGCATCCGCTCGTCACCGGCGCACGAACTACGCGGCGGATGCCCCCCGGCCCCGCCGCGCAGTCACACCGCCTCACGCGTTGCGCGAATACACCCTGCGATGCCGCACTGCCTCCGCCAGCACATCGAGCACCGGCTCCGTCTGCGTCCAGCTCAGGCACGCGTCGGTGATCGACACGCCGTACTGCAGCGGCACGCCCGGCTTCAGATCCTGGCGCCCGGCCTCGAGATGGCTCTCGACCATCACGCCGACGATCCGGTGCTCGCCCTGCGACAGCTGCCGCGCGAGATCCTGCGCGACCTCGATCTGCCGCTCGTGCGACTTGTTGGAATTCGCATGCGAGCAATCGACCATCACCTGCTCGCGCAACCCGCTCTTGCGCAGCACCGCGCAGCTCGCCTCGACGTGCTCGGCGTCGTAGTTCGGCCCGTTCTTGCCGCCGCGCAGGATCACGTGCGCGTCGTCGTTGCCGCGCGTCTCGAAGATCGCGGCCATGCCCATCTTCGTCATCCCCATGAACGCGTGGCTCGCGCGCGCGGCGACGATCGCGTCGGATGCGACCTGCACGCCGCCGTCGGTGCCGTTCTTGAAACCGATCGGGCAGCTCAGCCCCGATGCCAGCTGACGATGGCTCTGGCTCTCGGTCGTGCGCGCACCGATCGCGCCCCACGCGATCAGGTCCGCGATGTACTGCGGGCTCAGCAGGTCAAGGAATTCGGTCGACGCAGGCAGGCCGAGCGCGTTGATGTCGAGCAGCAGTTGCCGCGCCGCGCGCAGCCCTTCGTTGATGCGGAAGCTGCCGTCGAGGCGCGGATCGTTGATGTAGCCCTTCCAGCCGACCGTCGTGCGCGGCTTCTCGAAGTACACGCGCATCGTGATCAGCAGGTCGTCCTTCAGCGCATCGGCGGCGGCCTTCAGGCGGCGGGCGTACTCGAGCGCCTGGTCGTGATCGTGGATCGAGCACGGGCCGACGACGAGCAGCAGCCGGTCGTCGCGGCCGTGCAGGATGTCGCCGATCGCGCGGCGCGTGTCCTCGACGAGCGTCTGCGTGGCGGCCGGCACCGGCAGTTCGTCCTGCAGCAGCGCCGGCGAGATCAGCGGACGCACGGCGCCGATGCGGACGTCGTCGATACGCGTGGTGTCCTGCGTCGCGTCGGCACTGCCTACCTCGCGATCATGGGAAGGATTGTCGAGGTTCTGCATGGTGATTCTCCGGGGGACGTCTGGAATAAGGTGCAGGCTCGATTATGGCACTCGCGCAAGGCGGCAGCGAGGCGCGGCGCGGGCATGCGACCTGCGTCAAGAGGCCGGGCGGCCGGGCGAAAGAACGGCGATCCGCAACGGATCGCCCGGGTATTCGGCGCGTTGCGCCGATGCCGCACGCTGCGGGCGCGCGCCTGCCGACGTTTCCGGGCCTGTCGACAGGGCTTCATGGAACGGGCGTCATGCAGGCGCCGCCGGTCGCCAGCCGCAACGCGACCCGGGGCGCCGGCCGTTCGGCCGAGTGGTCGCGTGTGGCCGACGTACCGTACGATCATGGCTGTCCGCTGCCGATGACGCCTCGCCTTCGGCGCAGGCGGCACGACGCACCACCTGTCTGTGATTGATCGTACGCAACATGACCCGACACGCCACGATGACCGTATCCGAACTGCTCAGCGCCATCCGCCAGCCCTACGCCGACCTGCTCGCACAAGCGGCAGCGCAACCGGCGGCCGTCGTCGAACCGGCCTACCGGAAAGCCGACGGCACGCTGGCCACCGAAGGCCCGCTCGCACTGCCGTGCCGCGCCGACATCGTTCACACCGAAGGCGAATCGGCCGGCCAGCCGGCAATGGTCGACTCGACCACGCAACTGGACTTCGAACCGTTCGCGTTCGAACTCGAAACGGCGGCCGTGTCGATCCGGCCGTTCGTGTGGGACTGGGCGACGATCGAAGCCGACGGCATCGGCGAGGCCGCGGCCACCGACGCGTTCAGGACATGGTTCTTCGCGTGGTTCGACGCCGACGACGCAGGCGAGCCGGCCGAGGACGGCCTGCACGGCATCGTTCACTATCTGTCGGAACCGGCGGGCACGGAGCAAGGATGGCGCGTCAATGCGGACCTGGGCTCGGCGCCGGGCGCGGCCGTCGAGGATCTGCTGTTCCGGCTCGTCGACGCGGGTGCCACGCGAATCAGCATCGGCTGAATCGCTTCTCCATCCGCGACTCCCATGCGCGCCGGTGTCGAGTTGGCTCGGGCGGGCAATCAGCCGGCGTCGCCCGGGGTATCGACGTCGATCCCGAGTTCGGTCGCCATCCGCTGCACGAGTGCGTTCAGCCGCGCCACTTCATCCGCAAGCCGCTTCTGCTCGGCCTTGAGCGCCTCGAACTCCGACGGCGGAACGGAATCCGCGCCGCCGCCCGCGTCCGCACCGGCGTAGTCGGCGACGTTCACCTCGCCGCACATCAGGTGCATCCAGCGGTTCTCGCGCGCACCGGGCGCGCGCGGCAGCCGGACGACCAGCGGCTGCGCACGCGCCGCGAGTTCGTCGAGGAACGCCTCGACCGACGAGATGTCCGCGAAGCCGTGCAGGCGTGCGCTGTTCAGGCGCAGTTCGGCGGCCGTCTGCGGGCCGCGCAGCAGCAGGATCGTCAGCAGCGCGATCGCCTGGCTCGGAATCCCGAGCACGCGGTTCACGTTGTGCTCGAAACGCGGCACGCGGCTGCTGCTGCCCTCCATCACGAGGCTCAGGTGCTTGAGCCCGTCGAGCGCGGTCGTGACTTCGTCCTCGCTGACGTTCATCACCGGCGAGCGCGCGGTTTTCTGGTTGCAGCCCGCGGTCAGCGCATTCAGCGACAACGGATAGGTGTCCGGCACCGTGTGCTGCTTCTCGACGAGCACCCCGAGAATGCGGGCCTCGAGGGGCGTGAGTTCGCGCAGGGCGCGTGGCGTGGGCATGTCCGGCGTGGTGTTCATGGATGGCGTCGCAGCGTGCAGCAGGTGAAGGGAAACGGTCGCGGCCCGTCCGGCGTCGCGAACGGGCGAGCCATATGATAGCTCGCGACGTGAGGCCCGGCGCCACTCGCCGCCGCGGCGCGCGCACTTGCCGCGGCCGGTTTTCGTCCAACGGTTCGGCCGTGCGGCGGCGCACGACGACGCCTGCGTCCGGCCGCACGAACGCAGGCTCCACGCTCGCGCGCGGCATCGTCCCGCGTTTGCGCGCTGCGCAGGCCGGCGCTACGATACGCGTTCACCCGGACACGCGGCGCGGCGCTCGGCCGGACTCGTCCGCCAGGTCAAACCCGTGCATCGCCCGTCCCGCACGCCGTACCGCCCCGCCTGCGCGCCGCGCCTGTCAACACGCCTCAACCGTTCACTCGTTCACCGCCATGATCGCCTCCTCTCTCGCGCCGCACGTGCGCGCCATCGTCACCGGACACACGCGCGGCCTCGGCGCGTCGCTTGCCGAACAATTGCTGCAGGAAGGCATCGCCGTGCTCGGCGTGTCGCGCAGCCGTCATCCGTCGCTCGCCGCGCAGGCCGGCGACCGTTTCGCCGAAATCGAACTCGATCTGTCGGACACGTCGGCCGTCGCGGCCTGGCTCGCCGGCGACACGCTGCGCCGCTTCGTCGACGGCGCGTCGATCGTGCTGCTCTTCAACAACGCGGGCATCGTCGATCCGATCGGGCCGCTCGCCGCGCAGGACCCGGCGCTCGTCGCGCGCGCGGTCGGCCTGAACGTCGCGGCGCCGCTGATGCTGTCGGCCGCGCTCGTGCAGGCGGCAGCGGCGCCGACCGAATGCCGGATCCTGCACGTGTCGAGCGGCGCCGCGCGCAACGCGTACGCGGGCTGGAGCGTCTACTGCGCGACCAAGGCCGCGCTCGATCATCACGCGCGCGCCGTCGCGCTCGATGCGAACCGCGCGCTGCGGATCTGCAGCGTCGCGCCGGGCGTCGTCGATACGGGCATGCAGGCGACGATCCGCTCGACCAGCGAAGCGAACTTCCCGATGCGGGAGAAATTCGACGAACTGAAGTCGAGCGGCGCGCTGTCGACGCCCGAGGCGGCCGCGCGGCAACTGATCGGCTATGCGCTGAGCGATGCGTTCGGATCTGTGCCGACGGCCGACGTTCGCGAACTGCCCGCGCCCTGATCCGGGATAGAATTTCGCGATTGCCCTTCCCCAAGGATCCCCCGATGGTCACGAAGACCACCGCACCGTTCCAGCAGATCAAGACGCTCGTTCGCCAGAACGTCGATGCGGGCGACTGGCGCCCGGGGGACCGCATTCCGTCCGAACTCGATCTCGCCGCGCAATTCGGCGTCGCGCGCATGACGGTCAACCGCGCGCTGCGCGAGCTGACCGAGGAAGGCGTGCTGAAGCGCATCGCCGGCGTCGGCACCTTCGTCGCCGAGGTGAAGCCGCAGTCGAACCTGCTGATGATCGCGCACATCCGCGACGAGATCCGCGCGCGCGGCCACGAGTACCGCTGCCGCGTGCTCAGCCAGTCGCGCGAGCCCGCGTCGTTCGACGTCGCGGCCGCGTTCGGGCTGGCGGTCAACACGCCGGTGTTTCACGTGGTGTGCGTGCACGAGGAAAACGGCCGCCCGATCCAGCTCGAGGATCGCTACGTGAACCCGGCCGCCGCGCCCGAATTCATCGATCAGGATTTCCAGGCCGAGCCGCCGTCCGAATACCTGTTCAACAACGTGTCGCACTACGAACTGGAGATCGAGCACGTGGTCGACGCGTCGCTGCCGTCCGGTGAACAGGCGCGGCTGCTCGACATGCGCGCCGACGAACCGTGCCTCACGCTCACGCGCCGCACCTGGACGAACGGGCTGCCCGTCACGTTCGTGCACTTCCTGCATCCGGGCAACCGCTACCGGCTCGGCTCGCGCTTCAAGCCGGGCGCCGGACGTCACCAGACCTGAACCTTCTTCAGCGCGGGTAAGAGACCACGCGCGGCGCGCCGCTTCGCGAAGAAACGGCCACCGCGCGCATGACGTCGCTGAATGTCGCTGAATGTCGCTTGACGTGGCTTGACGTCACTCGATGTCACGTGACGTCGTCGATCCGCGCCGCTCAGATCGCCCCGACCTGCCCCGCGCCGCGCGACCATACGACCGGAAACAGCGCATGCTCGAGCGGCGCGCCGTCGGGCAGTTCGTCGGCCAGTCCCGGGAAATCGGGCGACGTCTTCCAGCGGCGCGGAGCGTGACGGATATCGTCGCCGACGAAGCGGATCGAGAACGCGCGCCGGCGGTTCTGCGTCCCGCCCGACGCATGCAGCGTCAGCATCCGGAAGCACACCATGTCGCCCGGCTCGAGCGCCCAGTGACGGATCGGGAACGCCGCGCGGTCGGCTTCGATGTCGGGCAGGTCGGCGAGGCTGCCTTCCGGGAACCACTTCGCTTCCTTGTCCATGAACGTGCGCGGCATCAGCCACGGCCCCTGGTGCGAACCCGCGACGAATTCCAGCGTCGATTCGAGCGGCACCGGATCGACCGGAATCCACATGCTGACGTTGTCGTCGCCTTCGATGTTGTAGTACGGCTGGTCCTGGTGCCACGGCGTGCGCTGCCGCGTGCCGGGCTCCTTCACGAGCAGGTGGTCGTGATGCAGCCGCACCGTCTGCGTGCCCATCAGCGCCGCGGCCACCGACGGCGCGGGCGACCGCACGATGAAGTCGCGATACGCGTCGTTGTGCTGCCAGTTGCAGAAGTCCTCGAAGAACCAGCCCGGATCGTCGGGCCGGCTCGCGACCTTCGCGCGCGCGCTCGGCTGCGCGAGGTTCGCGTCGATGCCGGCACGCAGCGCGGCCACTTCGTCGGGCGAGAAGATGCCCTTGATGCATACCGCGCCTTCGTCGCGGAAGGCGGCGATCAGTTCGGGCGTCACGGCTTGCGCGACGCGTTCCTGGATACTCGTCATGGGTTGCCTGTCGATTGATTGAGCCACGGAGTCATGGAATGGCAGGGTCACGGGTTCACGGCGCGGAAGTCAGCTGCTGCTTCGCGCCGTAGATGTCGAAGTCGAAATATTTCGCGGCGATCTTCTGGTACGTGCCATTCGCGCGGATCGCGACGATCGCGTCGTTCAGCCGCTTCTTCATGTCGGCGTCGCCCTTGCGCACGCCCATCGCGACGCCGTAGCCGGTGATGCGCACGTCGGTCACGTCGGGGCCCGCGAACGCGTAGCCCTTGCCGCGCGGCGTCTTCAGGAACGAATAGCCGGCCTGCGTCTTGTCCTGGAAGGTCGCGTCGAGACGGCCGTTCACCAGATCCTGATACACCTGGTCCTGGTTCTGGTACGACACGATCGTCACGCCCTGGGTCGCCCATTCGGCCTTCGCGTAGGCCTCCTGCGTCGTGCCCTGGTCGATCCCGACGCGCTTGCCCGCAAGCGACGCCGCGGTCGGCAGCAGCTTCGAGCCGGCCGGTGCGACGAGCGCGCCCGGCGACGCATACAGCTTGTTCGAGAAGTCGATCTGCTTGAGCCGCTCGTCGGTGGCCGTCATCGCGGACATGATCACGTCGAACTTGCGCGCGCGCAGCGCCGGAATCATCCCGTCGAAACCCTGCTCGACCCACACGCATTTCGCGCGCAGCTGCTCGCAGATCGCATTGCGCAGGTCGATGTCGAAGCCGGCGAGCGAGCCGTCGGGCTGCTTCGCCTCGAACGGCGGATAGGTGGGATCGATGCCCCAGCGGATCGTCGCCGTGTCCTGCGCGAACGAGACGAGCGGCGCGAACGCCAGCGCGGAAGCGAGAAGCCTTGCAGTGCGGTTCATGGTGTGTCCTTTTGGTCTCGACGTGGCGGGGGAAGGCGCCGGGCGTCCGTTGGGGAGCGTCGTGCCGGCTGGCCCGGCGCGGTACGCGAAAGACAGGGACTTCGATGAATCTGCGATGCAGTCTAGACCGCTTGATTTTCGAGCGCAAGCGGAAGGAATGGAGGTGCGGCCGACCAGGAGAATTGGACGGAGAGATCGCCAAAAAAGAGCGATGTAACACGACATATGCAGCAATTTACGGTAATTTTTCTGATGCTCAGGCGTTTACCCGATAATGCGCACAGTCGGCCGAGAGTAGGTTCGATTCGATATCCACAAGCCGTGGCGGTCCAAATTTCACGGTGAATCAGACCGCCACCCATCGCTGGCTGCCGAAAAGCGGCCTTCCGATCTATACCACCTCGACGCTACCGCGCTCCCGCCGCCATCAGGCCGCGCAGCGCCGCCGAGCGTGCCGACGATCGCCATCCGTTTGAAAAGCAGGTCCGCCCGCACAGCCGCGCCGGGTCCGGCGAAACCGCGATTGCCCGCGGTCTCGGGCCATGTTAAAAGTCGTCGCATTCATTTGAAAATGAAATGCCCGAACCCGCAAAAGTGCAGAAATGAATAGACCTTTGTTCGACCTCGACCTGTTGCGCGCGCTCGTGATGGTCGCCGACTGCGGCAGCTTCACGACCGCGTCCGCGCGCCTGCATTCGACGCAGTCGACGGTCAGCCAGAAGGTGCGGCGGCTGGAGGAGATCGCCGGGCATCGCCTGCTCGACCGCGGCACGCGCGACGTGCGGCCGACCGACGCCGGCGTGACGGTGCTCAGCTACGCGCGGCGCATGATCGCGCTGAACGACGAGATGCTGGAAGCGCTGTCGGGCGCGACCGTCGCGCTGACGATCCGGCTCGGCGTGCCCGACGATTTCGCGGCGGGCCGCACGACCCATGCGCTTGCCGCGTTCAAGCGCGATCATCCGCAGGTGAAGCTCGAGGTGACGTGCGGGCTGAGCCGCGACATCTGTGCGGCCTACGATCGCGGCGAGCTCGATCTCGTGCTGATCAAGCAGCGGCGCGACAGCCGCGAGGCGGTGGTGCGCTGGCCGGAGAAACTGCGCTGGATCGACAGCGCGCAGCATCCGACGATCGACCTCGACCCGGTGCCGATCGTCGTGTTCCCGCCGCGCGGGCTTTATCGCGACGACATGATCAAGGCGATCGAGGAACGCGGCCGCCGCTGGCGGATCAGCTTCACGACGTCGAGCCTGAGCGGGATCCAGGCAGCCGTCGCGGACGGGCTCGGCATCAGCGTGCTGCCCGCGCGCGTGGTGACCGACGACCACGTCGTGCTGACCGACGCGCACGGCGGCTTCGCGCCGATCGAGCACATGGACATCGCGATCCTGCATCGGCCGACCGCCGATCCGATGGTCAGCGAACTGACGAAGGCGCTCGCGACGATGCTGGAGCACGAGCAGGAATGAGCGCAGCGATGCGGGCGGGCATCGACCGGGCGGCGGCGCATGTCGAGAAAACCGACGCCCGTCAGAACATCGTGTTCCCGTTCGCCGCCTGCTCCGGCACCGGCTGGTTCACGTCCCAGTGCTCGACGATCTTGCCGTGTTCGAGCCGGAAGATGTCCACGATCGCGCTGCCGCGCGTGCCGGGTTCGCGCACCGCGTGCACGTGCAGGATCACGTAGTCGCCGTCGACGAACGAGCGCTTGATCTCGCTGTGCGACTGCGGATACTTGTCGCGCAGGAACGCGACGAACTTGCGGAAACCGTCGCGGCCGTCGGCCGCGTTCGGGTTGTGCTGCACGTACCGTTCGCCGACGTACGCGAGCGCGGCATCCGCATCCTTCTCGTTCAGGCCTTTCTCGTAGAACGCGAGCACCGTGCGGCGATTCGCTTCCTGCTGCGCGCTGTCCGCACCGCCCGCACCATCCTGGCCGGCCGCCATTGCGTGCGCGGCCGCCGCTGCGAACGTCGCCGCGGCGATCCATCCTGCGGCCCGTGCGGCCATCGTGCGTGTGCGTCGCATCGTCGTCTCCCGGAAGATCAGGCTGAAGGAAGCCCGATCATAACCGGCACGATGCGGCGCCCGGTTCAGACCAGCGCGCCGTCGCGCGCGACGATCTTCCCCGACGACACGACGAGTCGCCGCGTCGGCCGCGCGACGACGGCCTCGGCGAACGTCAGCGCATCGACCAGCACGACGTCCGCGCGCTTGCCTGCTTCCAGACCATAGTCGGCGAAGCCGCAACCGCGTGCCGCACCGTGCGTCACGCAGTCGAGCGCGACTTCGAGCGCGTCGTCGCGGCGGAAATCGTTGCGCATGCCGATCAGCATCGCGCGTTCGAGCATGTCGGGCGAGCCGTACGGCGTCCACGTGTCGCGCACGCCGTCGTTGCCGCCGATCACGGTCACGCCGGCCGCGCGGCACGCAACGACCGACGGCACCGGCACCGCGGCCGGCGCGGTCGTGACGATCGCGACGCCGAGTTCCGCCATCCGCGCGAGCAGCGCGTCGCGCTCGCGCTCGGCGATGTCGCCGAGGCAGAAGCCGTGGCTGATCGTGACCTTGCCCTGCATGCCGAGCGCGGCCGTGCGCTGCAGGATCAGATCGAGCGAGTACGCGCCCATCGATCCGCGTTCGTGCAGATGCAGGTCGAGGCCGCGGCCATGACGCTCTGCGATTCCGAACAGCACGTCGACCGCTTCGACCGGATCGCCTTCGATCGCGCACGGGTCGAGGCCGCCGAGCAGGTCGGCGCCCGCGCCGAGCGCGTCGGACAGCAGCGCGGCCGTGCCGGGCCGCTTGAGCACGCCCGACTGCGGAAACGCGACGATCTGGATCTCCACCTGGCCGCGCAGTGTCTCGCGCGTCGCGAGCACGCCGTGCAGATGGCGCAGCCCGGCTTCGGTGTCGACGTCGACGTGCGTGCGGATGCGCGTCGTGCCGGCCGCGAGGAACGCGCGCGACAGCGCGAGCGACGCGGCGCCCGCGTCATGGCCGCTCGTCGCGCGGTAGTGACGCTCATTCTCGATGCGGTCGACGAGGCGCGGCCCCACCGCGTTGCGATACCACGGCATCCCCCAGTGGGTCTTGTCGAGGTGCGTGTGGCCTTCGACGAGGCCGGGCAGCGCGAGCGCGCCCGCGCCGTCCTCGATCGCGCAGCCGGCGGGCGCGTCGAGCGACGGGCCGACGCGCGCGATGCGCTCGCCGTCGATCAGGATGTCGAGCGCTTCGTCGGCGTGCGTGCGGACGTTGCGGATCAGCAGGTTCGTCATGTCGGTTCCGGTGTGGTCGGTCAATCGGTCAGTCGGTCAGTCAGTACGAAGCAGCCGCGATGCACGCACCGCGACGGCGGTCGGGTCGTCAGCGCGTGAAACGCAGCGCCGGCGCGAACGGCGCGCCGGTGTCGCTTTCGCCGCGCCGGAACACCCAGCGTTCGGCCGGCACGCCGGCGACGGCGGCCGCCGCATTCGGCGCGCGCACCGCGACGAAGCTCGCGTCGCAGCCGACCGCGATGCCGTAGTGCGCGAGGCCGAGCGCGCGCGCGCCGGCGTGCGTCGCCATGTCGAGCGCGATGCCGAGCGCTTCGTCGGTAAAGAAGCCTGAGCGGTAGCCGACCATCATCGCGCGCTGCAGCATGTCGCCGTTGCCGTACGGCCACCACGCGTCGCGAATGTTGTCGTTGCCGGCGAACACGTGGACGCCCGCGTTGCGCAGCTGCTGAACCGGCGGGAATGCGCAGTCGCCCGGCGCGTTGGTCAGGATCGACACGCCGGCGTCGGCGAGTGCGGCGGCCGCGCGCTCGACGTCGCCATGTTCGACCTGGCCGAGCGCATACGCGTGGCTCACGTTCACGCGGCCGCCGAGGCCGGCCGCGCGCGTGCGCGCCGCGATCCGCAGCAGTTGCGCGATGCCGGTCTCGCCCGGTTCGTGCAGGTGGATGTCGATCTTCGCGCCGCGCTTCTCGGCGATGCCGAACACGATGTCGAGCTGGCCGTCCGCGTCGCCGTCGAGCGTCGTCGGGTCGATCCCGCCGACCACGTCCGCGCCTTCGCGCACGGCCGCATCGAGGATCGCGGCGGTGCCCGGGCACGTCACCACGCCGGCCTGCGGAAACGCGACCAGTTCGATGTCGACGATTCCGCGCCACTGTTCGCGCGCGGCCATCACGGCGTGCAGGTTCGACAGGCCGGTCGTCGCGTCGACGTCGACGTGGCTGCGCATCGCGATCGTGCCGAATGCGGCAGCCTGCGCGATCAGCGCATTCGCGCGCTCGACGATCGGCAGCGCAGCCGCGAGCTGGCGCTTCTCGACCACGAGCCGCTCGCGCAGCGAGTCGACCGATTGGTGCGGCACCCAGCGGTCGCCGACGAAACTCTTGTCGAGATGGATGTGGCCGTCGACGAAGCCGGGCAGCACGACGCGGCCGCCGAGGTCGATCGTTTCGGCGCCAGGCGCGGCAGTGCAATCGGCGCCGATCGCGACGAAGCGGCCGTCATGGACGACGAGGTTGACGGGCCGGCCGCCGGCATCGACGGCGTTGGTGAAGAAGCGATCGGTCATGAGTCGGAATGAGTGGGGCGGCCGCTGCGCGACGCCGACGCGGACAGGGGAAGGCACCGCAGCCGGCACGGCGCGACCGTTGGCAGGGATGTGCGGTCACGATATCGGACGGGGCGGCCAGTGGCCAATTAAATGTCGCGATGCCGCGCATTCGATTTCGCGATATGCGGGCGAGCTGCCTGTCGGGCGTGGCGCGAAGATGGGGCGTGATCACCGCGCGGGCGTGCGCCGGTGCCGATCGTCGCGCAATCGGCGCCCTCACGCGGCTGCCGGACGGCGAACCGCATCGTCGAATCTCGGCCGCGCCGCACCGCGATTTGCGCGGCAACAGACTTTACACGTTGTTACCCGGCCGCACCGGACGTGCATCCGCCCTTTCCTTATACTCACGCCGAGTTCGCCACCCGTCCCGGTATTCGTCGGCGAACACGTTGCCGATGCAGGAAACATCATGATGCGCATGCCTTCCACGAAGACCGTTCTGTTCGCCACGCTCGTCGCCGTGGCGGCGCTTCCGCTGACCGCCTGTGTCGCGCCGGGCTACTACGGCGCGCAACCGGGCTATCCGCAGCAGCAGTACGCGACGCCCGGCTACGCGCAGCCCGCGTATTCGCAACCGGGTTACGTGCAGCCGCAGCAGCCGGCCTATCCGAACCAGGCACCGCAGTACGACCAGTACGGCAACCCGCAGCCTTACGGCGGCCAGTACGGCAACGGCTACGGCACGCAATACGGCACCGTCGCGAACATCCAGCCGATCAACGGCTCGGTCGGCACGTCGGGCGTCGCCGGCACCGTCGTCGGTGCGCTGGTCGGCGGCCTGGTGGGCAACCAATTCGGCCGCGGCCACGGCCGCGATGCGGCCACCGTGATCGGCGCGCTCGGCGGCGCCGTCGCCGGCAACCAGATCGGTCAGCAGATGGGCGCGGCCCAACCGCCGAGCAGCTACCGGATCGACGTGCGGGTGAGCGACGGCTCGACGCGCTCGTTCGACGTGCAGTCGCCGGGCGACCTGCGTCCGGGCGATCGTGTGCAGATCAACGGGAATCAGTTGTCGCGGTATTGATGCGGGTCGCATGCGCCTGAGCTGATCGGGTGCATCACACGTGTCGCGCGCACATCAACGTCGCAGAGGCGGTATTGATGCGGGTCGCATGCGCCTGAGTTGATCGGGTGCATCACACGTATCGCGGACACCGCACGTCGCGGAGGCGGTGTCGATGCGGGTCGCATGCGCCTGAGTTGATCGGACGCATCACACGTATCGCGGACACCGCACGTCGCGGAGGCGGTGTCGATGCGGGTCGCATGCGCCTGAGTTGATCGGACGCATCACACGTATCGCGGACACTTCACGTCGCGGACGTATTTCGCGTGCTCAGCGGCGCTTCGGCGCAACAGCGGGCACGCGCTTCACTTCATCTCCCTTCCACGAGTCGGCGCGGCATGCCTGTCGCGCACGGCACTGCGTCGTGACGTTCCTCACGTCGCGCGCCACCCGCGGTCGCGGTCGCATCCAATGCAACGGCAGGTGCGTTCGCATCATCCGGCTCATTTCCGCGTGCATGCGTTCGGCGCCGCGTGCGATTGCCCGCAGACTTCGCGAACGCGCATCGATTCTCCACGCATCATCCCCGCCATCATTCGCGCCTCGGTACAGCGCTTCACGCCTGTCGATGCGGCGTGTCGATCGCACCAGCAAATGCGTGTGTTTCCGATTAGCATGGTCGATGCCCTGCCGCGCACCGCGCCGCAGATTCCGACCTTCCGGCACACCAACGACAACACCGACCGATGATCACGATCCGCCTGCTCGATGCCGCCGACGCGGCGCAATTCCAGTCCGTCCGCCTGCGCGCGGTCGCCACGTCGCCAACTTCGTTCCTGCCGACCCGCGATGAGGAAGCCGGCGTCCCGGTCGACGAATTCGCGACGCGCATCACGCCCACCCACGAGCGCGCCGTGTTCGGCGCATTCGCCGACGCATCGCTCGTCGGCATCACGGGCGTGCGCCGCGACGCGCGCGCCAAGGTCGCGCACAAGGCGACGATCTGGGGCGTGTTCGTCGACCCCGCGTACCGTGGCCGCGGCATTGCGCAATCGCTGCTCGATAGCGCGACCGCGCACGCGGTACAGGCTTGGGAATGCAGGCAACTGATGCTGTGCGTCAACGAGATCAACGGCACCGCGGAACGGCTGTATGCGTCGCAGGGGTTCGTCCGGTTCGGCACGGAACCGCGCTCGCTGTTCGTCGACGGCCGCTTCTACGATGAACACCACATGGTCAAGACGCTCGCATGATGCGTCGCGATCGCATGCATCGGCCGTCCGCACGCGATCGCTCTCCTGCCCCGTCACGTCACCGCGTTTCGCCGATCGTCGTGTTGACCGCCTGACCGCGATCGACACGTTCGTCAGCGTCATCACGCTCACGTTGAACGCATGGATCGGCCCCGGCGACGTGACGGTCGGCGAGCGCGCCGGTCCAGCCGATGAAGGCGCGACGCGAGCGATCGGACGGGTGAAGACGAAGGGCGGCGGCTTGCGGCCGTGGGCGCGACTCCTTCAGCGGTTCAGGTATCGACACGCCGGACGGCATATCTCTACTCATACGTCGTCACACTACATTGCGAAGTCCAGACATGGTCGCCACCGCGTACATGACGGTCGTTTACCCCACTTTTACTGATACCTCACCCCGTATGTGTGCGCACACTCACTTCCTGATCGTTCGACATAGATATCCGTTGTCGTATGTTTATGCGCAAAAACTCCACGTCTGATGGATACACGGTCGAGTCCGAATCGACCGCGCGCATGGAATATGACAAGCTCGCGGAGACCTCACTCTTCCATTCAAACCGTCACAGGAGCCTCAATTGCAGACCCGCCACGGAGTCGACCTCATCCGCGCCCGCGCGCTGTTCGATCGCGAGCGCCGTGCATTCACCGAAGCCATGCCGATCTCCCGCGCGTTGTCCGCGGAAGCGTCCGAGCATTTGCTGTTCGGCGTGCCGCTGCACTGGATGCAGGACTGGTCGACCCCGTTCTCGCTGGTCGTGAAGGAGGCGCGCGGCGCGACCTTCACCGACGTCGACGGTCATCGTTACGCGGACTTCTGTCTCGGCGACACGGGCGCGATGTTCGGCCATGCGCCCGAGCCGGTCGCACGCGCGCTCGCCGAACAGGCGACGCGCGGCTACACGACGATGCTGCCGAGCGAGGACGCCGCCTGGGTGTCGCGCGAACTCGCGCGCCGCTTCAGGCTGCCGGTCTGGCAGTTCGCGCTGAGCGCGAGCGACGCGAATCGCTTCGTGCTGCGCTGGGCGCGCGCGGCCACCGGCCGCAACACGATCGTCGTGTTCAACGGCTGCTATCACGGTACGGTCGACGACGTGTTCGTCGATCTCGTCGACGGCCGCCCGGTGCAGCGCGACAGCCTGCTCGGGCAGTCCTACGACCTGCTCGCGAACACACGCGTGGTCGAGTTCAACGATCTGGCCGCGCTCGAGGCGGCGCTGAAGGATGGCGACGTCGCATGCGTGCTCGCCGAGCCGGCAATGACGAACATCGGGATGGTGCTGCCCGAGCCGGGCTTCTGGGAGGCGGCGCGCGACCTCACGCGCCGCTACGGCACGCTGCTCGTGATCGACGAAACCCACACGATCAGCAGCGGCCCGGGCGGCTACGCGGCCGCGCACGGTCTCGAACCGGACGCGCTGGTGGTCGGCAAGCCGATCGCGGGCGGCGTGCCGTGCGCGGTGTACGGGTTCAGCGCCGACTTCGCGGAACGCGCGAAACAGGCGAAGCTGAGCGCACCGCCCGGCCATTCCGGGATCGGCACGACGCTCACCGCGAACATGCTCGCGATGCATGCGATGCGCGCGACGCTCGCCGACGTCGCGACCGATGCCGCGTATGCGCATATGTTCGCGCTCGCCGCGCGGCTCGCGGCCGGGCTCGAACAGGCGATCGCAAAACACGGGCTGCCGTGGTGCGTGACGCGCATCGGCGCACGCACCGAGTTCCAGTTCACGCCGGTGCCGCCACGCAACGGCACGATCGCGGGCGAGCAGCTCGACAGCGAACTCGAGCACATCGTGCATCTGTATCTGCTGAACCGCGGCGTGCTGATCACGCCGTTCCACAACATGATGCTCGTATGTCCGCAGACGACAGCCGACGATGTCGACACGCTCGTCGCGCAGTTCGACGCGTGCCTGGGTGAACTGGTGTGATGTGAGACACGCGGTGCGTCCGGCTCGCCTGCATCGGGCCGACCGGACGCATGCCCGACGCTACTTCAGCAGATCCGTCGAATCGACCTGCGCGCCCAGCACGCCCACGGAGCGCGCACTCACTTCCGGCTCCACACGCAGCGCCGCACACGTATCGACGCGCCTACTTCGGCAGATCGGTCGGATCGACCTGCGTGCCGGGCACGCCCGCGGTGCGCGCACTCACTTCGAGTTCGTCGCGCAGCGCCGCAAGCGTATCGCCGGTGCCGCCGCCCTGCCCCGACGCCGCACCGCCATCGAGCGCCGGCAGGATGTAACCGTTCACCATCCGCCGGAACAGCTTCACGTTCTCGGCGTCGCGCAGGCCGCCGTCCACCGGCAGCACGCCCGTCATCACGATCACCGTATTGCGCTTCGGCAGCACCGTGATGAATTGCCCCTTGAAGCCCATCGCGTCGAATTCCGGCTCGCTGTCGACGATGTTGTTGATCCACCAGTAGTAGCCGAAGTGCGGCGACACGCGCGGCGCCGTCATCTGCGCGATCCACGCCTGCGGCACCACCTGCCGCCCCTGCCAGCGCCCGCCGTCGAGCACGAGCATGCCGATCTTCGCCATGTCGACGGCACGCAGCCGCAGCCCCCAGCCGGCCGACACGAGCCCCGTGCGGTCCGCACGCTCCCATGCCGCGCGCCTCATGTCGAGCGGGCCGAACAGATTCGTGCGCGCATAGCGCTCGACGGGCTCGCCGGCCGCCGCGCTCAACATCGCCGACGCGAGAATCGGGTTCACGTCGGTGTACTCGAATACGGTGCCCGGCGCGACCTTCGGCGCGGCCGACGCGGCGAGCTTCAGCCGGTCCGGCGCCGTGTAGTAGATCGGATCGTCCTTCGGGCTGAAGTCGTAATGCAGGCCGCTCGACATCGACAGCACGTGTTTCAGCTCGATGCCGCGCTTGTCCGCGAGCGCGCCGCCGAGCTCGGGGCGCCACGCGGCGAGCCGCGCGGCCACCGGCTCGTCGAGCTGCACGGCGCCATGTTCGACCAGGATGCCCGCGACCAGCGACGTCACGGCCTTCGTCACCGAGTACAGCTCGTAGGTCGAGTCGCGCGACGCGTTCGCGCCGTAGCGCTCGAAGATCAGCTTGCCGTCCTTCACGACGAGCAGGCTGTACACGTCGAGCTTCTGCTCGCGGATCCAGCGCGACAGCGCGACGAGCCTGCGCGAATCGACGCCGACGTCTTCGGGCGCGGCCGCCGCGATGCCGGTTTCATGCAGCGGCGGCAGCGGCAACGCGTCGGCCGCGTGCGCCACGGACAGTATCGGTGCCGATGCCGACGCCAGCGCCCCGCCGCCGATCAGCAACGCGGCAACCCGCGCGAGCAGCCGGCGCATGAACGGCGCAGCGGGCCGCCGCGCATCGGAACGCCACGCGGACGAATGGTCGATGAAGTTTGCAATCCTCATCAAATCTCCGGTGCATCGTTGAACGCGGTGGCGGTACCCGGCACCCCCTTCGTCTGCCGGCTGCGCTTGAGTTCGTCGCGCAGCGCCTGCGTGGCTGCCGCGCTTTCGACCGGCGGCCGCGGGGGCGTGAGCGCCGGCAGGATGTAGTCGCCGACCATCCGCCGATAGAGGTTCAGGTAGGTCGCGTCGCGCAAGCCGCCGTCGGTCGGCAGCAGGCTCGTCATCACGACGACCGCGCGCTGCGCGGGCAGCACCGTGATGAACTGGCCCTTGAAGCCCATCGCGCCGAATTCCGGCGTGCCGTGCGCGACGACATGGCCGATCCAGCAGTAGTAGCCGTAGTCGGCCGCGGCCGGCGATGGCGTCGTCATCTGCCGGACCCAGCCGGCCGGCACGACCTGCTTGCCGTTCCAGCGGCCGTTGTCGAGCAGCAGCATGCCGATCTTCGCCATGTCGACGGCGCGCAGCCGCAGGCCCCAGCCGCCCGCCACCGCGCCGGTGCCGTCGGCGCCGCTCCAGCGGTAGTGCGCGAAGCCGAGAGGCTCGAACAGCCGCTTGCGCGCGAAGTCGTCCTCGCGCTCGCCCGCGGCGATCGACACGGCCGTGCCGACCAGCACCGGGTTCACGTCGATGTAGTCGAAATGCGTGCCGGGCGGCTGCGCGGCACGGCTCGTCACGGCAACCTGCAGCCGGTCGGGCGCGTCGTAGTACAGCGGATCGGTGCCTTCGCGCGTCGTGTAGCGCAACCCGCTCGACATCGACATCAGGTGCCGCAGCTCGATATCCTGCTTGTCCGCGAGTTCGCTCGCGAGATCGGGCCGCGCGGCCGCGATCAGCGGCGCGACCTTCGTCGACGGGCCGAGCTTGCCTTCGCCGTCGAGAATGCCGGCGAGCAGCGCGGTGATCGTCTTCGTCACCGAATACAGCTCGTAGTTGTTGTCGCGCGTGAGGCCGTCGCCGTAGCGCTCGAACACGATCTTGCCGTCCTTCACGACGACGAGGCTGCGCACGTCCATCCGGTCGCGGCGCAGCCATTCGGACAGCCGCACGAGCGGCGCCGAATCGACGCCGGCCGCTTCGGGCACGACGCTCGGCGGGTCCTGCGGCGCGCCGCCGGCAGCCAGCGCCGGACCGCCGCCGCATGACCCGGCGACGATCGCCGCGGCCGCGAGGCCGCGCATTGCGAGGGAAACGCTCATCGTAGCTCCTGTTGAAACGGCGCCCGCCGCGTCGCGCGGGCGCTCACATCGCAATCGCATCGCGCGACGTCAGTCGAGGCACGGCTTGCCGGCCGGCACGAACTGCCCGCGCCCCGGCTCCGCCGCGAGCAGCCGGCCGTCCTCGACGAGCAGCTCGCCGCGCGACAGGCAATGACGCGGCCAGCCCGTCACCTCGATCCCTTCATAAGGCGTGTAGTCGACCGCATGATGCAGCGACGCGTTCGCGATCCGCACACGTTTGTCCGGATCCCACACGACGATATCCGCATCGGCGCCGACCGCGATCGTCCCCTTGCGCGGATACAACCCGTACAGCTTCGCGGGCCGCAGCGACGTCAGCTCGACGAACTGGTGCAGCGACAGATTCCCCTTGCGCACGCCATCGAACAGCAGCGGCAGCCGCGTCTCGAGCCCCGGAATCCCGTTCGGGATATGGTCGAACGAGACGGCCTGCCCGCCCGGATGCTTGCCGCACGGATCGTCGTAGTTGAACGGTGCGTGATCGGACGAGAATACCGAGAACACGCCCTGCTTCAGCGCCTTCCACACCGCCTGCTGGTTGGCCGGATCGCGCGGCGGCGGGCTGCATACGCATTTCGCGCCTTCGTAGCCGTCGTGACCGTGATGACCGAGATCGGCGGCCGTCAGATACAGGTACTGCGGGCAGGTTTCGGCCAGGATCGGCAGGCCGCGCGATTGTCCCCAGCGGATCTGCTCGATCGCCTCGGCGCCCGACACGTGCACGATCAGGATCGGCACGTCCACGAGTTCCGCGAACGCGATCGCGCGATGCGTCGCCTCGCGCTCGACCACGGCCGGCCGCGCGTGCGCATGAAAATGCGGCGCGACGTGGCCGTCGCCGAGCAGCCGCTCGGTCAGCCAGCCGATGCAGTCCGAATTCTCCGCATGCACCATCACGAGCGCACCGTGCTCGCGCGCGACCGACAGCACGTCGAGCATCTGCCGATCGTTCAGCTTCAGGTCGTCGTAGGTCATGTACACCTTGAACGACGTGTAGCCGTTCGAGATCAGCCGCGGCAGCTCCTCGGCCAGCACGTGCGGCGTCGGATCGGCGACGATCAGGTGAAAACCATAGTCGATCAGCGCGCGCCCTTCCGCGCGCCGGTGATAGTCGTCGACGGCCGCCTGCAGCGACTGCCCCTTCGCCTGCGCGGCGAACGGCACGACGGTGGTCGTGCCGCCGCACAGCGCGGAGCGCGTGCCGGACAGGAAATCGTCGGCCATCTTCAGCCCGTCGGGCATCGGCTGGTCGAGGTGGCAGTGCGCATCGACGCCGCCCGGCATCACGAGCATGCCGCTCGCATCGAGCTCGCGCGGCGCGCGCGGCAGCCCGTGGCCGAGCATGGCCACACGCCCCGCGCGGATGCCGATGTCGCACGAGAACCGGTCCGCCGCCGTCACGACGTCCGCGTGACGGATCACGAAATCGAGATCGTTCGACATGACGCGCGCCTCAGATCACGTCGCTGAAGAGACGCCCCCAGCCTTTCACCTGCCGCGTGTCGTAGTCGGCGAGCTGCAGCGACTTCCACACGACGGTCGAGATCGTGTCGTAGATCGGAATGCCCGTCTCTTCCTCGAGCGCCGGCACCAGGTGCGCGGCGTTCAGGTTCGTGCAGAAGATCGAGATCGCGCGCGGGCCGGCCTTCGCCACTTCGCGCACCATCCCGCCGATCTGGTCGCCCGTCACTTCGGAGAACGAGAAATTGACCTTCAGGTTCAGGTGGCGCTCGGCGATGCAGTTCAGCCCCGAGCGGCGATAGTTGTCGACGATCTTCGTCTGCACGTCGTCGAGATACGGCGTGACGAGGCCGAACTCGTGCGCGTTCGTCTTCTTCAGGATCTCGTTGAGCGCGAGCACCGACGTCGTGGCCGGAATGCCGGTCGCTTCGGTGATGCGCTCGCACAGCCGCTCGTCGGCCTCGAAGCCGAGCCAGCCGGACGACGTGCCGTTCCATGCGATCACGTCGACCTTCGCGTCCGCGAGCAGCATCGCGGCCTGGATGATCTTGTCGTCGTCGAACTGGCCGAGCGCCTGGCCCGTCAGCGAGATTTCGGTGACGGGAAAGCGCGCGAAGTGCGCGGACACGCCCGGCAGGCCGGCGACCATCGCGCTCGTCAGCGGTTCGAGCGACGTGTTGGACGAAGGGGTGAGCATGCCGAGCAGGGTACGTTTCTTCATGATGGGTTTTCTCTCTACCAATGAATGCAGTCGATGCAGTGAAAGGGGTCGGTCAGACGGGGAGCTTGTTTTCGTAGTCGATCGCGCTGGAGCACACGAACAGGCCGACGCCGGCCGCCGCGAACACCATCAGCGCAAGGAAGTAGGAACCGGTGAACTGCACGATCGCGCCGACGAGGATCGGCACGGTGATGCCGCCGATGTTGCCGCCGAGGTTCATGAGGCCGCCGAGGAAGCCGATCTTGTTGCGTGTGCCGAGCGACGACGGGATGCACCAGTACAGCCCGCACCAGCGCAGGAAGAACAGCGTCGTCGACAGCAGCGCGACGCACACGACCGGGCTCTTCACGTAGGCGACGGAAAAGATCGACACGGTCGCGATCACCGCGGCGATGCCGAACAGCGTGCGCATCACGACGTTCGGACGCCCGCCCGCGGCTTTCCACTTGTCGGCGATCCAGCCGCCGAGCAGCTCGCCGACGAAGCCGCAGAAAAAGATGATGAAGGTCGACCCGCCCATCTGCTTGATGTCGAAGCCGTGCACCTTGTGCAGGTAGTTCGGCATCCACGTGAGCAGCCCGTAGAACACGCTGTTGAAGCACATCCAGCCGAAGAACATGCACCACACCGAGCGGTACTTGAAGAAGTCGCGCGAGCGCCCCGATGCACCGGCCGGCTCGGCCGCGAGGTCGCTCGCGTGCGACGCCTCGATGTAGTCGGCCTCGAGATCGTTGACGCCCGGATGCTCGCGCGGCGTGTTGCGGATGTAGTACCACGCGAGGAAACCGGCCAGCACGGTGCCGACGCCGGCCACCGCGAACGCGAGCCGCCACGAGCCGAGCAGCGCGATCAGGCCGGCGATCAGCACCGCGCCCAGGGCCGCGCCGAGCGGCGCGCCGCCGTCGAGCAGCGTGGCGCCGCGGCCGCGCTCGGTCTGCGTCATCCAGATCGCGTTGAGCTTGCCGCCGGCCGGATAGATCGGCGCTTCTGATGCGCCGAGGCCGAGGCGCGTGAGCAGCAGCGACGGCGCGTTCGTGCACAGCGCGGCGATCGCCTGGAAGAAGCCCCAGAACACGGTCGCCGTCGCGATCACGATGCGCGGCTTGAACCGGTCGGCCAGCATCCCGCCCGGGATCTGCATCACCGCATAGGTCCAGAAAAATGAACTGAGGATCAGGCCCTCCATTGCCGGCCCGATCTTGAACTCCTGCGAGATGTAAGGCATGGCGACGGACAGCGACGCGCGATCGACGTAGTTGATCGCGATGAGGCTCAGCATGACGACGAATATCTTCCAGCGGACGGCGGACTTGCCGACCGTCAGGGCAGCGACACCGGAGGTTGAAGACATGAACGGACTCCAGGGATGAACGAGGATGGTCAGGACGTCGCGCAACGTTGAGCCGAGTATAGGATTAGAAATTTATAATTACCGTTATCGTAAACGCTTGGTTTAATTGAATTTGTTTTATCACTATCGTGGTGCAGGGTAAGCCCCGATATCGTGATAAGCTTGCGCCATCATGAGCCAGACACCCCGCAATCCCCTGCTTCTGCGCACGCGCGGCATGGCCGCGGAGATCGCCGCGCGCCTGCGCGTGATGATCGACGAGGGCGAACTGCCGCCCGGCGCGCGGATCGACGAAAAGGAACTGAGCCTCGCGTTCGACGTGTCGAAGACGCCGCTGCGCGAAGCGCTGAAGGTGCTCGTCGCGGAAGGCGCCGTCACGCATCGCCAGTACATCGGCTATCGCGTCGCGTCGATCGACGTCGACGATCTCGTGTCGACGTTCGAGCTGCTGCACGGGCTCGAGGCGATGGCGGGCGAATTGCTGCGCAAGCGGATCGGCACGTCGACGCTCGCCGCGCTGCAGGCGAAGCACCGGCGGATGGTCGAGTGTCACGAGGCCGGCAAGCGGGTCGAGTATTTCCGGCTGAACCAGCAGATTCATCAGATGATCATCGACGCGGCCGGCAACCCCGTGCTGTCGGGCATCTATGCGTCGCTGATGTCGAAGGTGCACCGCGCGCGCGGCGCCGCGAACGCGGACACGCTGCGCTGGGCCGAATCGCTGCACGAGCACGAAGCGATCATGGCCGCGCTCGCCGATCCCGACCACGCGCGGCTGCCGCAGGTGCTGCGCAGCCATTCGGAGAACACCGCGCGCGAAGTGCTGGCGATTCTCGATCGCACCGGCACGGCCGACGTGTCGGCCAGGCGGGCGGCCGAAGCGTAACGGCCTGCCGGGCGAACCGGACGCGTAGCGGGTGCCTGCGAACAGACCGTCGGAGGCCTGCTACGCCGCCTTCAACGCCCGCCGCGCCACCTCCGCGAAATACCGCGCGCCGACCGGCAGAATCTCGTCGTTGAAATCGTACGCCGCGTTGTGCAGCGGCACCCCGCCGCGCGCGGCCGCTTCGCCGTTGCCGATGAACACGAAGTTGCCGGGCACCGCCTGCAGGAACGCGCCGAAGTCTTCCGAGATCATCATCGGCTGCACGTCGGCGTTCACCGCGTCGGCGCCCGCGACGTGCGTCGCAGCCTGCACGGCCGTGTCGACCCATTCCGGGGAATTCACCGTCGGCGCGAACTCGTGCGTGTATTCGAACGTGCACGCCGCACCGTGCGTGCGGCAGATCCCTTCGCTGATCTCGCGCATCCGCGTTTCGAGCAGCGTTTGCACGTCGCGCGCATAGCTGCGCGTGTCGCCCTTGATCGTCACCGTCGACGGCAGCACGTTGCGCAGCCCGTCGGTGATGAACTCCGTGCACGAGATCACCGCCTGCCGGCCCGGATCGAGATTGCGCGACACGATCGTCTGCAGCGCGAGCACGATCTGCGAGCCGATCACGATCGGATCGATGCCCATGTGCGGGCGCGCCGCATGCGTGCCGCGCCCGTCGATCCGGATCACGAAGTTGTCCTCGCTCGCCATGATGCCGCCCGCGCGCGTCGCGAACGTGCCGGCGCGCATGCCCGGCATGTTGTGCGCGCCGAAGATCGCATCGACCGGGAAACGCTCGAACAGCCCGTCGGCCATCATCGCCTTCGCGCCGCGGCCATGTTCCTCGGCCGGCTGGAAGATGAAGCGCACCGTGCCGTCGAAGTCCTTGCGCTCGGCCAGCAGTTGCGCGGCGCCGAGCACCATCGACATGTGGCCGTCGTGCCCGCACGCGTGCATCTTGCCCGGCGTGCGCGACGCATGTTCGCGGCCCGGCGCGTGCTCGGCGATGTTCAGCGCGTCCATGTCCGCGCGGATGCCGATCGCGCGCGTGCCGGTGCCGACCGTCAGGTTCGCCACCAGCCCCGTGCCGCCGATCCCGCGCTGCACGTCGAGCCCGAGCGTCGTCAGGATCCGCGCGACGTAGTCCGACGTGTTCACTTCCTCGAAACCCGTCTCCGGGTGCTGGTGCAGATGCCGGCGCCAGGTTTTCAGCCGGCCCTGCAGCGTGCTTTCCGCCATTGCGTCCAGTGCGTCCATCGTGCTTGCCTCGTCGGTCGTCAGGTCGTTCGGGTCGCTCAGGCTTCCGCTGCCGCGCGGGTCCGCGTCAGCCAGTCGCGCTGGCGCGCCAGCACCGCGTCGGCCGCCTCGCCGACACACTGCCGGTAGACGCTCGGTGCGGTCGCGCCTTCCGTGTTGATCGCCAGCACGCGCGCGTTCGCGTCGAGCCCCGCCTGCCGCGCCAGCGCCGGGTCGCGCATCAGCACGGTCAGCCCCGCGATGCCCGCCGCGCCCGACTCGCCGGACACGAACGGCACGTCGCGTTCGCTGCCGGCGGCCAGCGCGCGCATCGCCTGCACCGCGTCGTCGTCGTCGATCAGCATGAAGTGATCGATGCTCGGCTCGAGAAAGTCCCACGCGAGCGGCGACGCCTCGCCGCACGCGAGCCCCGCCATCACCGAGTCGACGCTGCCGGTCGCCTTCGTCGCGCGCCCGGCGAGCGCGCTCTGGTACAGGCAATCGGCCTGGCGCGGCTCGACGACGATGAAATGCGGCCGCCGTGCGCCGGCATGCTCCCACAGATAGCTCGCGACACCGGCCGCAAGGCCGCCGACGCCGCCCTGCAGGAACACGTGCGTGAACGGCCGGTTATCGCCGCTGCCGCTGCCGCTGCCATCGCCATCGCCATCGCCATCGCCATCGCCGAGGTTGCCCTCTCCCGCCGCCTGCGCGAGCGCCTCGGCCGCGATCACGCCGTAGCCCTGCATCACGTCGCGCGGAATCGCCTCGTAGCCGTCGTACGACGTATCCGACACCACGTGCCAGCCGTTCGCGTCCGCGAGCTGCGCGGCGTGCACGACCGATTCGTCGTAGTTGCCGGCGATCCGCACGATCCGTGCGCCGTGCGCGGCGATCGCATGCTCGCGCTCCGCGTCGACGTGCGCGTGCAGCACGATCACGCAGCGGCAGCCGATCGCGCGCGCGGCTGCAGCCAATGCGCGGCCGTGATTGCCGTCGGTTGCGCTGATCACCGTCAGGTCGGCCAGCGACGCCGCGTAGCGGCCCGTGACGAGCCCCTGCGGATCGAGCGCCTCGTTGCGCCGCAACCGCTTCACGAGCCGCATCAGCGCGATCGGCGCGCCGAGCGCCTTGAAGCTGCCGAGCGGCGAACGGCACGCTTCGTCCTTCACGCTGATGCTCGCGACGCCGAGCCGCGCGGCCAGATCGGGCAGCGCACGCAACGGCGTGCGGGCCGCGCCGACGAGCGGCCAGTGCGCGAGCCACGCGCCGCTCTCGTCTGCCGCGGCGATGTTCATGATGCGGCGCAGCGTGTCGGGATAGTCGGTGCGCGACGCGCGGGGATTGGCGATCAGCATGGCGGGAAGGGCTCCGGAAATGGGCCGCGCGGGCGGCCCGGCGGTGGATGCGGTGCGGGCGCATACGGGTTGCGCACGCCGTCGGTCCGAAAAATAATATTGCGCATCCCGGTCAACAAAATCGCCAAATCGGCGCTCCGGACGCAAAAATTTCTCATTCTTTCGAGGCTGCCGCACCATCATGCCCACCCCACTCGATGCATTCGATCGCAAGCTGCTGATGGAAGTCCAGCGCGACGCGCACACGCCGCAGACCGAACTCGGCGCCCGCGTGAACCTGTCGACCGCCGCCGTGAACCGCCGCCTGCGGCGGCTCGCGGAAGACGGCGTGATCGAGCGCTACACGGCGGTCGTCGCGCCGGAGAAGGTCGATCATCCGCTGACGATCGTCGTGAACGTGGAGGTCGAGCGCGAGCAGATCGACCAGCTCGACGCGATGAAGCGGACCTTCGAGCGGTGCCCGCAGATCCAGCAGTGCTACTACGTGACCGGGGAATGGGATTTCGTGCTGATCCTCGCCGTGCGCAACATGGATCAGTACAACGCGCTCACGCGCGAGCTGTTCTTCGCGAACAACAACGTGAAGCGCTTCAAGACGCTGGTGAGCATGAGCCGCGTGAAGGTCGGGCTCGAGGTGCCGGTGGATCCCGGCGAGTGACGCTCGAACGTCAGCGCCTGTCGGCAGCCAATGAACCGAAAAACGTCGCGACCTTCGCCTTGCTCGTCGTCTGCAATCGCGACATGAGCCCGTGATCGACCTGCCGCAACCCGTAAGTCTCGCCGATGTCGCGCTGCATCCGGCACCACAGATGGCTCGCGATCTCCGCGTCGACCATCGCGCGGTGGGCACGGCCCGTCTGCGGCAAGCGCAGCATGTCGGCCAGGCTCGACAGCCGGTGACTTTGCGCGTGCGGGTAGAGGCGCCGCGCGACGAGCATCGTGCATGCGAACGCATGCTCGGCCGCCATCCCGAGCATCCCGAGTTCGGCCTGCCAGAACCGCTTGTCGAAGCCGGCGTTGTGCGCGACGACGGGATGGCTGCCGACGAATGCCGCGGCTTCCTTCATGACCTTCGACACCGGCGGTGCCGACGCGATCATGTCGTTCGTGATCCCCGTGAGCGCGACGATGTCGGACGGAATGCGGCGTCCCGCGTTCATGAGGCTCTGGTAGCGGTCGACGATCTGGCCGTCGCGCAGCAGGATCACGGCGATCTCGGTTGCCCTGTCGCCCATGTTCGGAGAAAGCCCGGTTGTTTCGAAGTCGAGTACCGCTACGGTTTGCATGGTCGAATCAGAGGAAAGATACCTGGCGGCGCACGTCGGCCGGGACGTGTCTCGCCGACGCGAAAGCGCCACAGTGTATCCCCGGATGCCACGTCGGGCCCCAAACTCGATCATCGTGCGCGGCGCACCGCCGTTTCCATCCGGACGGACCGGCACGCTCGCGCCATCCGCCGCCGAACAGCGGCGAATGTACCGAAGCTTCCGCGCGTCGGTACATCCCCCTTCCCTACATCATCGACAACTGAAGCTCGCCGCCGAATTCACGTCGCCCGAGCCGTTGTAGCGCGCGACCTGCGGATACGGGCACAACGGCCGCGTGCGTCCCGCGCCCCACGACGTCGGCACGTCCGCGTTCGGCACCGCGTTCGTCGTGTCGCGCGCCGTGGCGACGATCGCCGCGGGCGCCTGCCCCTGCTCGACCCACGCGACGAGCGGCGTCAGCATGTCGAACTGGTCGGCCGCCGGCCCGCCCGAGCAGTGGTTCATGCCCGGCACCGGATAGAAGCGCGCGAAGCCCGACGCGTCGCCGCCGTTCGCCTGCGCGAGCCGCCCGTACCAGTCGCTCGTGTCGTTGAACGAGAACACCGGGTCGCCGGTGCCGTGATAGACGAGCAGCTTCGCGCCGCGCGATTTCAGCGCGGACAGGTTGGTCTCGTCGGGCGGCGTCATGAACGACCACGACGATTGCGTGTACACGCCGTTCGTCGCGAAGATCGCCGGCGCGTCGTTGTCCATGTCGAAGCCGAGCGCGAAGCCGGCGAGGTTCGCGAGCGTCGCGGCGGTTTTCGGCGGCGTCATGAACGTGAACGCCATCGCGGCCGGGTCGAGCATGACCGAATTCGACTGTTTCCATGCGGCCCAGCCGGGGCCCGAGATGCCCGGATCGTACGGAAAACTCGCATAGAGCGCCGTGCCCGCGCTGTTGCGCGCGCCCGCGAACACGTTCTCGAGCGCGCTCTTCTGCGCGGTCGTGAGGCACGCGCCGGTGCGCGTGGCGTTCGCGCAGGTCGGAATGTCCGTCTCGACGCTGAAATGCGCCTGGCACGCGGCGACGTCCTGCACCATCCCGTCGGCCACGCCATCGAGCGCATCGCACTTGTCGAGAATCGTCGCGCCGACGAACCGGCGCTCCGCATCGGTGAAGCCGCTGCGGATGTCGGGTAGCCCGTTCGTCCCGGTCGCCGACGCGATCTTCGCGAACTGCTGTGCGCCGTACATCTCGCCGATCGCCGCCTTCGGCAGATGGAAGCCCGGATCGCCCGCGATGATCCCGTCGTAGTCGCCCGCGTTGCGCACGGCCGTGACCATCGCGTGCCGGCCGCCGTTCGAGCAGCCGCCGAAATAGCTGCGGTCGGGCGTCTTCCCGTATGCGAGCCGGATCACCTGCTTCGCCATCGGCGTGAGCGCGTCGACCGCGCCGTAGCCGTAATCGAGCCGCGCCTGCGGATCGAGGCCGAACAGCGGGTTCTGCGCGGCGCTGTGCCCGGAATCCGAGCTGATCACCGCGAAGCCCATGTTCAGCGCATCGGTCAGCGGCCCGCCGCCGCCGACCTCGCCGGTCGCGGTCACGACGTTGCCGTCGAGCCCGCCGTTCGCCTGGTAGAAGAAGCGACCGTTCCACGCTTTCGGCAAGCGCATCTCGAAGCCGATCGCATAGGTGTTGCCGTCCACCGCGCTCACGCGCTCGTTCATCTTCCCTTCGATCACGCAGTGCTCGGCGATCGGCTTGCCGGCCACCGTCAGCGCGCCGGCGGCCGCGGTCGTCACCGACGTGAACGACGTGTTCGCATACGCGAGCTTCGCGGCGAGCGCGTCGCACGTCTGCGCCATCGCGGCCGGCGTCGCGGCGCTCAGGTGCGTCGGCGTGGCGCTGACCGAATCGTCGCCGCCGCAGCCGGCGAGCATGGCCGCCGCGGACAGCGGCGCAATACAGAGGAATGCAGATTTCCTGTTCAAGATAGCTCCCGTTCGTCTGGCTGCCGGATCAGAACATGTGCCGCACGCCGACCATCGCGCCGAGCTGCCCCATCCCTGCGCCGGGTGTCGTGCCGGGCCCGCCGCCGCTGACCGCGTAGCGTGCATGCGCGCTGTTCCACAGATACGACGATTGCGCGTAGACGGCCGTGCGCTTGCTCAGCAGATAGGTCGCGCGCAGCGTGGCCATCGTCGCGCGCGTGTCGTGCGCGCTGTTGACGATCCGGTAGCCTTCGCCGTCGACGACGAAATCGGGCTTCACCGCATACGACGCGCCAACGAAGAACAGGTCCGAATGCGCGCCCGGCGCGACCGGCGAACCGGTCGACACGCGCCGCCCGATCCAGCCCGCGCCGATCCGCGCGCCCGCCGCCTGCGCATACGCGCTCACGTGCGTGCGCGCGTCCTTGCCGCCGCTGCTCGTGAAAGGAACGGGCGCCACGCCATCGAAGAAGTTCGCGGCCGCGCCGGTGCCGCCGCGCTGCTCCTCGTACGACGCCGCCGCACCGAAATACGCGCTGTCGTACTTGAGCATCACCGACCAGTTGCGGCACTGGACGGCATCGCCCGGCACCTGCCCCGCGCAGGTGCCCTGCCCCGGCGAGTTGCCGGTGCCCGCGCCGTCGCGGCCGAACGAATACGCGGCGCCGAGCGTCACGCCGCGATAGGTGCCGACGTAGGTCACCGCGTTGTCGGCGCGGCCGTTCGGCACGTACGCGTCGAACGAGCCGAGCCCGTAGATGTCGGGGCCGATGATGTCCGCGCCCTGCAGCGCGAGATAGGTCATCGTGTACTGGCGGCCGAACGCGAGCGTGCCGAAGCCGCTCTTCAGCCCGACGAACGCCTGCCGCCCGAACAGCCGGCCGCCCTGGCCGAGATCGCCGCCGCGCACGTTGAAGCCGCTTTCGAGCGTGAATACCGCCTGGTAGCCGCCGCCGAGATCCTCGGTGCCGCGCAGGCCCCAGCGCGACGGCAGCTCGCCCGTCACGCCCGGCATGCGCACGACATGGTCGCCGGCCGCGTTCGCGTGCGACACGAACTCGACGCCCGTATCGATGATCCCGTACAGCGTCACGCTCGACTGCGCGTGCGCGCCCGGCGCGGCGAGCGCGCAGCACGCGCCGGCGGCCAGCAGGCCGTTCCTTGTCTTCGTCTTCATGTCGTTGCGTCTCCAGACCGTGTTGAATCGCGCGCTCTGACGGCGCGCATCGAAAAAAACGAAAGCTCAGTCGCCGGCTTGCGGGCGGCGAATCAGCACGAATGCGGCGAAGGCCGCGACGAGCGTGACGGGGATGCTGGCGCCGATCACGACGGGCGCGCTGCGGCCGGCGGCCAGCAGCGTCGCGGCCGCGAGCGGCCCGACGACGGAACCGAGCCGGCCGACGGCCACCGCCGCGCCGACGCCCGTGCCGCGCATCGCGGTCGGGTAATAGATCGCCGCGAGCGCATACAGCACCGACTGCCCGCCGACCACGAACATCCCGGCCGCGAACGCGGCTGCCGCGAGCGACGCGAAGCCCGGCGCGGCCGCGAGCGCGGCGAGCGACAGCACGATCCCGACGTACATGCCGCCAACCACGCGCGACGCGCGCATCCGGTCGAGCGCCGCGCCGATGCCGAGCGCGCCGAGCCCCGCGCCGACGTTGAACGCGATCTGCACGAGGCCGACGTGCGCGCGATCGAGCCCGCGCGAGGCCATCAGCGACGGCAGCCAGTTCAGCAGGAAGTAGAGGACGATCAGCGTGCAGAAGTAGCTGATCCACAGCGCGACCGTCGACGTCGTGCGGCCGTCGCCGAACAGCGTGCGCGCGACGCTCGTGCGCGCGGCCGGCGTGCCGGCGACGTCGAGATACGCGCGCGATTCCGGCAGGAACCACACCAGCAGCGGCACGAGCAGCAGCGGCCCCACGCCGCCGACGTAGAAGATGTGCCGCCATTCGGTGTCGCCGGCGAGCAGCACGCCGATCAGCGACGCGATCACGCCGCCGAACGGGATGCCGCAGTACATCGTCGCCACCGCGCTGCTGCGCGAGCGCGGCTCGACCGCTTCGGACGACAGCGCGATCAGGTTCGGCATCGCGCCGCCGAGGCCGATGCCGGTCAGCACGCGCACGACGACGAGCATCGCGAAGGTCGAGACCTGCGCGGTGGCGATCGACAGCAGCCCGAACAGCACGGCCGACGCGATCAGCACGCGCTTGCGGCCGATCCGGTCGGCGAGCCGCCCGCCGAGCATCGCGCCCGGCAGCAGCCCGAAGGTGCCCGCGCTGAACGCGATGCCCATCTGCGACACGCTCAACCCGAATTCGCGCGCCATGCGCGGCGCGGCGACGCCGACCGACTGCAGGTCGAGCCCTTCGAGAAGGGCGATCGCGAAACACAGCGCGAGCGTGGTCGCGACCGTGGGTTTTTCGGCAACGTAAGTGTTCATCGTGTCTGTCTCCAATCCCATGTCTTGTAGTCGTCGGCCCTGCAACGGCCGCCGCGCGCCGCCGCCGGCCAGTGGCGGAGCGGCGCGCGCGGTGTCGTCCGAACGGCCTCCCTTATCAGGCAGCCTGATTCGCTGGCCGCAAGAATGCCTGCCGGTATCGTGACCGGCCGGTCGTCGTGCCTGCTTGCTTCGGTTTGCTTCGGTCTGCTTCTGCTTACGCGTAAATCACGTCGGGATCGCGTCGCGCCGGGTCGTACAGCGCGTCGATCGTCGCCGCGCGATGCTTCTGCACGGCCGCCTGGTTCAGCGAACCCTTGTCGGTCACTTCGCCGAGATCGAGCGAAGGCGGCGTATCGATCAGCCGGATGCGCGCGACGAACGTCGAGCCGCCGCTCGCATGCCGGTTCAGCACGGCAAGCCATGCCGCGAACGCCGCGCGCACGACCGGCGCGCGCAGCACGTCGGTCACGGACGCATCGGCCGCGAGCCCCGCCAGCGCGCGGCACGCTTCGACGCGCGGAAACACCAGCAGGCCGATGTCGTCGCGATCGATGCCGGTGACGACCACGTCCTGCACGTACGGCGCGCCGCTCGACACCGCGTTCGCGCGCAACGGCCCGACGCTGACGAAGGTGCCGCTGCTCAGCTTGAAATCCTCGGTGAGCCGGCCGTCGAACAGCAGCCCGAGTTCCGGCCGCTGCGGATCGGCGAAGACCCCCGCATCGCCGCTGCGGTAATAGCCTTCGTCGTCGAACACGTCGCGCGGATCGACGTCCGCGTGCCAGTAGCCGCGCATCACGTTCGGCCCCTTGAAACGCAGCTCGAGCTTGTCGCCGCACGGCACGAGCTTCGCGTCGCAGCCAGGCGCGGGCAGGCCGATATAGCCGGCGCGCATCAGCGGCCCCGTCGTGAACAGGCACGACGGCGACGCCTCCGTCATCCCGAGGCCGGCCATGATCCGGATGCGCTCGCCGCAATGCGCTTCGGTCACGCGGTCGAGCCGGTCCCACGCGGCCTGCGACAGCCCCGCGCCGCCGAAGAAGTACAGCTTCACGCGCGAGAAGAACGTGTCGCGCAACGCCGAATCGCGTTCGAGCGCGGCGGTCAGTTCTTCCCAGCCTTTCGGCACGTTGAAGTAGATCGTCGGCGCGATCTCGCGCAGGTTGCGCACGGTTTCGTCGAAGCGGCCCGGCACCGGGCGGCCGTCGTCGATGTACAGCGAACCGCCGTTGTACAGCGCGATGCCGAGGTTGTGACTGCCGCCGAACGTGTGATTCCACGGCAGCCAGTCGACCAGCACCGGCGGCTCGCGCGTCAGCTCGGGCATCGTCTGGCGCAGCATCTGCTGGTTGCTGCACAGCATCCGGTGCGTGGTCGGCACGGCCTTCGGCTGCTTCGTCGAACCCGACGTAAACAGGATCTTCGCGAGATGGTCGGGGCCGAGCGCCGCATGGATTTCATCGATCGTGCGCGGCACGGTGGCGAGCAGGCGCGACAGCGGCACCGCTCGCCCTTCGGCGTCGACGTCCGCATCCTGCGCGACGATCAGCGCCGCATCGGCCGGCAACGTCGCGTCGAGCGCACGCGCGAACGGCGCGCGTTCCGCGACGAATACCGCGCCCGGCCGCAGCACGCCGAGCGTGTGACGCAGCTTGCCGTAGTCGGTCGACACCAGCGAATACGCGGGCGAGATCGGCGAGTACGGCACGCCGGCCAGCATCGCCGCGAACATCAGCTGCAGATGCTCGAGATCGTTGCCGGACAGCACCGCGAGCGGACGCTCGACCGACAGCCCGAGATCGACGAGGCCCTGTCCAATCGCGCGGGCGCGTTCCAGCATCTGCGCATAGGTGAGCGCGATCCAGCGGCCGTCGGCACCGCGGCGTGCCGCCAGTACGCGGTCGGGGTGCGCTTGCGCGCCGCGCACGAGGCAGTCGGTCACGCGCGTCGGGTAGTCGCCGAGCGGTTCGCGCGAGCGCAGGTACCACGCGCCGTTGTCCGCGCGGCGAATCTCGGCCGCGCCGACCGCGACGGCCGCCGCGCGATAACGCACGCCGCCCGTTTCATTTACCTGCCCGCTGGCGGGCGTCGCAACATTCATCGTCGGCTCGCTCATATCGGGTAATGACGCGGCGTGGTCTGCACGGTGATCCAGCGCAGCTCGGTGAATTCGGCGATCGACGCGCGGCTGCCGAAGCGACCGTAGCCGCTCGCCTTCGTGCCGCCGAACGGCATCTGCGCCTCGTCGTGCACGGTCGGCCCGTTGATGTGGCAGATCCCCGATACGATCCGGCGCGCGACCGTCATCGCCCGTGCGATGTCGCGGCTGAACACGCTCGCCGACAGCCCGAACTCGCTGTCGTTCGCGAGCGCGACCGCTTCGTCGTCGCTGTCCGCGCGCATGATTGCGACCACCGGCGCGAACGATTCCTCGCGATAGAGCCGCATGTCGTGCGTGACGCCGTCGACGATCGCGGGCTGCATCGTCGCGCCCTCGATCCGGCAACCGAGCGGCAGGCGCGCGCCGTGCGCACGCGCATCCTCGACGAGCGACGCGGCACGCGCGGCGGCCGCCGCATCGACCATCGTACCGAGCGGGAGGCCGGCCAGCGGATCGCCGGCGGCCAGCGTGCGCGCCTTCGCGGCGAGCCGTTCGACGAGCGCATCGGCGATCGGTCGCGCGGCGATCACGCGCTCGGTCGACATGCAGATCTGCCCCTGGTTGAAGAATGCGCCGAATGCGATCGCGTCGACGGCCGCATCGAGATCGGCATCGTCGAGCACGAGCACCGGCGCCTTGCCGCCCAGTTCGAGCAGCACGGGTTTCAGGTGCGCGGCCGCGTGGCGCGCGATGATGCGCCCGACGTGCGTGGACCCGGTGAAGTTGATCCGCTTCACGTGCGGATGCGCGATCAGCCGCTCGACGAGTGCGGGTGCATCGGCCGCCGCGTGCGTGATCACGTTGACCACGCCCGCGCCGAGCCCCGCTTCGTCCAGCACCGCGCCGATCAGCGCGTGCACGCCCGGGCACGCCTCGGACGCCTTCAGCACGACGGTGTTGCCGCACGCGAGCGGCATCGCCAGCGCGCGCGTGCCGAGGATCACCGGCGCGTTCCACGGCGCGATGCCGAGCACGACGCCGCACGGCACGCGCATCGCGAGCGCCAGATTGCCGGGCACGTCGGACGGGATCACGTCGCCGTCGATCTGCGTCGTCATCGACGCGGCCTCGCGCAGCATGTTCGCCGCGAGCGTCACGTTGAAGCCGAGCCAGCCGGGCGTCGCGCCAGTTTCGGCGACGCCGGTCGCGATGATCTCGTCGATGCGCGCGTCCATCAGGTCGGCCGCCTTCAGCAGCCGGCGGCGCCGTTCGGTCGGCGCGAGCGCCGCCCACGCGGGGAATGCGCGGTGCGCGGCGTCGATCGCCGCGTCGGCATCGACCGGGCCGGCCGCCGGCGCGCGCGACGCAAGCGCGCCCGTCGCGGGGTTGAATCGGTCGAAGGTTCGGCCGTCGCGGGCGGTGCACCACTCGCCCGCGATCAGCATCCGTCTGTCGGTCATGTCGTCTCCTGCCTTGCCTGTCTCTTGCGGCTGCGTTGGCGATTGCTTCGGCGCCTGTATCAGCGCTTGTATGCCTGCAGGCCCGGCTTGATCGTCTTGTCGTCGAGGAACTGCTTCAGCCCCTGCTCGCGGCCGCGCTCCGGATCGCGCAGCTGCGCCTGGTCGAGCTTCGCATACAGGTAATCCTCGCACTGCTCCCACGTGAGTTCGCGCGAGCGCTTGAAGCCGTGCTTCGCGGCGCGCAGCACGACCGGGTTCTTGTCCATCAGCCGCGCGGCGAGCGCGATCGTCGCGTCGCGCAGGCCGGCCAGCGGCACGCTGCTGTTCACGAGGCCCATTTCAGCCGCTTCCACGCCGGTGAACGTATCGCCGGTCATGATGTAGTGCAGCGCGCGGCGGTGCCCGACCGTGTCGGCCATCGCCTTGCTGACGAGGTTGCCCGGCGGGATGCCCCAGTTGATCTCCGACAGCCCGAACACCGCTTCGTCCGCCGCGATCGCGAGGTCGCAGGCGACGAGCGGCGAGAACCCGCCGCCGAAGCACCAGCCGTTCACCATCGCGATCGTCGGCTTGTTGTACATCCGCAGGCGGCGCCACTGCCATTCCGACGCGTCGCGCCGCACCTTTTCCTGCAGCGCGTCGGAGCCGCCGTCGATCTCGCGGAAATATTCCTTCAGATCCATGCCGGCCGTCCACGCGGCGCCCGCGCCGGTCAGCACCAGCACCTTCGCCTCGTCGTCGAACTCGACCGCGTCGAGGACCTCCAGCATCTCCCGGTTCAGCGTCGGGCTCATCGCATTGCGCTTCTCGGGGCGGTTCAGCGTGACCCACGCGATGCCGGCCTCCACGTTCACTTTCACGGTCTGCCAGCGGTTGTCGTACTTGCTCATGTCTGTTCCTGTCGTTCGTTCCTGTGCGATTCGGTGCGCAGCATTCCTGCTGCGGACGGCTTCATTTAATATCAGGCTACCTGATATTGCAAGCGGCATGAGCGCCGGTGTAAACCCGGAGCGGAAAGCGGCGGTGACGACGGAATCGGGGCACGGTCGGGCGACCGGCGACGGCGCGTGCACGGCCAACGCGGGCCGCACGGGCCCGCGCCGTCAGGTCCGGAAACGGATCAGCCGCGCAGGTTGCGCGAGAACAGTTCGAGCGCGCGCTGCACGTGCGCGGCGTCGTCGGCGGAGATGTCGCCGAGCATGCGCGCCTCGAGCGGGCGCAGCACGCCTTCGCATTCACGCAACATCGCCGCGCCTGCGTCGGTCAGCGTCAGCAGGATGATGCGGCCGTGCGACGGGTCGGCCTCGCGCGTGACGAAACCGCGGGCGGCCATCACGCTCATCACCTCGTTCGCCGATTGCGGCGTGATCCACGAGCGCTCGGCCAGCTGCGCGTTCGACGAGGCGCCGCGCGCCTCGAGCACCGACAGCGCCGTGTATTGCGCGAGCGTGATGCCGAGCGGCGCGAGCGCGTCGGTCATGTGACGGCGCAGCAGCCGGTCGAGGCCGCCGATCACGTAGGTCAGGCGCTGTTGCACGCGCGCCTTCGGCTTGTCGCCCGTCGCGCGGGCAGCGTTCTTCGCGGCGTTTTTCGGGTTCGCGGGCTTGGTCGGGGTGGAGCTCATGGTGCGGGCGGGATGGGATTGCGGGCCATCTTACCAGCAGGTCGGCGGCGGAACGGGCGTTCCGCGAAGCCGGAACGGCACGGCGCGCGCACGCAAGCGCGGCAAACCGCGGGCCTGAACGCGACGCCGCCGCGTCAGCGGCATCCCATGAACGGGATCCTTGCAGTGCGCGAATGCGCGATCAGTTGCGCGGCGCGCCTGCGAATCGCGCGGTCGGCAGCCCCGCATGGCGCGTTTGCGCGACGAACACGCCGCCGGCATCGGCATCGCTCGCCAGCGCGTCGTCGCCCAACCCGACGCGCGCGCTCGTCACGTACAAGCGGCCTTCACCGTCGATTGCGACGCAGCTCGGCTGCGCGGTCGGCACGGCCACGCGGTCCGTCTCGATGCCGTCCGGCCCGTAACGCACCACGCGCCGGCCGCCCCATTGCGCGTTCCACAGCCCGCCGTCGCGATCCATCGTCGAGCCGTCCGGGTCGCCATCAGCATCGGTCAGTCGCGCGAACGGCCGCACGTTGGCCACGTCGCCGCCCGCGCGGTAATCGCAGACGAGAATCTCGCGCACCATCGAATCGCAGAAATGCATCTTCGCGCCGTCCGGCGAGAACGCGATGCTGTTCGCGATCGCGGCCGCCGGCAATGCAAGCCGTTCGAGCGTGAGGTCCGGATTGAGCCGGTAGAAGCCGCCGACCGCGCGCGGCGGATCGCCGCCTTCGTCCTTCATCCCGAACACGAACGCGCCGAACGGATCGCAGCGGCCGTCGTTCAGCCGCGTCGGCAGGTCGGGTTCGACGTCGACGATCCGCGTGAATTCGCCGCTGCGCAGATCGAAGAACGCGAGATGCGTCGCAAGCCCGACCAGCAGCACGTCGGGATCATGCGTGAGCGCGAAGCACGCGAGCCGTTCGGGCATCGGCCACTGCGCGAGGTCCGAGCCGTCCGCACGGCAGCGCCACAGCCGCGCGCCTTCGATGTCCGTCCAGTACAGCGCGTGCGTCGCGTCGCACCACGTCGCGCCTTCGCCGAGCGTGTTGCTGCTGTCGACCAGCAGCGCCGCCGCCGTGCCCGGATGAGTCTGTTGCATGCCGTCTCCCGATGTCTTTCGCATTCGCAGGCGGCCGCGCGTGCGTCAGGGTCAGATCTTCATCGCGCGCCGCTGGTTGCGACGATACTGGTCGAACAGCACCGCGAGCAACAGAATTCCGCCGCGTATCAGATATTGGTAAAAGGTCGGCACGTTCAAGAGGCTCATCGCATCCTGCACGGAGCCCATGATCAGCACGCCGACCAGCACGCCGGAGATCGTCGCGACGCCGCCCGTCAGCGACACGCCGCCGAGCACGCACGCGGAGATCACGCCGAGTTCGAGACCGACCGACGTCTTCGGGTCGCCGAGGCTCATCCGCGACGCGAGCATCACGCCGGCGAAGCCGGTCACGAGGCCCTGCAGCACGAACACCGCGATCTTGATGCGCATCACCGGCAGCCCCGCGAGCAGCGCGGCCTCGCCGTTGCCGCCGACCGCCAGCACGTTCTTGCCGAACACGGTCTTGCGCAACAGGAAGCCGAACACGACGAAGCCGACGATGTTGCTCCAGATCGGATACGAGATGCCGAGGAACGACCCGCCGCCGAGATCGAAGAAGCGCTCCTCGGAGATCATCACCGCGTCGCCGTTCGACGTGATGAACGCGAGCCCGCGCACGACTTCCATCATCGCGAGCGTGACGATCAGCGAGTTGATCCGCCAGCGCGCGATCAGCACGCCGTTCACGAGCCCGACCGCGCCGCCCGCGAGCACGCCGGCGGCGATGCCGAGCACGACGCTGTGCGTCGCGGTGATCAGCGTCGACGCGACGACGCCCGAGAACGCGACGATCGACGCGACCGACAGGTCGACTTCGCCGAGCGCGAGCACGAACATCATCGTCACCGCGATCGAGCCGATCAGCGTGACCGACAGCAGCAGGCCCTGGATGTTGCGCGGCGTGAGGAAGTCCGGCACGGTCAGCGACAGCGTCGCGAACAGCACGAGAAACACCATCACGATGCCGGAGCGGTTGATCAGTTGCCACACGCCGCCGCGCGCTCGCGCGGGCGCGGCTGCGGCATCGGGGGACGGGGAAGTGCGTTGGGGTTGCATTGCCTGGCTCATAACGTTTGCTTTCCGGTTGACTGCAGGCCGCTAGCGCGGCAGCGCGAGCTTGATCAGCGCGTCGGGTGTCGCCTGCGCCTTCGCGACCTCGCCCGCGATCCGTCCTTCCTTCATCACGATGACGCGGTCCGCCACGCCGATCACCTCGGCCAGATCGCTCGACACGATGATCACCGTGCGGCCCGCTTCCGCGAGTTCGTAGAACAGGTTGTAGATTTCCGCGCGCGCGCCGACGTCGATGCCGCGCGTCGGCTCGTCCATCAGGAACACGTCGATGCGCTCGGCCAGCCAGCGCGCGAGCACGACCTTCTGCTGGTTGCCGCCCGACAGCGCGCCGATCGGCGTCTCGCCGTCGCGGGTCTTGATCGCGAGCCGCTCGATGTATTGCTGCGCCAGCTCGCGTTCGCGCCGCGCGTCGAGCAGCACGCGCGCCGGGCTGAAATGACGGCGCGCGCTGATGTTCAGGTTGTCGGCCACCGACGCGATCGCGACGATGCCTTCCTGCTTGCGGTCCTCGGGGCACAGCGCGATGCCGGCGCGCACCGCGTGCCGCGGGCTCGCGAACGCCACGCGCTTGCCGCCCAGCTCGACATGCCCGCCCGTGGGCCGCGCCGCGCCGTACAGCAGCTTCATCAGCTCCGAGCGGCCCGCGCCGACGAGCCCGAAGAAGCCGACGATCTCGCCGCGCCGCGCGGCGAACGACACCGGCTCGGACAGGCCGGGCCCGACGAGCCCCTTCGCCTCGATCAGCACGTCGCCGGCCGTGCGCGGCCGGTAGCCGTACACGTCCTCGATCGAGCGGCCGACCATGCAGCCGATCAGCCGGTCGCGATCAAGGTCGGCGACCGATTCGAACGTCTCGATCCGGCGGCCGTCGCGGAACACCGTCACGCGATCGCACAGCGCGTCGACTTCCTCCATCCGGTGCGTGACGTAGATGATCGCGCGTCCCTCGGCACGCAGCGAACGGATGATGCGGAACAGCTGCGTCGTCTCGCGCGCGGACAGCGAGCTCGTCGGCTCGTCGAACGCGATCACGCGCGCGTCGCGCATCAGCGCCTTGCCGATCTCGATCATCTGGCGCTGGCCGATCGACAAATACTTCACCGGGATGTCCGGATCGATGTGCTCGCCGAGCCGCTCCAGCGCATCGAGCGCGCGCACGGCAAGCGTGCGCTCGTCGACCACGCCGAGCCGGCTCGGCAGCTGGCCGAGCATCAGGTTCTCGGCGACCGTCAGCTCGGGTACCAGATGCAGCTCCTGGTAGATGATCGCGATGCCGGCCTCGAGCGCGGCGCGCGTCGACGCGAAGCGCTGCACCGTGCCGTTCAGCGTCAGCGTGCCGGCCTGCGGCTGATTTACGCCGGACAGCACCTTCAGCAGCGTCGACTTGCCCGCGCCGTTCTCGCCCATCAGCCCGTGCACCTCGCCCGCGCGCACCGACAGCGACACGCCGTCGAGCGCGCGCACGCCCGGGAACGTCACCGTGATGCCGTCGAGCGCGAGCAGCGCGCCGCCGGGCGGCGGCGGCGCGGTGCCGGGCGTGGCCACGTCGTCGTGGCGCGAACTGGCCGTCATCATCTGCATCGTCATCGCGTCGTCGCCCCGCACGTTCAGATGCCGAGTTCGGCGCGCACGGCCTGCCAGTTCGCGCGCGTCATCAGCTTGCCGCTCGTCTGCGTGTCGGCCGGCGGCGCCTTGCCGTTGCGGATCCAGTCGACGAGGTTCTGCGTGCTGTCCTTGCCGTGATTCGTCGAGCTGACCGCGATCGTTCCGTAGAAGCCGGTCGGCTCCTTCTTCTGGAACTCGGCGAACGCCTCGCCCGCGCCGTTGATGCCGACGCCGATCACGTCCGCGGCCGGGATGTGCAGCTGTTCGGTCGCGCGTACCGCGCCGAGCACGGTTTCCTCGTTCAGCGCGTAGACCACCCACTTCTTGATGTTCGGATGGCGCGCGAGCACGGGCGCTGCCGCGCTGAAGCCGCCTTCGTCGTCGGTCGTCTTCTGCGGCGCGTCGAAGATGTTTTCCTTGCGGAAGCCGTTCGCGAGCAGCGCCTGCGTCGCGCCGTCGGTGCGCAGCTTCGCGGTCGGCAGCTCGTAGTTGGTGACGCGCAGCGCGCCGACTTCCTCCGGCTTCCAGCCGCGCCGCTTCATCTCGTCGGCGATCGCCTGGCCGACCTGGTTGCCGATCTTGGTCGCCGACATCCCGAGGTGCGGCACGTTCGGCAGCGGCTTGCCGGTCGAGTCGACGAGCTGGTCGTCGACTGTCACGAACTTCATGTTGTAGCGTTTCGCGCGCGACGCGATCGCCGGCCCGAGGCGCACGTCGGGTGCGCAGATCACGAAGCCCTGCGCGCCTTGCGAGCCGAGGTTGTCGATCGCGGCGAGCACCTTCTCGCCGTCCGGCGTGCCGATCTTCACGACCGAGAAGTTCTCCTTCTGGCCGAGCGCGGACGCCGCGTTCTGCTCGTTGATGAACCATGCCTGCTCGGGCATCTTCACCAGGAAGCCGATCTTCAGCGGCGCGTCGGCGTGCGCGGCGCCCTGCATCCCGAGCGGCGCGAGGCAAAGCGCGGCCAGCAGCGCGCGCAGCGTGTGGCGGCGGATCGTGTGGGTCGTGCGGTTCATGCGGTGTCTCCTTGTCTGTTGGCTTGGGTCTTCAACTTGCGTCGTGCGCGTTTCGTCGTGCGCGGTCGCGCTCGCGGCGGCACGGTGTCAGCGGCCGAACGCGTCGGTCCCGACGCGCCGACCGAACAGGAATGCGTCGGCGACGAGCCGCAACGGCCGCACGTCGACGTCGCTTGCGCCGCGCGCGATCAGCGCGCGGAACTGCGCATACAGCGCCGGGTACTCGCGCTGCGGCCCGAGCTCGACCGGCTCGCCCGCAATCGACAATTGCGCGCCGCCGCGGCTGATCGCGAGCACGCCGTCCGACGTGTCGACCGCGATCTCCCATTGCTCGACGGGGCCGTGCCGCCAGTCGAATTCCGCGCGCACGGGCACGCCGTGCGTATCGGCGCATTCGAGGTCGGCCGCGATCGGCATCTGCGCGTCGCTCGGCACGTAGAGCGTCGCCTCGCGCAGCACGAGCTCGCGCGGCAGGATCCGCGTAACAATCGACAGCGCGTTGATGCCGGGATCGAACACGCCGAGGCCGCCGGGCTCCCAGATCCACTGCTGGCCCGGATGCCAGCGCCGCACGTCCTCCTTCCAGCGCACCTGGACCGCACGGATCGTGCGCGTCGCGAGCCACGCGCGCGCCGGTTCCACCGCGCTCGCGCAGCGCGAATGCCAGGTCGCGAACAGCGTGAGGCCGCGTTCGCGCGCGAGCGCGTCCAGCGCGGCCACTTCGCCGAGCGTCGCGCCCGGCGGCTTCTCGAGCATCACGTGCTTGCCGGCCTCGAGCGCGGCACGTGCCTGCGCGTAGCGCACCTGCGGCGGCGCGCACAGCGACACGGCGTCGAGCTCGGGCTCGGCGGCCAGCAGCGCGCCCAGGTCCTGGTAGTTGCGCACGCCGTCGACTTCCGCATGACGGCTCGCGCACGCGGTCAGCACGAAACCCGGTTCGGCGGCGATCGCCGGCAAATGCTGGTCGCGCGCGATCTTGCCGATCCCGATCACGCCCAGTGAAATCACGTCGCTCATCTGCGTTTCTCCTTCGCCACTTGCTCAGTGCGCCCAGCGCAGCACGAGCGGATCGAGCCGGCGCGCGATCGCGAGCAGCTCCGCGCGCGTGTCCGGGTGCAATTCCGGCATCGGGTGCCGCGGCCGCTCGCACGCGATCACGCCGCCGGCGCGCATCAGCGCCTTCGCGGTGAGGATCCCGGACTGGCGGTTCTCGTGATTGATCAGCGGCAGCCACGTCTGATAGCGCGCGAACGCCTCGTCGTGCCGCCCTTCGCGGAATGCTTCGAGGATCGGCCGGATGCCGTCCGGAAAGCCGCCGCCCGTCATCGCACCGGTCGCGCCGGCATGCAGGTCGGCGAGCAACGTGATCGCCTCCTCGCCGTCCCACGGCCCTTCGATCGCGTCGCCGCCGAGCCGGATCAGCTCGCGCAGCTTGTTCGCCGCACCCGGCGTCTCGATCTTGAAGTACGCGACCTGCTCGATCTCGCGCGCCATGCGCGCGAGGAACGGCGCGGACAACGCGGTGCCGCTCGCGGGCGCATCCTGGATCATGATCGGGATGTCGATCGCGTCCGACACGCGTGCGAAGAACTCGAAGATCTGCGCTTCGGGCACGCGGAACGTCGCGCCGTGATACGGCGGCATCGCCATCACCATCGCCGCGCCAAGCTGCTGCGCGCGCAGGCTGCGTGCCGCGCACACCTGCGTGCCGTAGTGCGACGTCGTGACGATCACCGGCACGCGGCCGGCGACGTGTTCGAGGATCGTGCGCGTGAGCACGTCGCGTTCGTCGTCGGTGATCGCGAACTGCTCGGAAAAGTTCGCGAGGATGCACAACCCGTCCGAGCCCGCGTCGATCATGAAGTCGACCGCGCGCTTCTGGCTCGCGAGGTCGAGCTCGCCGGTCTCGGAAAACGTCGTCGGGACGACGGGGAAGATGCCGCGATAGCGCGGCGTGCTGCTCGATGTCATGGTTCGGTCCTGCGTCGGTCGAAGCGGCGTTCAGCCGGAAAACACGGGGTTCAGGATTCGCCGGCGAATGTGCCCGCGGCCGGCTCGGGCGCGCGCAGCGCGGCGCGCACCACGAACGTCATCAGCACCGCGAACAGCAACGTCGCTGCGAGGAAGTACAGGCCGGCCGCGAGGCTGCCGGTCGACGCCTTGATCAGGCCGATGCCGTACGGCCCCAGGTAGCCGCCGAGATTCGCGAGCGAATTGATCGCGGCGATGCCGACCGCCGCGCTCGTGCCGGTGAGGAATTCGCCGGGCAGCGCCCATACGACGGCCTGGATCGAATACAGCGAGAACGCGGTCAGGCAGATGAACAGGAACTGCAGCGCCGGTTCGCGCACCCACGCGCTCGCGGCCATCGTCACGGCGGCGGCCGCCGACACGACGACGATGTGCCAGTAACGCTCGCGCTTGCGATCCGAATGACGCGGCACGACGAGCAGGCCGACCACCGCGAACAGGTACGGCACCGCGGACAGCATCCCCGTCGCCGCATCGCCGGTGCCGAACGCGTGGATGATCGTCGGCAGCCACAGCGACAGCCCGTAGATGCACAGCGGAAACGGCAGGAACAGCGCGGCGAGCAGCAGTACGCGGCGGTCGCGCAACGCGGCCAGCGGATTGCCGTGCGAATCGGGGCGATACGTGTCGCGATCGGCGGCGAGCTGCCGCGCGATCCAGCGGCGCTCGTCGTCGTTCAGCCAGCGCGCATGCACGGGCGATTCAGGCAGCAGCCGCAGCGTGGGCCACGCGAGCAGCACGGCCGGCAGGCCGCTGACGACGAACAGCGTCTGCCAGTCCGACAGGCCGAACAGCCCGTGCGTCGACAGCAGCCAACCGGCGAGCGGGCCCGTCACGATGCCGGCGAGCGGCTGCGCAAGGACGAGCAGGCCGATCACGCGGGCACGGTCGCGCATCGGGAACCATTGTGTGAGGAAGTACAGGATGCCGGGATAGAGGCCGGCTTCCGCCGCGCCGAGCAGGAAGCGCAGCACGTAGAAGCTGGTCGGTCCCTGTACCAGCGCCATCGCCATCGTGATCACGCCCCACGTCGCGAGGATGCGTGCGAACCAGACGCGCGCGCCGAAGCGTCCGAGCGCGAGGTTGCTCGGCACCTCGCACAGGAAGTAGCCGATGAAGAACAGTCCGGCGCCGAGTCCGTATGCGGCATCGCCGAGGCCGATCGCCGCGTTCATGTGCAGCTTCGCGAAGCCGACGACGGTACGGTCGACGTAGGCGACCACGTAGATCAGCGCGAGAAACGGCACGAGCTTGCGCGTGAGCAGGCGGGTCAGTTGCCGTTCGTCGACGGCTGTCGGCGAATCGGACTGGTCCGCCACGGCGTGCGCGGGGGGGTACTGCGTCGTCATCTTGTCTCCTGTCGGCCACCGTTAGCGCTTTAGCGCTTACGTACGCCCCATGCTTTGCGGTCGGCCACCGTTGGCGCTTTAGCGCTTACGTACGCCCCATGCTTTGCGGTCGGTCACCGTTAGCGCTTTAGCGCTTACGGGGGTCCCATGCTTCGCGGTCGGCGTACGTCGGCGCTTTAGCGCTTACGTACGCCCCATGCTTCGCGGTCGGCCTACGTTGGCGCTTTAGCGCTTGCGTACGCCCCATGCTTTGCGGTCGGCCCGCATTAGCGCTTTAGTGCTTGCGTGCCCCCCATGCTTCGCGCTCGGCCACGGCCGGCGCGTCAACTCGTTTCCCTCAGGCCCCGCCACAATCCGCGTCCCTGCACGGCTATGCGCCGCTCAATGCGAATGGCTCGGCACGTCCGCCCCGCGCGTGCCGACCAGGAAGTCGAGGTCGCACCCCTCGTCGGCCTGCAGCACGTGATCGATATACAGCCGCGCATAGCCGCCCTTGCCGAGCTGCCCGGCCACGCCCGGCGCTGCGGTCGGATCGACGTCCGACAGGCGCCGCTGCAGTTCGTCATCCGAAATGTCCAGATGCAGCGTGCCGGCCTCGCAGTCGAGCTCGATCCAGTCGCCGTTGCGCACCGCGGCGAGCGGGCCGCCCGCGGCCGCTTCCGGCGCGACGTGCAGCACGACCGTGCCGTATGCGGTGCCGCTCATCCGCGCATCCGAGATCCGCACCATGTCCTTCACGCCCTGGCGCAGCAGCTTCGGCGGCAACCCCATGTTGCCGACCTCGGCCATCCCCGGATAACCGCGCGGCCCGCAGTTCTTCAGCACCAGCACCGAGTTCGCGTCGACGTCGAGCGCTTCGTCGTTGATCGTCGCCTTGTAGTGATTGAGGTTCTCGAACACCACCGCGCGGCCGCGATGCTTCAGCAGCTCGGGGCTCGCCGCCGACGGCTTCAGCACCGCGCCGCGCGGCGCGAGATTGCCGCGCAGGATGCAGATCCCGCCGTCGGCGATCAGCGGCCGGTCGAGCGGGCGGATCACCTCGTCGTCGTAGTTCGGCGCTTCGCGCACGTTGTCCCACAGCGACTTGCCGTTGACCGTCAGCGCGTCCGGGTGCGGCAGCAGCCCGCCTTCGCCGAGCCGGCGCAGCACGGCCGGCAGCCCGCCCGCGTAATAGAACTCCTCCATCAGGAAGCGCCCCGACGGCATCAGGTCGACGATCGTCGGCGTGTCGCGGCCGATGCGCATCCAGTCCTCGAGTTCGAGCGGCACGCCGATGCGGCCCGCGATCGCCTTCAGGTGGATCACCGCGTTGGTCGAGCCGCCGATCGCCGCGTTCGCGCGGATCGCGTTCTCGAATGCGGCGCGCGTCAGGACCTTCGACAGCACGAGCCCTTCGAGCGCCATCTCGACGATGCGGATGCCCGACATGTGCGCGAGCACATAGCGGCGCGAATCGACCGCCGGAATCGCCGCGTTGTGCGGCAGCGCGACGCCGAGCGCCTCGGCCATGCACGCCATCGTCGACGCGGTGCCCATCGTGTTGCAGGTGCCGGCAGAGCGCGACATGCCGGCCTCGGCCGACAGGAAGTGGTGCAGGTCGATCTCGCCCGCCTTCAGCGCTTCATGCAGCTGCCACACGGCCGTGCCCGAGCCGATGTTCTTGCCTTCGAGCTTGCCGTTCAGCATCGGCCCGCCCGACACGACGATCGCCGGCACGTCGCAGCTCGCCGCGCCCATCAGCAGCGCGGGGGTCGTCTTGTCGCAGCCGGCGAGCAGCACGACCGCGTCGATCGGGTTGCCGCGGATCGCTTCCTCGACGTCCATCGACGCCAGGTTGCGCGTGAGCATCGCCGACGGCCGCAGGTTCGATTCGCCGTTCGAGAACACCGGGAACTCGACCGGGAACCCGCCCGCCTCGGAGATCCCGCGCTTCACGTGCTCCGCGAGCTTGCGGAAGTGCGCGTTGCACGGCGTCAGTTCGGACCACGTGTTGCAGATGCCGATGATCGGCCGGCCGTCGAACTCGTGATCGGGGATGCCCTGGTTCTTCATCCAGCTCCGGTACATGAAGCCGTTCTTGTCGTTGGTGCCGAACCATTGGGTGGAGCGCAGCCTGGGTTTCGTTGCCGACATCGTCAGTCCTGTGGTGACGGGATACCGGCGGAGTCTAGGCAGAATTTTGATAACTGGCTAATGACGTTTTAGGCGATTACGATATCGATTCCGATATCGATATAAACCCGTACGATGCCCGAAGCCAGCCCGTGGGGAAACCGCAGCCGCCTGAAGACCCGCCAGCTCCTGCTGGTCGTCGCGCTCGCCGACGAAGGCAGCATCCACCGCGCGGCGGCCGCGCTGAGCATGACGCAGCCGGCCGCGTCGAAGCTGCTGCGCGAGCTCGAGGAATCGATCGGCGCGGTGCTGTTCGAGCGGCTGCCGCGCGGGATGCGGCCGACGCTGTACGGCGATGCGCTGATCCGCCACGCGCGCGCGGCGCTCGGCAGCCTCGACCAGGCGCGCGAGGAGCTGGCCGCGCTGAAGGCCGGCCATCTCGGGCATGTGGCGGTGGGCGCGATCACGTCGCCGGGGCTGCGGCTCGTGCCGCCGGCCGTCGCGGCCGTCAAGGGGACGCATGCGAACGTGCGCGTGTCTGTGACAATCGACACGAGCAACGTGCTGCTCGAACACCTTGCGCAGGACAAGCTCGACATCGTGCTCGGCCGGCTGTCCGCCGAACACGACAAGCTGCACCTGCGCTACGAGCCGCTGACCGGCGAGCCGGTCGCCGCGGTCGTGCGGCCGGGCCATCCGCTGCTCGCGCAGGCGCCGCTGTCGCTCGCCGACGTGCAGCGCGCCGCGTGGGTCATGCCGCCGGCCGGCAGCGTGCTGCGTCACCGCTTCGAGCTGGTGTTCCAGCGCGCGAGCCTCGCGCCGCCCGCGAACGTGGTCGAGACGGCCGCGCTGCTGTTCATCACGCAGCTGATCGAGCAGAGCGACATGATCGCGGTGCTCGCGGAGGACGTCGCGCTGTACTACGCGCGCCACGGGATCGTCACGGTGCTGCCGCTGGAGATGGATTGCCGGATGGACGATTTCGGGATCATCACGCGCACGGACCGGCTGCCGTCGCCGGCTGTCGAGGTGATGGCCGATGCGATTCGGGCGGCGGCTCGGGAGGTGTACGGGGTCGTGTTGTGAGGCGGGGGCAGGGTTCGCCGCCGCGGCTTGGATCACCGGGGCGCCGGTCGTGGCTCTCCGGCAATAGCGCCACGAGCTAGGCGATCAGCAAAGCCGTCAGTTCTCGATCCTCGCCGGCGTCGTCGCCGACTACGCCAGGCCGAGTGGCAGATTGTGCGCGCTTCATCAGAACTGTGCGGTGACCTGAAAACCAACCGTCACGCGTGCCGTAGGAAACCCGGACGGTTTGTAGATCGGCGTGCCGGCAAACAGGTCGTAACCGTAGGCGCCCAGTCGAGTCGCGACGCTGCCCTTCACGCCGATGACTGCACCCGCCAGTTGCGTGCCGACGAGCGTGACCGGCTGGGGGCCCCATACGCGGCCGTAGTCGATGCCCGCATACACCGCCCGCCCGGTCTGGCCGATCGGCGCCTGCAGTTCGTTGCGCCAGTAGAAGCCACGGGAGGCGGCCAGCATCGTCTCCCCGTCGAATCCGCGTACGGTGTAACGGCTGCCGATCGTCAGGTCGTCGATGTAGTACAGCGTGTTGCCCGTGTACTGCCCGTGGAACGTCGTCACGTAGCGGAACGGCTGCTGCGCGATGGTGAACGGCACCGACAGATTCGCGTCGAGCACGGCCATTTTGTAGCGGTAGGTCGGGCCGCCGTCCGCCGCAAGGCTGTCGTCCTGCGCGCCGAACGCACCGATGCCCTGCCGGTACGCGAGCGTCCCGTCGAACTGCGCATTGCCGAAATAATGGCGATCGGTCAGCCCGAATTCGACGAACGTGTTGTTGCGGCGCTGCTGCGGAATTTCGGTGTCCTCGATGAAGCTCTGGCTGAAGCGGCGCGACAAGCGGAACTGCGCGCCGAACACATCGTTCTGGCCACGCGACAGCACGCGGTTCAGCTTGAAATCAACCGTCTTCGAATTGCCGCTCGCGATGAACGTCTGGTTCACGCCGGCGATTTGCTGGTAGTACGTGTTGGTGTACGCCGATAGTGTGGCGGTCCAATAGCCCCACGGGATCGAGTAGAAGCCGTTCCAGCCGTGTGAGCCGAGACGCTTGTCGCCGAATTCGAGATCCTGGCTCACGCCGATGTTGAAGATGTCGTTCAGGCCAAGGGGATTGTCGATACCGAGCGACAGGTTGCCCTGGAGGCGGCCCGTCGCGCGCGTGCCCGAGTTGTCGATCGAAGCGACGACCGTCCACGGTTTGCCGTGCTTTACGTCGAGCACCACGTCGCTTTCGCCGGGCACGTCGGCCGGCACGATCTGCATCGATACGTCCTGGCTCGTCACGCGCTTCATCTGCTCGAGGCCCTGCTCAAGGTCGCGCAGGTTCAGCAGTTCGCCATCGTGAGTCGGGAAGGCGGTTTTCCATGTGCCGCGGAGTTTTTCGTCGGCAAAACGCACGTGGCGGATTACGCCGGGGATCAGCGAAAACTTGAGGGTGCCGGTCGACAGATCCTGTTCGGGCACAAGCACGCGCGTGGTGACATACCCGCGCGCAAGGATCGCTTGCGACAGGCCCTTGACGAGCATGTCGAGACCCTGTTTGCCGACGCACTGGCCCGAGTAGTGCCCAAGCCATTCACGCGCGAATGCGAAGCGGTCCATCGGCAATGCCGATGCGCCTTGCGATTTAAGGGAAGCGGGCAGTGCATCGGGTACGTCGAGTATGAAACGCTCGATCCGAAAGCAGGGTGATTCGGTAGGGAGCGTTGGGTACTCGGCGCTCGCCGCCACTTCCGATCGCACCCCAGGCGCGGAGACTGCTCGTTCGCGTTCGCGCGCCTCTTCGTGCTGTCGGGTTTGTTGGTCGTTGCCCGGAATGATCAGGCGGGGGGCCTCCTGGGCCGACACGCTGGTCGCGATAAGCAGTAGTGCTGCTGCAGAATTACCCCAGCGAATTGCTCTCATATTTTTTAGAATTTAATTTTTTAATACGATTTCTATCGGAATCGCCTGAATGCCACAAACACCCATCTGATAACCTCAATGGATATTGCAAAACAAAATGCCCAGCCAAATACCGTCAAGATGGCGCCATGATTTGCCGCCTGTCTGGGGGAAAGGGGGGCTATATTCCAATGTTTCGCCCCCCAATCGATCGCCATCGGGAGGCACTTTATTGCAAAATAAGCAATGACCATTCCAACAACTCGGATACAGGTTCCTTTCCAATCTTGGTCGGATATCAATTGATCAATTCGAGATTGTTTCATTTTTACGCCGGTTTAGCTGGTACAAGTGATGACGTCCCTGCGGCGACGTCCCCTGACCAAGCACCGACAAGCCCGGGAACTGGATTCGCGACCTTAGGTTGCAAGAAAGCTCGCATTGTTGGATTCAAATTTTCATACACAAGTGGCATTCCCACAAAACAACCACCAACCGCACCAATTGTCTGAATGACCCTCACATCAAGAACGACCATCTTCCTTATATGTTTGTTTTGCCTTGCGCCAAACCGAATTACCAAATGGTTTAATTTTCAGCATGTGGGCGCGGCTGAAAAACCCGCCGACAAGAGCCAAGCCAAATCCGATCAACGCAACCACTCCACCAGTGAGCGTTGGGGGGATCAATTTGAAGGCAAAAAACATTAGCGCGAAGCCAACAACAATAAATAACAACCGCACCCAATCAGAAAAATTACCATCCTCGACTATCTTGATTTTTCGCACTTTTACCTCCATTCCCAGAGATACTACTTGCTACAGACTGCCAATAGGAACTTATCCTTGTCCACGTAGTCTCGCGATCCGGCACGGCACCGCTTCGCCAGCCGCACTGGCCGCGGCCATCGCGCCTGCCCCGGAGAATAGTTCTCATGTGTTTTTCTAGATATCTGATCGTTGGCGACAGTTCAGTCGAGCATGTTATCGGCGCATCACTTCTTGTCCGGTTCGTCGGCCTTCACTTCGTAGCTCGCTCGCGCCCTTTTATAACTGTTATCAAAAGGCTTGATCTTCAGCATATGCGCTCGACTGGAAATGCCTCCAATGGCCATCATCGCAAAGCCAAAGATGAATGCCGCAGCCCTGATCCATCGGGGCATTTGGTCAAGTCCAAGCCCGCCCGCAGCCAAGGCTAAACCAATCAAAAAAAGGACAACTCTAAGCCGCCCTGAGAAATTACCGTCTTCGATGAGTCTCATTTCTTTCCCTTGTCGGCACTCGGACCGAAAATCGAATTCAACTGCTGGCCAACCCAGTTGCCAATCGTCGTTGAGAATGGCTGCTTTTTTATGACTTCGGATGTGCCATTGATGACCAGCGACGCGATAGGAATTTTGTCTCCAACCACTTGACCACCCAGTGCCAAAGCACCTTCGTAAGTGTATTGACCTGCATTGGGACTTACCAGTTGGGACACGGCGTCAGCTCCGATACCCACGACCGTCGCTCCGTAGGCAATTGTTCCAAACGCTGGAGCAAAGGGTGACGGCACGGCAACCCCCGTTGCCGCAGTCGACGAAATCCACCCTGCGGTATTCGACACCATCGAGGCCGTATCCGCAGTCGTGCTCTTCACATAGTTCGCATCCGATTGGTCGAACTTCGTAAACGGTCCCGTCAGATTGAACCCCGACCCGCCGCCTGTAGAACGATCATAGTTAAACTGGCTCGGTACCTGAGCAGGCGCAGCCGAGTTCGCGTTTGCCACGATGTATGCCTGCAGATCCGAATTCACCTGTGCTGTCGCCTGGGTCAGAATTGGTTTCCCGTCGGCTGTCGAACCCGCATAAATCCATTTGGCCCCGGAGTCCGTCGGCTCTTGCCCCACCAGCGTCTCCGGCGCACCTGATTGATGCTTGCCATTAACAGACACACCCATGACTCTCATCTGATCTTCAATCTGCGCTTGGGTATATTTACCTTTGCTCTTCTCTGCTAGCTGCTTCGCGAGCGTCTTTTCTTCAGGATGCAGCTGCCGGTTAAACCGATCCACGTTGTATGCCGAGAACGCTCCCGATTCCCCGCCGAGGGCCGCACCAGCCCCTGTCGCAAGCACATTCGCCACGATATTGCCCAGTGCCTGATTCATATTGACGTTACCGGTCGGATCGCTGCCTGCGATCGCACTACTCAGCTCATTCAGCTTGCCCGACGCGATCGAGGCAATCGCCGCACCAGCGGCACCACCGACCGCATTTCCGCCCGCCAACCCCGTTACCAACGCCGCACCGGCACCTTGCATCAATGCACGGTTCGCTCCGCCCTCCTTCCAAGCGTCGACACCGGCCTGATCACCGTTCGCGGCGGCGTCTTTCATCATCTTGTCCGCGTAGTCCCCGATCCGGCGCGACACCGCTTCGCCAGCCGCACTGGCCGCAGCCATCATGTCCGCTTGATTGCTCAAGAGATTTTGCATGTCGGGGAGTTTGGCGACCGTACCGTTCGTATTCGTCGTATCGCGGTTCAAGCTCGCCACGTCCTGCTTCTGGTTTGCCGCATCCGTAATCGTGACGGTCCCCGCGCTTACGCCGCTCTTCGTCGTTGCACTATCACTGCCGCTGTCGCTCTGTCCGAGCATGGGCGCGGCGCCGCCAGCGTTCTTCCCCGACGCGCTACCATGCGTGCTGTAATTCATCCCGCCATCGCCGGTCGTCGCGCCTGCGCTGAAGCCGCTTGAACTCGCATCGTAGTGCGACTGATTCTGAATGTCCGAGAAGGACAGCGAACCCGTCGTCAGCGTGCTCTTCGACGCATCCGCTTCACTCGCGATTAGCCCGCCCTTCAGGTCGGTATTGCCGGTGACGTTGATATTGAAGCCGCCATCGCCCGCGTGAATTCCGGCTTGCTCGTTGACGCCCGCAAAACTGCCCGTGGCATTGCCCTTGCTCTGGCTGAAGCTCGCACTGGCGCCGCCTTGACTGATGCTGAATCCGCCACCCGAACTCGACTGATGCGCCGCGCTCGTCAGCGTATCCTGCACGCTGACGATGTTCAGATTCCCGCCCACATCGGCATTCACCTGATTGCCCTTCACGTTCGAGCCGATGATGTTCGTGTCGCCGCCCGAGATGATCGTCACGCCGTTTGCTGCATTCACGTGACTGCTGTTCTGCGTGGCCAGATCGCTGTTGCCGTCGCCGTTGGCCTTCGACATCGCCGCCGAAATACCAAAGCCGCCAGTGCCGACCGACACGCCCAAGCTCGCGCTCTTCGATTCGTTCGTGCTGCGCGTCGAATCGGTGTCCGTTGTATTGACGATATTGACCTGATTCTTCGCTGCCAGAATCACATCGTTTGCGTTCACGTTCGAGCCGGCGATCGTCACATTGCCACTGCCTGACTGACCATTGCCGGTCGCCGCGAACGCAGCTGTTCCGCCCGCGGTGACGCTGGAGCCACGATTCGTCACACTGTCCTCAGTGAATGCGCTCTCGCTGTGGCTACTGCCGACGCTGACTTCGACTTTGAACTGCGGCGTTTCGCCCGCCCCCAGCGCCCGGACCACATCGCCCGCGGCCACGTTTGCATCCCACGCCGCGCTTGCCGCTGCCATCCCGTGCAACGCTGCCGCACGACCATCCTGGCTATTGCCGGCCGCACGCGATTGCCCCACGGCATTCGACACCGCGTCGATCACCGGCGCCTTCAACGCCAGCGTCAAGCCACTCTTCGATGCTTCCTGCGTCTCGCCGCGGTGATGCGTATCCTGCGCCGAGTCGATCGTCACGTTCGCACCTGTGCCGCTGAGGTTCTGCGCGGCAATCAGGTCGCTTGCCGTTACGTGCAGGTCGTTCCCGGCCGTGATGCCGACGTTGCCCTTCAGCGAGCCGATCGTACTGCCGTTGTTCGATACCTCGTTCGTCTGACTGGTCGTCTTCAGCGAGCTACTGCCGACCGACACAGACAGGCCACCACCCGACATCAGCCCCGATTCCTCCTTGTTGTAGTAGCTCGACGACTGCAAGGTATCCTGCGACGTCGCAATCGTGACGTTGCGCGCAGCAGTGAGCGCAACATCGTTCGTTCCAACGATGGTACTGCCCTGAACGTTGACGTCCTTCCCGCTGACGATATTCACGCCGTCCGCCGATACGAGACTGGCCTGATTCAACGTCACGGTCTGGTCGATCCCGCTCGCAATCTTCACGCCGCTCACAACATTGCTATGACTATGCGTTTCATGCGAATTGAGTTCGTGCGTCTCGGTTGCTGCGGCGACGTTCACGTTGCCGGCCGCCAGCAGGTTCGCATTACCCTTGTCAAGGCTGATCGCGCTGCCGGAGAGCGTAATGTCGCTGCCCGACACGATATTGACCGTATCACCGCCCTTGAGCGTGCTCCCGGTCAGCGCCTGATCCGACGTATGCAGCGTCTCCGCGTAGCTGCCGTGACTGTCGCTGCCCGAACTGTTGCTGTTCACGGTCGACGTCGCACTCGCCGCGCCGAGCGTCACATTACCCTTGGCGGCAATCGTGCCGCCTTGGCCCAAATCGACCTGTGCCCCCTTAGCGGTCAGGTCTCCGCCAACGCCGATCATCGATTGCCCGCCGACCGCCACCGAGCTGCCGGTGACTTTGTTGATGTCGGTATTCGACACGCCGTTCGCGCGCTGCACGATCTTGTGCTCGCCCGCCTGGACCGCACCGAGATCCCAGTTGCCGCCGACATTCATCCCGAGGTTGCCGCCGACCGACAGGTTGCCCGCGTTCTGCTGGAAGTTACCACCGGTGACGATCGATGCGTCGCCCGCGACATCCAGCTTCGCGGTCGGCCCGAGCGTTGTCACCACGCTCGTCGCGCCGTCGCGGCTCACGCGCGTGTTCGTCTTGGTCGCCGTATCGAGAATCAGGTGCTTCCCGGCATCAAGCTGAAGGCTGCCAGTCTTCACATTCGCCGACGTCAGATCGATGTTGTTCTCGGTCTTCAGCGACATCAGCCCGCCGCTTTGCAGCGCGCCGAACGCGTTGTCGATCTGCTTGCCCTGGATCGCCAGCGTGTTGTCCGCCTTGATCGTTCCGCTATTGGTAAATGACTGCGCGTTCTGGAAATCGATGTTCGTCGCGCTGATCAATGGGCCGTTGATATTCTGCTGGCTGGCCTTGGCGAGATACACGACCGGCACGAGCACCGTCTGACCGTCGACCACGCGCGTTTCCATCATGATCACGTTGCTGGTCAGCTTCGACACCTGATCGGCCGACAGGCTCGCGCCAATTGGCAAATCGAGTGACTTCGAAAAATCCGCGCCCGCTGCCATCAACGATTGGTACATCGTCTGCAGGTCCGCATACGGTCCAAGCACCGCCTTGCCCGTCAGCGCAGTGACTTCGTTGCGCACGAGCTGCTGTTCGTAGAAGCCGTCGCCGAGTCGCTTCGGGATGTGCGTGAGGTCCACACCGAGCTGACCGAAGAAATAGTCACTCGAAATGAAGTTCTTCTGGTTCGTGAAAGCCGGGTTCGTCTCGATCACATAGTTTGCGTTCGGCGCAGCGGTCGGTTTGAACAGCCCTCCCTGCGGAATCGTGAGGTTGTCGAGCACGTTCAGCGCGGTCGCACTCGCGATGATCGGGTTGACCGGCGCAGATGGACCTCCGTGCACCGACGACGCCCCCGATTTCACTCCGCTCGCGTTACCGCTCAAATTGGCCGGCGTAAGACCCGGTACCGACTGCCCCGGCAGCAAACCGAGCGACGGAATCGATGCGTTACCGGCCGTGTTATTGACGCTGACACCTGTACCCGAAATCGTGCCATTCGAACTCATCGTCGAAAAGTAGCCGGGCAGCGTGTAGTCCTTGATCGACGCCGGTGCCGCCTGCGTATAGCCGCCCGGGCGACTACCGACGAACGGCGCATTGCCGAACGGCAATTTCCAGTCGTATTCGCTGTTGTCGTAGTTGTTGTAGTGATATTGCCCCGAGTAGGAAACCGTCACGCCCGGCAGTGTCTGACCGGATGCTGCCCAGCCGTCGGCGTCGTAGTGGGCCGGCATCTTGATGTCGCCGACCGCCGCGAGGTTGCTCCAGTAGTTTTGCAGCGTGCCGACCGACGATGCATCGATCTTGCCGCCCGAAACGATCTGCGCGGCCGGACTGAGGTCCGTCACGGTCGTCGCCGTCGCGCTGTCCGCATAGTACGTCGTGTACTGATACGTGCTGTTCCACTGGCCGCCATGAGGCGGCTCGGTGTAGACGCCGCCGATGCTGTCCGGATCCTTCACGCCAACCTGGCCCGTACGGCCGCTGATCGGAACGCCGAACTGTGCGAGCGATGCCGGATCGATCTGGCTGGTGGAGGTCTTCATCACGCGCCGCGTGCTCGTCACCTTGTCGGCGTGCAGTTCCATGTCTGCGCCGGACTGGATCAGCGCCGATACGTTGTTGACCCGCACCGCATTCGTGTAGTTGCCGCTCGCGTCCTTGCCGCCTGCCAGCACGACCTTGCCCATGCCGAAGATCGCCGTCGTCGCCATCGAATCGGTCGCGGTCGCGTCATCGCGGTTTTCAATGTCGTGCGCGAGGATTTCCAGCGTACCGTTGCTGTCCGATGCACCGATGAGCGCGGTCGGCCCGAGGTTCGAGATCGTATTCGTCGCGTTGAGCGAAACGCTGGCGCCCACGAGCGCACCGGTATTGGTCAGGTTCGTCGATTGCGTGTGCAGCAGGCCGCCGGCCGTCAGGGCACCTACGTTGACGATATTGCTCGCGTTGACGCTCAGGTTGTTGACCGACTGCAGGTTCGCGTTGTTCATGAAGGTGCCCGGCAACGTGAAGCCGAGGTCGTGGCCTACATTGAACTGGGTGTCGGCCGTCGCCGTATAGTCGCCTTGAAGGCTCACGTTGACGTCATGCGTCGCGCTATATGTACCGCCGCCCAGCAGCGTGGCCGCCGCGACCGACAGATCGTGCGTCGAGCTGATCTGGCCATTGGTGTTCGTGATCGCGCCGGTTGTCGTGACGTTCACGTCGCCGTTCGAATTCGTGACGTTGCCGACGATGTTGCCAATGCGGCCGCCGCTGTTGTCCAAGGTGTCGCCTTGAACATGCAGCGATGCGCCGCTGAGCTGACCACCTTGCGTGTTGCTGATCGACGCTGCGCTGACCGTCACATCGCCGTTACCGGTAATCGCGCCCATACCCGCTACACCGCCGGCGTGGCTGTTGGCGATCTGGCTACCGCCTTGCACGGTCATCTTGCCCGCGCCGAGGTCGACAATGGCGCCGTCCGCGTTGTCGATCGAGGCCGATTGAATGGCGAGCGTGCTGGTGTCGCCTGCAACCGATTGCCCCGCCTGGATGTGGCCGCCCCGGTTTGACAAAGCACCGCCGTTCCTCAACGACAGGGACGCATCAGACCGGAGCAGGCCTTGCGCATTGTTCACGTCGCCCGCAATGGTCGCGTTAATGCCGCGCTGCGCGGCGAGGATACCGCTCGCGTTGTTCCAGGAAGCCGCGTTGACGACGGCTTGCCCCTTCGTCACGATGGCGCCCCACGCGTTGTTCAGCGCGCTCGATCCGTTGCCTGGCCCGATCGTCAGCGTACCAGTGCCAGCGTGCGTAATGGTGCCGCCCGTGTTGTTCAACTCGGCAGGGGTGAGCGTCAGGTCCGTGCTGTTGGTCTGAATCACGCCGGCAGCCGAGTTGTCGAGCGTGCCGCTGACGTTCATCCCCATCGCCGACGATCCATACTGCGTGATCGTACCGCCGTGGTTCACGAGGTTCGCTGCCGTCAGCGCAAGCTGATTGGCTTCGAGCTTGCCGCCGCTGTTGTCGAGCGTCGAATCGGCGGTGACTGACAGGTTTGGTGCAACGATCGATCCGCCCTGGTTCGTCATCGAGCCGGTGCGGATCGTCGCGTTCGTGCTGGCGCCGAGCTGACCGCGATCGTTCGACAGTGTGCCGCTGGTGACGCTCAGGTCCGTGTTCGATAACAGCTTGCCATTCGCGTTGTTCAACGTGCCGCCGACGGTTGCCGTCAGTCCGTTCTGCGCGTTGATCGAGCCCGCCGTGTTGTTCAATGTGCCGGTTTGCACGACGACGCGCCCGTTGCTCGCGATCGAACCGCCTACGTTCGACACGGAACCCGAACCGCCTCCGAGCATCAGAGTACCGTTGCCTGCATGCGTGATCGTGCCGCCGTCATTAATGAGCGCGGTGGGGGTGAACGTCAGGTCGGTGCTGTTCGTTTGCAGCGTGCCGCCATTCGAGTTGTCGAGCGTACCCGACACGTTCACGCTCATCGCGCCGGCGCCGGTCTGCGTGATGGTGCCGCCGTGATTCACGAGGTCCGTCGCATTCAGCGACACGTTGTCGGCCTGTACCGTGCCGGCGCTGTTGTCGAGCGTCGTAGCTCTGACCGTGGCCGTATTGGCGACGATCGAACCGCCGTTGTTCGTCAGGCGCGCGCCGGCATCCACCGCGACGTTTTGCGCAGCCTGCAGCGTGCCGCCGCCGTTGTCGACCGACTGTCCCGAAACGTGAAGATTCGTGCTGGATGTGATCGCGCCGCGATTGACAACGTTTGCGCCGCGAACCGAAACATCGCCGTTGCCGCCGATGACACCGCCTTGCGCGCCGTTCGAGGTCATTCCTGCGGCGTTGGTCAATTGGCCGCTCGTCGTCACCGACAAGCCATCGCCGTTGAGCGATGTGATCCGCCCTGCCGTGTTATCCAGTGACGCACCGGACACTGTCATGCCGGCCGCGCTTTGAATCGTGCCCTGGTTGTTCGCGATGGCGCCGCCATGTAGGTCGGCCGTGCTTTCGGAGATCAGTTCACCGGACTGGTTGGCGATCTGGCCTGCCACGTTGACCGACAGCGGACCGTGCGACGAGACCTTGCCGCTTTGATTCGACAGGCTAGCGCCGGTCAATGTCGTGCTGCCGCCGCTCGACAGGCTGCCGTGATCGTTGATCACCGTGCCGGACGCATTCGCCTGAATCGCGCCTTGCGCGCTCGTCGTTGCGTTCGACAAGTTCACGTCGCCGGCCGTCGCGTTCAGCGAGAGATTGCCGTTCGCCGCCGTCCGGGAGCCGGCAAGCGTCACGCTGGCGCCGGTCAGCGATGCGTTGCCGCCCGCGACGTTCTGGCCGATCGCGCTCAGTTGGCCCGATGCTGTCAGGCTCAGGTCACCACTGTGCCCAACGGTGCCGTCGTTGCTTACGCCCGCGCCGAGCGTGCCAGTCGAGTTGACGCTGCCGGCATTCACTGTCGTATTCTGCCGCGCCGCGAGCGTCCCGCTGTTCGTGAGATCGGCGGTTGTGCTGGCCGACAGCGATTGCTGCGCGTACGTCGTGCCGTCGTTCTGTATGCCGCCGGTCGCCGACAGCGCGAGATTGCCGCTCGCGGTCGTCTTGCCTGTGAGTACGAGCCGGCCGTTCGACTGCAGCGTCAAATCGCCCGCCTGCGCCGCGATCGTACCGGCGCTGGCCACCCCTACGCCGTTCTCGTTCGAGGCGAGGAAGATTCGATTGCTGTACATGCCTCCCAACTGGCTTACATCGATGGCAACCGACGACGCGGGACCATCGCCAGCGATCGGCGTCGCGGAAAGCGTGTCGTGATTGATCTGGCTCGCGCCGGCGATCACGTTCAGATTCTTCGCGTAGACCGCTGCGTTCACCTGCACCGCGCGCGCAATCAGATCGACCTGATCGATATTGGCCGCATTCAGGCCTGCACCAGCAACGGTCACGAGGCCGCGATTAACGTTGTAGCCGGCAAGCGACCCATCGGCGCCGTAAAACGGCACGCCGGTTGTCAGGGTCGCGCGACTGGTATTGAGAAAGCCCCCGCCGTCGACGAAGATGCCGGACGGGTTAGCCAGGACCAGTTCTGCACGGGCGCCTGCGATCTCGACTGTCCCACGGATCTGGGACGGATTCGGGCTGTTGACCTGATTGACGATGATCCGCGCGGCCTGCCCGGCTCCGTAGTTCGGGTTGCCGTTGATCCAGCCCGCCTGCTGCGTCTGAACCATCGTGGCCGAGTTGTTCAGGATCGCACCGGCCTTCTGCACATCAAACTGGTTGTAGGTGTTGACCGAGACGCCTGCGCTCGACGGCCGCGCCACGTTGACTTGCGGCAAGCCGTTCGGCGTCTGGATCACCTGTGTGCTGGTGCCGGGCGTCGGGACGATCTGCGCACCGGACAAGGCGGGCAGCATGCCGAGCGCAGCGGCGCCCGCCGCAACGGCGCGCGTGCCGGACGCCGATGAACGCCGTCGTGCACGGGCTTCGCCCGTTGCCGATTTCCGCTCGGCCGTCACCGTCTCTGCAACGGCCACCACAATACCCCGAAGCCTGGAATACACCAGGCGGTGCGTATTCTTGTTCATTCTTCTCGACGCGGCCCGCGTCCGTTCATTGGTTCTTGAACCCGAGCCTACCGAAGCACCAAAAGAACGACTATCAACAATTGCCAAACCGTTGAATTGAAACCACAAATTTCGAATTTCAGACGCGTCTGATTGACACGCATCGCGAGCGCCTCAAATTGATTCAATAAGGAATACGAATAATCAATTCGATCGACTTATCGATTTCCGGATACAAACGAGTATCGGTTTCTCTGAGCGATGAACCGCGAGGATCTCTCGTCATACCTCGCCAGCGAAAACACGTCGCCTAGGCGAGAGCGCGGGTGCAAGCCGCGGCTTCGGCTTCCCGACCTCTGCCAGCACGAAATGGCACGTCACGCTTGCATTGCTTGGGGAATAGAACGCTTCAACGCCCGTTCCCCGACATGCATCACGCTTCCGCGACCTCGATCACCGGCTCGCACCGGATCGGGAAATTCACGGAGTTCGCCACATAGCACTTCGCATGCGCGTCGTGATGCAGCCGCTCGGCGAGCGCACGATCGTCGCCCGCCTGGATCGTCACGCGCGGATGCAGCACGATTTCGGTGAAGCGCCCCGGCCCGGGGCTGTCGAGCATCGTCCCTTCCGCATCGTCCACATACGCCAGCACGCGGATTCCCGCATCGGAACACAGATGCAGATACCAGAGCTTGTGACACGCCGAGGCCGACGCGAGCAGCAAGTCTTCCGGATTCCAGCGCGCCGCATCGCCGCGGAACGCCGCGTCCGACGAGCCCGGAATGTCCGGCTTCGAACCCGCGCGGATCACGTGATCGCGGCCGTATTCGCGATACCCCGACGTGCCGGTTCCCCGGTTGCCGGTCCACTCCACTGCCACGCGGTACTTGTGTTCGCCATGCGCCATCTCGCTCTCCTTCGATATCGGAACGTGAGGTCGTCATTGTGGCACCGGAATACCGTTTGGTATACCATTATTCCAAAATGAGGAGCACAGGAACATGGAAGCCAGACTCGATTCGACGGCGGACGCGGTGGCCGCATCGTTGCGGGAGATGATCATCAACGGCGAGTTGCAGGCAGGCGAGCGGCTCGTCGAGCGCGACCTCGCCGAACGCTTCGGCATCAGCCGGATTCCGATGCGCGAGGCGATCCAGCGCCTCGAACGCGAAGGATTACTGGATATCTTCAGGAATCGCGGCGCGGTCGTGCGGATGCTGAGCGCATCCGACGTGCAGGAGATCTACGACATGCGCACGCTGCTCGAAGGCGACGCGATCTACCGCAGCGTGAAGCGGCTCGACGACGAAACGCTCGCGCGCGCGGAACTCGTGCACCGGCTGCTCGGCGAATCGAACGTGCCGCGCCGGCAAGGCGAGCTGAACCGCGAATTCCATGCGCTGCTGTATTCATGCTGCGGCAACGAGCGGCAGTTGAAAGCGATCGCGGAGCTGCGCAGCCAGGTCGAGCGCTACGAGCGACTGCAGGCGACGTTGCTCGCGGATACGCCGTCATTCCAGGTCGAGCATGAAGAAATCCTGCAAGCGTGCCGCGAACGCAACGCACGTGGCGCGCGCGCGATGACGGTCGCGCACCTCGATTCGGCCCGGCGCATCGTGATGCGGCTCGTCGAGGATGATCTGCGCCTTGGGGCGTGATCGAGCCACTCTTGTGATTCCATCTACCGACCCGCGGCCGGCCTCTACTCAGGCTTAGCCCGTCGGCTTCGGCTTCGGCTTCGGCTTCGGCTTCGGCTTCGGCTTCGGCTTCGGCTTCGGCTTCGGCTTCGGCTTCGGCTTCGGCTTCGGCTTCGGCTTCGGCTTCGGCTTCGGCTTCGGCTTCGGCTTCGGCAAGCATGACACTACGCGACGCGCCCCGTGCAGCCGCCTTCTCCCGCTAAGCCATCGCGCACCGCCCCCGTCGTCCCGCGCACCACCAGCCGCGGCACCGACGCCGTCCGCACGCGCGATGCATCGTCGACCTGACCGCCCGCCTCGCGCAACGCGTTGAGCAGTTCGACCGCGAGCCCCGCGGCCTCGGCGGTCGGAATCGCGACGGTCGTCAACGTAGGACGCGTATCGCTCGCCAGATGAATATCAGTGATGCCGACGATCGACAGATCGTCAGGCACACGCCGGCCGCGATCGGCGGCCGCGTGCAGCGCGCCGATCGCGGGCAGGTCGTTGGTCGCGACCAGCGCGGTCAGCCCGGGATGCGCGTCGAGCAGCCGGCCCGCCGCACGCACACCGCCTTCGATCGAATCGGGCTCGGCCGCGACGATCGACGCGTCGAGCCCCGCTTCGCGCATCACGTCGACGAAGCCGTCGTAGCGCGCCGCCTGCACGCCGCTCGCCGAGCCGCCGACGATCACGCCGATCGTCTTGTGCCCGAGTTCGACCAGATGCCGCGTCGCAATCCGCCCCGCCTCGCGGAAATCCACCGCGACGCACGGCAAGCCTTCAGGCGGCGCATCGGGCCGCTCCCACAGACACAGCACGATCGGCACGCCGCGCCGCGCGACGTCGACCAGATCCGGCAGGTGCAGGTTCGCGTTGGTCACGAGAATCCCCTCGGAAATCGTGCCGGCGATCTGGTCGAGATACGCGCGCCCCTGCAACGGATCTTCGTTCGTATTGCAGACGATCAGGAATTGCCCGTTGCGCCGCACCGCGCGCTCGACCGCGAGCGCGAACTCCGGATAGAACGGGTTCGCGATGCTCGACACCATCAGCGCGACCGTCGGCGCGCGCCCTTCCGCCAGCGCCCGCGCGGCCAGATGCGGCCGGTAGCCGAGCGCCTGCACCGCTTCGAGCACCCGCGCGCGGGTGGCTTCGCCGACCCGGCCGCGGTCGCGCAGCACGTTCGAGACCGTCGCGGCCGTCACGCCGGCGCGACGGGCCACTTCATCCAGTGTCGCCATGATTTGCCCACTATATGAGACGTCGATCCAGTATTTGCTTCGCTCACCGAAGCGGCGCACTATCGCCGCACACCCTGCCGCCCGACCGACGGGCGCGACTCGGCCGCGATCGCGATCGGCTCTTTTTTTGATCGCGTTGCTTAAGCGCTTAAGCATCGACGAAGGCGCATTAGAACATGGAGCGGAGACAATGGCGAGCATCTCGATGCGACGCGTGCAGAAAGCCTATGGCGAGCACGCGCCGGTCATTCGCGACGTCGATCTGGAGATCGGCGCGCACGAGTTCTGCGTGTTCCTCGGCCCGTCCGGCTGCGGCAAGTCGACCCTGCTGCGGATGATCGCGGGCCTCGAGGACCTGAGCGACGGCGAGCTGTCGATCGACGGCCGCCGCGTCGACGACGTGCCGGCCGCCGAGCGCGGCGTCGCGATGGTGTTCCAGAGCTACGCGCTGTTTCCGCACATGACGGTCTACGAGAACATGGCGTTCGGGCTGAAGCTCGCGCGCGTGCCGAAGGCCGAGATCGACCGGAAGGTGCGCGACGCCGCGCGGATCCTGCAGCTCGACACGCTGCTCGAGCGCAAGCCGAAGGCGCTGTCCGGCGGCCAGCGGCAGCGCGTCGCGATCGGCCGCGCGATCGTGCGCGAGCCCGGCGTGTTCCTGTTCGACGAACCGCTGTCGAACCTCGACGCGGCGCTGCGCGGCCAGACCCGCATCGAGATCGCGAAACTGCACCGGCAGTTCGAGCGCGCGAGCGTCGTCTACGTGACGCACGACCAGACCGAAGCGATGACGCTCGCCGACAAGATCGTGTTGCTGCACGCCGGCGCGGACACCGCGCGGCACGGCAGCATCGCGCAGGTCGGCGCGCCGCTCGACCTCTATCACCATCCGGCGAGCCGCTTCGTCGCCGGCTTCATCGGCTCGCCGCGGATGAACTTCCTGCCGGCCGTCGTCACCGCCTGCGACGCGCGGCGCACGATCGTCACCGTCGTGTTGTCCGGCGAAACCTTCACGCTGCCGCGCGACGGTTCCGCGCTCGCGGTCGGCGCGGCCGTCACGCTCGGTATCCGCCCCGAACACCTGACGCTCGGCGCCGCGCACGACGCGACGACGCTTGCGCGCGACGTCGCGCTCGTCGAACGCCTCGGCGAGCAGACCTACGTGCACCTCGACCAGCCCGGCGGCACGCCGCTGATCGCGAAGGTGCCCGGCGACGCCCCGCTGCGCCGCGGCGAACGCGTGCACGCGCATGCGCCGGCCGCCGCCTGCCATCTCTTCACCGAAGACGGCCGCGCGGTGCCCGCGTGCGCCGACCTTCCCGTCCACCACTACGCATAAGGATCGGGCATGCGCCTCGGAGTCTGTTACTACCCGGAACACTGGCCGGAATCGATGTGGGCCGACGACGCCCGCCGGATGAAGGCACTCGGCATCGCGCAGGTGCGGATCGCCGAATTCGCATGGAGCCGCATCGAGCCGTCGCCGGGCGAATACGACTGGGGCTGGCTCGACCGCGCGGTCGACGTGCTCGGCACGGCCGGCCTCGAGATCGTGATGTGCACGCCGACCGCGACACCGCCGAAATGGCTCGTCGACCGTCACCCCGACATCCTCGCGATCGGCGCGGACGGACGGCCGCGCAAGTTCGGCTCGCGCCGCCACTACGACTTCTCGTCGCCGACCTATCTGGAAGCGTCGCACCGCATCTGCACCGCGGTCGCCGAACGCTACGGCCGCCACCCGGCCGTGCGCTACTGGCAGACCGACAACGAGCTCGGCTGCCATCAGACGGTCGTCAGCTACTCGCCCGCCGCGCTCGTGCGTTTTCGCGCATGGCTGCACGCGCGCTACGGCACGATCGACGCGCTGAACCGCGCGTGGGGCACCGTGTTCTGGAGCATGGAATACCGGCATTTCGACGAAGTCGATGCGCCGGTCGGCACCGTGACCGAAGCGCATCCGTCGCACCGCCTCGACTACCGGCGCTTCGCGTCGGATGAAGTCGCGCGTTATCACCGGATGCAGGTCGACGTGATCCGCGCGCATTCGCCGGGCCGCCCGGTCGCGCACAACTTCATGCAACTCTTCACCGAGTTCGATCATTACGACGTGGCGCGCGACCTCGACGTCGCGACCTGGGACAGCTATCCGCTCGGCGCGCTCGAGGAGCAATGGTTCGCGCCCGACGTGAAGGCGCGCTGGCTGCGCACCGGCCATCCGGATTTCGCATCGTTCAATCACGACCTCTATCGCGGCATGTCGAAGCTGCCGTTCTGGGTGATGGAGCAGCAGCCGGGCCCCGTGAACTGGGCGCAGTGGAACCCCGCGCCGCTGCCGGGCATGGTGCGGCTGTGGAGCTGGGAAGCGTTCGCGCACGGCGCCGGCTGCGTGTCGTACTTCCGCTGGCGGCAGGCGCCGTTCGCGCAGGAGCAGATGCATGCGGGCCTGCACACGCCCGACGACCGGCTCGACGAAGGCGGCCGCGAAGCGCAGCGCGTCGCGCAGGAGATCGCCGCCGTGCTCGACGCAGGTGCCGATGCCGACGCGAACGGCGCGGTGCGTGCGCCCGTCGCGCTGGTGTTCGACTACGAAGCGAAGTGGCTGTTCGAAGTGCAGCCGCAAGGCGCCGATTTCCACTACCCGCGCTTCGCGTTCGAGTACTACTCGGCGCTGCGTTCGCTCGGCCTCGACGTCGACATCGTATCCGCGCACGCGCCGCTCGACGGCTACCGGCTCGTCGTCGTGCCGCCGCTGCCGGTCGTGCCGGACGACTTCGCGGCACGGCTCGCCGCATCCGGCGCGCATGCGGTGTTCGGCCCGCGCACCGGCTCGAAGACCGCCGACCTGCGGATTCCGCCGACGCTGCCGCCCGGCCCGCTCGCGTCGATCCTGCCGGTGCGCGTGTGGCGCGTCGAATCGCTGCGACCGAACGTGACCGAGCGGATCGACGGCACGCTGCGCGACGGCGCGCCGCTCACCGGCGACGCGCGTCACTGGCGCGACCTCGTCGAACTGCGCGACGACGACGCGCGCAGCGTCGTGCGCGCGCGTTTCGCCGACGGTCATCCGGCCTGCGTGTCGCACGGCACGCTGCACTACTGGGCCGCGCTGTTCGACGACGCGACCACCGCGCGCCTGTTCGCCGACGTCGCGGCCGAAGCCGGCCTGACACCGTCGCCGCTCGGCGACGGCGTGCGCGTGAGCCGGCGCGGCGGCCTGACCTACGTATTCAACTACGGCAACACGCCGCACACGATCGATGCGGTGCCGCCGCCCGCGTTCGTGGTCGGCGCCGCGCAGGTCGAGCCGCAAGGCGTCGCCGTGTATCGAAGCCGTTCGTAGCAGCCGTTCGTAGCAACCGCCCCCGGCGCCGCGATGCGCCGGTCACGCACAACGACAGACAGGAATGGAGACACCCATGACACATCGCCCCCTTCGCGTCGCCGCCCGGCTTGCGACCGCCGCCGCCATCGCGTTCGCTTCGTTCGGCGCCGCCGCGCCGGCCGACGCGGGCACGCTGACGATCAACATCGCGTTCAAGGGCGCCAGCCAGCGCGCGGTCTGGCAGTCGACGATCGAAGCATTCCACAAGGCCCATCCCGACATCGACGTGAAGCCCACCTTCGTCGACGAGGAAGCGTACAAGGTGCAGCTCCCCGCATGGCTCACGACCGTCGCGCCCGACGTCGTGAACTGGCACGCGGGCGAGCGCATGGCGTACTACGCGAAGCGCGGGCTGTTCGAGGACCTGAGCGGCGACTGGAAGAAGAACGGCTGGGACGCGATGTACGCGTCGACGCGCAGCGCATCGTCCTATAACGGCAAGCAGTATGCGGCGCCGACCGTCTATTACTCGTGGGGGCTGTTCTACCGCAAGGACCTGTTCAGCAAGGTCGGCATCGCCGACGAGCCGAAGACCTGGGACCAGTTTCTCGATGCATGCAGGAAACTGAAGGCGGCCGGCATCACGCCGATCGCGATCGGCGGCCGCGACGCGTGGACGCTCGCCGGCTGGTTCGACTATCTCGACCTGCGCCTGAACGGCAACGCGTTCCACCAGCAGCTGATGGCCGGCGACGTGCCGTACACCGATCCGCGCGTGAAGAAGGTCTACACGACGTGGAAATCGCTGATCGACTCGGGCTACTTCATCGACAACGCGCTGTCCTACGATCTCGACGGCGCGCAGCCGTTCCTGTTCCAGGGCAAGGCCGCGATGATGCTGATGGGTACCTTCATCGCCGCGGGCTTTCCGCCGAACGTGAAGCAGGAGATGGGCTATTACCGCTTCCCCGTCATCGACCCGAAGGTGCCGACCGCCGAGGACGGCCCGGTCGAATCGCTGCACATCCCGACCAAGGCGAAGAACAAGGCCGACGCGCATACCTTCCTCGCGTTCGTCGAAACGCCCGAGATGGGCGCGAAGCTCGCCGAAGGGCTCGGTTCGCTGTCGGCCAACGGCAAGTCGCCGGAGCCGGCCGATCCGATCTCGCGCATCGGCTTCCGGATCCTCGCCGACACCCGGGGCGGCGTCGCGCAGTTCTACGACCGCGACATGACGAAGGAAATGGCCGACGAAGGGATGAAGGGGATGCAGCAGTTCGTCGCGAATCCCGCGCAGCTCGACACCCTGCTCGCGCAACTCGAACAGACCCGCAAGCGGATCTACAAGAAGTAACCGCGTGACCCCTGCGGCGGCCGAGTGCCGCCGCGTCCGCCCAGGAGGCTTGCCGTGTCCAGTCCGATCACGTCCAGACCCGTCGCAACGGCGGCTACCCCGGCCGCACCGCCCGCCGCCGCGCCGCCGGCCCGCAGCTCGCCTGTCGCGCTGCGCGCGCGCCGGCCGTCGCCGGCCGTGCGGCGGCAACGGCGCGCCGCGTGGCTCTTTCTCGCGCCCGCGTGCGCAATGGTTGCCGTCTATGTGATCTGGCCGATCCTGTCGACGCTGTGGCTGAGCCTCTGCAACTGGGACGGGATGACCGAGCGCACGTTCGTCGGCCTCGCGAACTACGCCGAGCTGCTTCAAGCGCCGACGTTCTATACCGCGCTGCGCAACAACGTGATCTGGCTCGCGCTGTTCATGCTCGCGCCGCCGCTCGGCCTCGCGCTCGCGCTGTACCTGAACCAGGCGGTCGCCGGCATCCGGCTCGTGAAGTCGCTGTTCTTCGCGCCGTTCGTGCTGTCCGGCGTGGTCGTCGGCCTGATCTTTTCGTGGTTCTACGATCCGACCTTCGGGCTGCTCGCGCTGATCGCCGGGCACGGGATCCCGGTGCTCGGCGATGCGCGCTATGCGACGTTCGGCATCGTGTTCGCCGCGCTGTGGCCGCAGACCGCGTACTGCATGATCCTGTACCTGACCGGCCTCACGTCGGTGAACCCGGAGCAGATCGAAGCGGCACGGATGGAAGGCGCGCGCGGCTTCGCGCTGCTGTGGCACGTCGTGCTGCCGCAATTGCGGCCGACCACGTCCATGGCGATCGTCGTCACGGTGATCGGCGCGCTGCGCAGCTTCGACCTGATTTCGGTGATGACGGGCGGCGGCCCGTTCGAGAGCTCGACCGTGCTCGCGTATTACATGTACGACCAGGCGATCAAGTATTACCGGCTCGGCTATTCCGCGTCGATCGCGGTCGTGCTGTTCGCGATCATGCTCGTCTACATCGTGTTCCAGTTGCGCCGCATGCTGCGCAACGAGCAGTGACCTGACCTTCCGGGGATCCGTTCATCATGTTTCCGACACCCGTTGCCCACTGGAAGCCGGTATCGCGCCGGCTGTACAAGCTGTCGCTGCCCGTCGCGCTCGTGATCTGGCTGCTGCCGATGATCGCGGTGTTCGTCACGTCGGTGCGCTCGACCGAGGAGCTGGTCGAAGGTCACTACTGGGGCTGGCCGCGGCACTTCTCGATGATCGAGAACTATCGCGACGCGCTAACCACGTCGCCGATGCTGCATTACTTCTGGAACAGCGTGCAGATCACGGTGCCGTCGGTGCTCGGGTCGATCGCGCTCGCGGCGATGGCCGGATTCGCGCTGGCGACTTACCGGTTTCGCGGGAATGCCGCGCTGTTCGGGACCTTCGTCGCGGGGAATTTCGTGCCGGTGCAGGTGCTGATGATTCCGGTTCGCGACCTGTCGCTCAGGCTCGGGGTGTTCAATACGGTCGAGGCGCTGATTCTCTTTCACGTCGCGTTTCAGACGGGGTTCTGTACGCTGTTTCTGCGCAATTTCATCAAGCAGTTGCCGTTCGAGCTGATCGAGGCGGCGCGGATCGAAGGCGCGGGCGAGTGGACGGTGTTCTGGCGGATCGTGTTGCCGTTGATCCGGCCGGCGCTGGCAGCGCTCGCGATTCTCGTGTTTACGTTCGTGTGGAACGACTACTTCTGGGCGCTGTGTCTCACGCAAGGTGACGAGGCCGCGCCGATTACCGCGGGTGTGGCGGCGCTGAAGGGGCAATGGACGACGTCCTGGAACCTTGTTTCTGCCGGGTCGATTCTCGCAGCGTTGCCGTCGGTCGCGATGTTCTTCGCGATGCAGAAGCATTTCGTCGCGGGACTCACGTTTGGGGCGACGAAAGGGTGAACTCGCCCTGACCGCCGATTGCGGATTCGGATCTCCCCCTCTTCATCGAGAGGATTACCCGCTTCGGCGGGCTTTTTTTATTTTTTCGAGGTTGGATGGATGTCGCTTGACGCCGCGATGCAAACTTTCGCCATAGACCAAATTCAACAATCACAATGTGCCAGCCTACCGCGTCGGATAAGCGCTCAACCACAACGCCCTAAGCCATCGGTTGCAATCCACGACCTTGTAACTGGCCCCCCAGATCAACCGCAAGACTATGTTTCGAATCCACCTACTGTGCACCACACAAGACATTCAATAAACGGCCTTCGGCGTCGATTTCATTGCGCTCCCCGGGGAAAGGGATCAACCAAATCCTTTGAGCGCAACCAGCCAAACGTGATACGACCATCAAATTTCGGCCCTGTATTGACGTAGCGGACATATGAGAACTCACCACGCACTTTTAGAACAACGACGGCATCGCCACTTATGAGGTAAGAATTTTTTACTATGAATTTACCGCCTTTTATATCGTGCAAGTTGGATTTCTTCGTGACCAAACGAATACCAAGCGCTGGAATTTCACTTGACGTGAAAAATTCTTTCGCCGATATATCTGGCGGGTCCGCAGAGAAGATGCCTTGCACGCTGCTGCAACCGGCCTGCGGGCTCACTGTTCTAAGAACCCACCCCTCATATTTTTTATATAAATAGCCATCGATGTCGTAATCTTTGTCCCGATCTTCAAAATCGAGTGGATCTTTTGGGTAAGAGGCTATTGTTTGCAGCGGCGTTGACAATGCCTGGCTCGGTATTTGCCGGGAGTGCTGTTTTATTTCAGCAGCCATACTTGATTGCGTTTGTGAATTCAATATTATCCTGACCAGTTGAGACTTGATAGAACGGCTTCCTGATTCACCAGGTTTTCCGGGTCAAAGCCCGAGCGATTTTTCCGGCATTTTTATCAACCTGATACGTCGCAGCGGCATTCTTGGCCCCGCCCGACCCGACGATGCCGCTCGCGCCCTAGTGCGCAAAATCGCGATCACCCCATTTATCAAGCAGCATCGATCAACGCAGAACCTGATGCCTCGATAAATAATTAGTAATGTCTTATTTCTGAGGAAAAGGATCCACCAAATCTCTTGTACGCACCCATCCAAAAGTAACGCGCCTCTCGAACTTCGGCCCAACACCTACGTAACGGATGTATGAAAAATCATCTTTATTTTTCATTACAATCACACCATCTCCCTCTACAAGATAGGATTTTTTCGCCACAAATTTTCCGTCGCGATTGTCATAAAAAGCCGCTTTACCCTTCACAATACGAATTCCGATGGCCGGAACCTCTCGAATTACATGATAAGTGACCGATCTAAAATCTTTTGGCCCAAACGCGAACACTCCTGTTGCATTTTCACACCCAGCCTGACCAACCTCAGTCTGTATAATCCACTCACTGTCGTGTCGATACAAAATCCCTTTGATGTCGAATACTTTATTCCTATTCTGAAATTCCGGGGACAACTCACCCAAAACGAAAGTAAGCAACGGTGTATCAACATAACCCTCAACACTCACACTACTTGACCTATCACCGTCCTCTACAAACAAGAAGCTGCAAGAAAATTTTTCATTCTCCGAATCATAAAAACCAGATATAGCCCTCCCTTCGCGAAATCCGATTAAACTTGGATCATTGAACAGAATCGCCTCGCCAGCAAAGGACAAACACGAAATCGACGCAACAAATAAAAACACAATGAATTTACTTGAACTGTTCATAGAATTTTTTGAGATTTTCAGCGTAGTGAGGATTCTTCGTGCGCCAGTGCCTACCATTGTATGAAGTCGCAACCTGCTCCCATTTGCGCTCTCTCAATCCGTCAACACCAGCACGCTTCTCTTTTTTCATAAATGCAATAAATATTTCCATCTGCCCATCCGTTCCAGATATGAATTTATTGGCAAATTCCGCCGGCGTCGAACACCCACACGATGAATAGTATTCCCCCAGAATTTGAAAACCTCCCCAAGAGCATGATTGTATGGCGATATCAAAATCAAGAGCCGCAGCACGAACCAGCTTTTCATATTGATTCAAGCCGCCTCCGCCATATTGATCTCCGGTTGGGAAGCAGAGATCGGGAAATTTTGGATAAGGATTTTCAGGGAAATCCTTTCTTTTGAACGAGCGCACTTTCTTCTTGGCAGCGCCAGTCGCTTTTGCGCTCTGCGATTCTGCCGCTTCCTTTTCCGCCCCCCTTTCCCTCTCCTCTGCCTCCTTGTCGCGCTTCTTTACCGATAGATCAAAGAAGTGCCGTCGTTCATACAGTATGGGAGGGAGTCCATTTTCCAGAAATGGATGGCCTTGAGATTCCTGTTGAACCAGCGCCTTAATGGCGGCGACTTCTACGTTAAGTTCACTAGCCATGCGCTGATACTGCACATCCGAAAAAAACTCTGGCTTGGGGTAACTCAGCCTCGAACCAAAAATGCTGAATGCTACGGTGCGCGGCTCACCAGTGTTCACCACCTTATAGCGGTGTTCAATTGTAATCTTGGTTTTCTTCTTGTGCGTTTTTTGATCGACAGTGACTTCCTTGTTCTTCTTGGGAAAATATTTATTTACCCGGCCTTGCTCGGTGACTTTTTGCGTCCATGCAATGTATTGGCCAAATTCCTTGACCAATCTCTCGATCGTCATAACTTCGCCCTCTTTCACAACCGGAAGATTTAGATTCTGCTCAAACTCGTCCTTTGGGGTGAGTTGTGTAGTGGACTCCAAGTGATATTCTGGACTGACGATGGTGAACGCGCTGATATCCTTCTTGGGGACAATTTGGGCTTTCCAGGCAAACTCCCCACGACGATTCTTGACGAACACATCTATCGGTTGATTGCGCGCCGCATTCGTGATCGTCACCGCAAAACCATCCTTGTCAGTGGTCGCCTCCGTCTTGTTGTCCAAAATGGGCGACGAGCGGGGAGCGGTCGGTTCGGCTTTGCTATTCGGTGGCGTTTTTGCAGGCGCCGGCGCCGAGCTGGATACCGCTTCAGGTAAGGCAGCGGCACCGGAAGCGGGTGTCGCAGCTGGCGCATTGCTCTGTGTTGCCGAATCCTCTTGGATGATCGTTGGATCGGGGCCCGTTTCCCACGCGGGGGCCGGCGGTGCGTTTTTGCCAGACGTCAATTGGACGGCCAGGCCTTCAATAGGCTTTTTCAACACGTCGCGAAAAAGCACGGTTACCACCACGAATGCAGCTGGTTGAGCCTTCGGTGCCGGTGCGTCGGCGGATTGTGCGTTCGACACTTGCTCTCCCTATCGATTTCGCGGATATCAGAAGTTGAATCGGTCAAGTTTCCCGCTGCTCGTCGACCGGGTCTTCGCTCGCGTCGTCGACGGTTTCTTCATGGTCGTAAGCATCTTCAATCGCGTGCCAGTCGCCGCCACCGATCTCACACTTCACGTTCATTGGTGTAGGTGTGTGAACGGTCGCCGTTTCGCCGTCGAGTAGCCCGCCCTGCTGCTGAAGTGTTCCGTCCGGCAAATAGATGCGATATGTCTGCGCTCGCAGCGCTTCCCCGACACCAAGATTCGCGATGACCGAAGATACGTCGAAAGTCTGCGTATATTCATGGGTCAGGTTTTGCTGCAACGTGCTGACAGGAAGCGGCGGGATGGAATAGCGCATACTGCTCGGCCCACTAAACGCATGCTGCGCTCCCTTGAACTCGACGGTCCCGGGTGCATGCCCGCGGATATTGCCGCCTTCAAGGGTGATTGATGCGCCGCCCGCGGTGAGCACCAGCTTTCCACCCGCTGCGATCTCGATGTCGCCTTGTGCCAGCAGTTTGAGGACTGCTTTAGCGATCACCTCGACATTCGCGTCATGCGACTGGATCTGCACGGGTCCCTTGGTGAACAGCCTGATCGCCGTCTGCGAGAACATCCCAATGGCTTTGGCGGCATTTACGATAAATGCTCCCGCTGATCCGATATGCGTGTTCAGGCCGCTGACCACATTGATATGGCGATCTGCCGTCATGTGCAGCGAGTCTTGCGTAGACGTGCCGATGCCGAACGGGCTAGCGAGTAGCAGAATCGCCTTCTTGAACGCGTTCGCACTGCCAGTCCCGCCCCCGGCAGTACGACCGCCGCCGGCTTCCAGCGTTTCCGGCTGCTGGGTGGCGTCCGTGAACTGCTTGAGCGAAGCATGGCTCTCTTTCAAGCTGTCCGCGTGGTGCTGCACGCCGACGTTCGACAGCGCCTCAACGAGGCTTTCGGCGCTAATCAATTGACCCTGCGCTTCCTTGACGTCAAGCTGATCATCGTTGTGCGCCTTCGCGTGCGTTCCGATATATGCACCACGATTCGCCCGCATACCGAGATAATCATCCGTGTGCAGCAAAGCCCCTTTTCCGAGGTATCGGCCCCGCGCGTTGTTATTGCCCGCATGGTCAATCAGAACCCCTTGGTGGTACAGGCTGTAGCTGTTCCCGACCCTGCCCGTGTAGGTGGTCAGTCGTGTAGCCCCTTGATGTGTCGCATCGTCGTGTACGAACGCGTTGTAAGCACCACTCTTACCGAAGCCATTCGACATGAGGCCCGAGAGGAGCACGTTGGTATGCCATTGTGGGGGTGTCGTTTGGGATGGCAGGCGCCCGAGCACATACGGCCGGTCACAATCACCCTGGAAGTAGTCGACGAGGACCCATTCGTCTTTGCGCGGCACATGAACGCCACCATAGCCATATCCGGTGTCGGCCTGCATCACCAGCAGTGGCGGTGACGTTTGCGTCCGGTTCGTTCCGTCGCGCTCGTCCCACGGGTAGATCACGTAAATGCGATTGCGCTCGTCGGCCCATGCTTCCTCATTATCCGGGCCATTCACGAGCGCGTGCTCGGCATACATCAGCGGCTTTCCATGCTCGAATGGACTGCGATACTCGATGTTGGTCCGCCGCGCTTCTACTTTGACCAAGTAGATGCCGCCCAGGCCATCGATGGGATTGGCTCGCGAGCTAAACTGCGTGCCATAGTCCTGGCGCGAGTCGGACAGTGCGCTCTGCAAACTCAGTGGATAGGTCGCAGCGTGATTAGATAGCGGCACATTGTTCTCAATGAGCCACTCAACCTCGACGACCATGAACTCCCGAAGGTTCGAATCGAACGTCATATGCCGCGTGTGATGCTCGAGCGTGAAACGCGATCCGGCGTCGAGCCATCGCACACCGCCGAGACCAATGTATCGCCGGGCGGCGGAAGTCCAAGCCTGGGTTCTATTGGATGCACGTCGTCGCCCCTCGTCCGAGTTCGGGTAGGCATACGACAGGGCTTCACGAATAATCATGGGCGCATACGGAACGCTGCGCCTCACCTGCTGACGTCGCTCTTCGGTCACATAGGTGCTTGCGCTGTCGCCCAAGTCACTCCGCACCGAATAATTCTGTTGCGGATTCTTGTAATTGAAGGAGGTTGTCGCGTAGGCAAGACTTTGTGCAGTCTGAGTCACCGCCCATTGCGTGAAGCCATCTACCTCGTCGCTAATTGCACCGTTGAAAAATTCGATCGGTTTCGCATCAGGCAAGGCAGAAAGCCGATCGACTATGACGAGTGTTGACACGCGTGGATCGTCTTCATACTGGACTGGCGCATGCTCGAAATAAAAGTACCATCCTTCGTCTTCGAGAATTCTATGGAAAAAGTTCAGATCTGTTTCGCTCTGCCGCGTGTACGATCGCGCACGTGGCTCGTCCCACAGGACGAAACGTACTCGCCCGGCAAGTTGCGGGTAGGCTCCCAGCAACTCAGAGAGAATTTCCCGTGCGCTTTTATTGAACCAATGATCGTTCTTGCTCGCCTTGCCGAGAAAGAAAAGCGCCGACTCGAACTCAACCTGGTAGACGGTCAGATTTCCGTCTTGCCCGAGCGTGTGGAATTTGTGAACGAAACCGTGAATCGGGCGATAGACTGATTCAACAAATGGCTTGGAGGTTTGCTGAATAAACAACGTGACAGGCTGATGCTCGAGTTCCAGGTTATCGATATCGTCACGTAACGAAACGACGTCGACCACCCAGCGATAGCCTCGCCCGACTCTGGACCATCCCTTTGCGCGCACTGGAATGAGCGTTTGCGCCCCCAGCGGGGAGCGGAACATAAGCAGTCGCTCGTGCTGCATCAAGCCCCGATGTATCGACTCGTAAAGCGTAGCCGCCCGCAATCTTGCGGGATCGACGGGTGGAAAAACCATTTCCTTTCCTTGTCTCTCAGGTTCAACCGCCAAGGAAGCGACGCGGGTGACGGTCGGCCATTGCGACGATGAGTCGCTCGCTCGATTCTATTCAGGATCGAGCGGAGCTATATATGTGACCAAGTACTTGAAAATGGTTTATCTCTGAAAATGGAGATCCCCGTGCGCTCAACTCATAATCTCAAATATTTTCGAAAGATTAGCGCAACAACCCCGTTTCCGGGCCGGGAGTATCTCAAATTAGCAGCCGTTCCCTTCCTACACGGAAATTGGATGGCAACCTTTAAATTTCACAGAATGTGGCAAAACGATATATATGCCACGCTTCACCTGCACGTAGGCTTTGAAGGGGGTCCCAGAGGATCCGCCATGCTACTTGGACGCTTTGTCACGGCTACCCGATGTGCCCGCCGGCCGGCCTGCCCCCAGCCGGGCTTGCCCGGAGGTTTGCTGCGCGGCCTTTTCACGCTGACCGGACTGCCGATCGTGTAGTCCGGTCCGTTACCGGCCGGCTTCGCGTGCGGTGCCGCCGGCTTGCGCTTGCTTTCTCCGCCTGGCACCTGCGGTGCGCGGCATTTTACCGGGCACCGGCTGGCGTGCCGCGCACCAGATACGTCACATTATGACGTAATAGTCGATCAAACCGCATCGTCAACGCACTTCGTTTGATTGACGTCATCGTACGAACGCACCGGTGCTTTCTCAAGTCCACCCTTCGAGCCGCAACGTCGAGCGCACGAGCCGCTGCTCCTCCTCTTCGATCTCGCGCAGATACTCGACGCACTGCCGGATATGCTCGCTCGCCGCCTTGCGGGCCTGGTCGGGCAACCGCCCCGTCACCGCGTTGTAGAGCCGCGCGTGCTGGCGGTCGATCTGCTTCTTCAGCGGCTCGCGGTGATAGAGGTTGTTCACCGACGCGAACACGGAGCTGAGCAGCAGGTCGGTCAGCGACTGCAGCGTGTTGACGAGCACCGGATTGTGCGACGCCTCGCAGATCGCGAGATGGAACGCATGGTCGAGCTTCGCGCGCGCGGCCGGATCGAGATCCTGCGCATCGGCCGCCGTCATCTCCTCGTAGCGGCGCTTGATCAGGATGAAGTCGGCGGGTGTGCCGCGCAGCGCGGCGAGCCGCGCGGCTTCGGTCTCGAGCATGCCGCGCACCTCGAACAGGTCGTACAGCGTGCGCGGCTGCGAGCCGAGCAGATGCATCATCGGCGAGACTTCGCGCTGCGGGGTCAGGCTTGCGACGAACGAGCCCTTGCCGTGCGTCGTGTCGATGATCCCGCGCGCGCGCAGCAGCTTCATCCCTTCGCGCACGGCCGTGCGCGACACGCCGAGCTTCTCGGTCAGCCGCCGCTCGGACGGCAGCGCCTGCCCGGCCTTCAACACGCCGTCGACGATCAGCTGCTCGATCCGCTCGGCGACGACATCGGCGACATTGCGCGCCGGCGCTTGTCGATTCTGGATTTCCATACTGGTATGACCACTTCTGACGGATGTCGCCGATTTTCGCACAAACCCTTGTGTTGATTGCGTTTTACGTCCCATCCAGCCGCCCCTCAAAGGCACTCGAACAAAAACTGGTATGACCACGGCGGCGGCATCTGGACACGCCCCCGCCGCCCGCCAAGAATGCCGTCCATCGGCGTGCCGCGCGTCCCGCGGACGCCTGCACGATGAAGATGGTGGAGACGGAGACACACGATGAGTTTCACCTACGACGAACGGATCGACGGCCCGTTGGCGACCGTCGACCGCGACACGCTCGTCGCCGCGCTCGGCGCGGCGGCGCCCGGCCTCGACGTGCTGCACGAGCGCGAGGCGCTGAAGCCGTTCGAATGCGACGGCCTCGCCGCGTACCGCACGGTGCCGCTTGCGGTCGTGCTGCCCGACACGGTCGAACAGGTGCGTGCGGTGCTACGCGTCGCGGCCGCGCACGGCGTGCCGGTCGTCGCGCGCGGCGCGGGCACCGGGCTGTCGGGCGGCGCGATGCCGCTCGAAAAAGGCATCCTGCTCGTGATGTCGAAGTTCAACCGGATCCTGGAAATCGACGCCGACGCCGGCATCGCGCGCGTGCAGCCGGGCGTGCGCAACCTCGCGATCTCGCAGGCCGCGGCACCCTACGGCCTCTACTACGCGCCCGATCCGTCGTCGCAGATCGCCTGCTCGATCGGCGGCAACGTCGCCGAAAACGCGGGCGGCGTGCACTGCCTGAAATACGGGCTGACGGTGCACAACATCCTGAAGGTCGAGATCCTGACGATCGACGGCGACACGCTGACGCTCGGCGCCGACGCGCTCGACGCGCCCGGCTTCGACCTGCTCGCGCTGTTTACCGGCTCCGAGGGGATGCTCGGCATCGTCACCGAGGTGACGGTGAAGCTGCTGCCGAAACCGTCGAGCGTGAGGGTGCTGATGGCGAGCTTCGACGACGTGGCCGAAGCCGGCGCGGCTGTCGCGCGGATCATCGGCGCGGGCGTGATCCCCGGCGGGCTCGAGATGATGGACAACCTCGCGATCCGCGCGGCCGAGGACTTCATCCGCGCCGGCTACCCGGTCGACGCGCAGGCGATCCTGCTGTGCGAACTCGACGGCGCCGCGACCGATGTCGACGAAGACGCCGAACGCGTGGCCGCGCTGCTGCGCGACGCGGGCGCGTCGGAGATCCGCGTCGCGCGCGACGAAGCGGAGCGGCAGCGCTTCTGGGCCGGCCGCAAGAACGCGTTCCCGGCGGTCGGCCGCATGTCGCCCGACTACTACTGCATGGACGGCACGATCCCGCGCCGCGAGCTGCCGCGCGTGCTCGAAGGGATCGCCGCGCTGTCCGCGCAATACGCGCTGCCGGTCGCGAACGTGTTCCATGCGGGCGACGGCAACATGCATCCGCTGATCCTGTTCGACGCGAACCGTCCCGGCGAGCTCGACCGCGCGGAAGCGCTCGGCGGCAAGATCCTCGAACTGTGCGTCGCGGCAGGCGGCAGCATCACCGGCGAACACGGTGTCGGGCGCGAGAAGATCAACCAGATGTGCGTGCAGTTCAACGCCGACGAAATCACGTTCTTCCATGCGGTGAAGGCCGCCTTCGATCCGCAGCGCCTGCTCAACCCCGGCAAGAACATCCCGACGCTGCACCGCTGCGCCGAGTTCGGCGCGATGCACGTCCATCACGGCAAGCTGCCGTTTCCCGAACTGGAGCGCTTCTGATGCGACGCGAACGCGAACCCGAATCGATCGACGACAGCGCGGCACTCGTCGCGCAGGTCGACGCCGCGATCCACGCGCGCCAGCCGCTGCACATCCGCGGCGCGGGCACGAAGGCGTTCGTCGGCCGCGCGGTCGAAGGCCGCACGCTCGACGTGCGCACGCACCGCGGCATCGTCGCGTACGACCCGACCGAACTCGTCATCACCGCACGCGCGGGCACGCCGCTCGCCGAACTGGAAGCGATGCTCGACGCGGCCGGCCAGATGCTGCCGTGCGAGCCGCCCACGTTCGGCGGCACGGCAACGGTCGGCGGCATGTTCGCGGCGGCGCTGTCGGGGCCGCGCCGCCCGTGGGCCGGCGCGGTGCGCGACTTCGTGCTCGGCTGTCGCGTGATCACCGGCCATGCGAAACACCTGCGCTTCGGCGGCGAGGTGATGAAGAACGTCGCGGGCTACGACGTGTCGCGGCTGCTCGCGGGCAGTTTCGGCTGTCTCGGCGTCGTGACGGAGGTATCGCTGAAGGTGCTGCCGAAGCCGCGTGCGACCGGCGATCTCGCGCTGACGCTCGCTGCCGGCGAAGCCGTGCAACGCGTCGCGGCATGGCGTCGCGCGGGGCTGCCGCTCGCGGGTGCCTGCCACGCGGACGGCGTGCTGCGCGTGCGGCTCGAAGGCGGCGAGGGCTCGGTGAAGGCCGCGCACGACACGATCGGCGGCGAGCGGATGGACGATCGCGACGACGGGTTCTGGGCGCGGCTGCGCGACCTGTCGTTGCCGTTCTTCGACGATCCGCGCCCGCTGTGGCGCGTATCGGTGCCGGCGGCCGCGCCGCTCGATGCGCTGCCCGGCGCGCTGCTCGTCGACTGGGGCGGCGCGCAGCGCTGGCTGAAAAGCGACGCCGCGCCGGCCGACGTGCAGCACTTCGCCGCGCAGTGGGGCGGCCACGCGACCTGCTTCACGCCCGGCACGACGCCCGAACCGTTCCAGCCGCTGCCGCCCGCGCTGCTGCGCGTGCATCGGCAGCTGAAGGCGCAGCTCGATCCGCATGCGATCTTCAATCCCGGCCGCCTGTACGCGAACGTCTGACGCCAACCCGACTTCGAACCGCCGATATGCAAACCAATCTCAGCGAAGCCAGCAAGGCCCTCGACCGGGCCGACGAAGCGGAAGCGATCCTGCGCGCGTGCGTGCACTGCGGCTTCTGCAATGCGACCTGCCCGACCTACCAGGTGCTCGGCAATGAGCTCGACGGGCCGCGCGGACGCATCTACCTGATCAAGCAGATGCTCGAAGGCGAGCCGTGCGGCGAGCGCACGCAGCAGCATCTCGACCGCTGCCTGACGTGCCGCAACTGCGAGACGACCTGCCCGTCCGGCGTGCGCTATCACACGCTGCTCGACATCGGCCGCGCGGAAGCCGAGAAGCGCGCGCGGCGGCCTGCGCGCGAGCGCCTGCTGCGCGCGGGCCTGCGTCACGTGGTGCCGCGGCCGGCAACCTTCGCCGCGCTGCTGAAGGCCGGCCGCGCGCTGCGCCCGCTGCTGCCCGGCACGCTGCAGGACAAGATTCCGGCCGCCGTGCCCGCCGCCACGCCGCGCCCGCCGGTACGCCATGCGCGGCGCGTGCTGATGCTGGAAGGCTGCGTGCAGCCTTCGCTGTCGCCGAACACGAACGCGGCCGCCGCGCGCGTGCTTGACCGCCTCGGCATCGGCGTGACGCCCGCGCGCGAAGCCGGCTGCTGCGGCGCGACCGAATATCACCTGAACGCGCAGGATGCCGGGCTCGCGCGCGCGCGCCGCAACATCGACGCATGGTGGCCTGCGATCGAAGCCGGCGCGGAGGCGATCGTGCTGACGGCGAGCGGCTGCGGCGCGTTCGTGAAGGAATACGGCGACCTGCTGCGCTCCGACCCCGTCTATGCGGACAAGGCGCGGCGCGTCAGCGCACTCGCGCGCGACCTCGCGGAAGTGATCGCGGCCGAGCCGCTCGACGCGCTGGCCGAGTCGACGCGACGCCGCGTCGCGGTCCACTGCCCGTGCACGCTGCAGCACGCGCAGCGGCTCGGCGGCGCGGTGGAAAGCATCCTGACGCGGCTCGGCTTCGATCTGACGAATGTCGCCGACGGCCATCTCTGCTGCGGCTCGGCCGGCACCTACGCGCTGACGCAGCCCGAACTCGCGGCCAGGCTGCGCGACAACAAGCTCGACGCGCTCGAAGCCGCGCGGCCGGACCTGATTGTCACGGCCAACGTCGGCTGCCAGACTCACCTGAACGGCGCGGGCCGCACGCGCGTGCGCCACTGGATCGAGCTCGTCGACGACCGACGGGTCGACTGATTCCACCGACTGCTGATTCCGGAGGAACATGATGCAAACCAAACCCGAACTCCAGCTCGCCGACGCCGAACGCATGCTCGCGGCCGCCCGCGTGGAAGCCGCACGGCACGGCTGGGCCGTATCGATCGCCATCGTCGACGACGGCGGCCACCTGCTCGCGTTCGCGCGCCTGGACGGCGCATCGCCGGCCAGCGCCGTCATCGCGCAGGACAAGGCGCGTGCGGCGGCGCTCGGCCGGCGCGAGACGAAAGCGTATGAGGATATGATCAACGGTGGCCGCACCGCGTTTCTCAGCGTGCCGCTGACGGGCTTGCTCGAAGGCGGCGTGCCGGTAGCGTTCGACGGCCGGATTGCGGGCGCGATCGGCGTGTCTGGCGTAAAGTCCGAGCAGGACGCGCTGATCGCCCGCGCCGGCGTACAAAGCGTCGCGACATGAGTCAGCCAAGCCGCGCGCGAATTTTTTCCCCGGGAGGAATCACGATGATCGACCAAGCAGGACTGCAAGTCGCGCCAGCGCTGAGCCAGTTCATTGAAAACGAAGCACTGCCGGGCACCGGTATCGACAAGGCCGCGTTCTGGAGCGGTTTCTCGGCCCTGGTACACGACCTCGCGCCGCGCAACCGCGAGCTGCTCGCGGAACGCGACCGACTGCAGCAGGAACTCGACACGTGGCATCGCGCGCACCCCGGCCCGGTGCGCGACCATGCCGCGTTTCGCGCATTTCTCGAACAGGTCGGCTACCTCGTGCCGGTCCCGTCGAACGTCGCGGCAGCCACCGCGAACGTCGACAGCGAGATCGCGACGCAGGCCGGCCCGCAGCTCGTCGTGCCGCTGTCGAACGCGCGCTATGCGCTGAACGCCGCGAACGCACGCTGGGGCAGCCTGTACGACGCGCTGTACGGCACCGATGCGCTGCCGGAAGACGGCGGCGCCGAGCGCACCACGGCGTACAACCCGACGCGCGGCCAGCGCGTGATCGACTACGCGCGCGGCGTGCTCGACAACGCGGCGCCGCTCGCGAGCGGCTCGCACCGCGACGCGCTGCGCTATCGCGTGGAAGACGGCCAGCTCGCCGTCGAAACCGGCAAGGGCGTCGTGCACCTCGCGCAGCCGGCACAGTTCGTCGGCTACCAGGGTGCGGCGGGCGCGCCGTCCGCGATCCTGCTGAAGCACAACGGCCTGCACCTCGAGATCCAGATCGACGCGTCCACCCCCATCGGCCGCGCCGATCTCGCGAACGTGAAGGACGTCGTGCTCGAAGCCGCGGTCAGCACGATCATCGACTGCGAGGATTCGGTCGCGGCGGTCGACGCCGACGACAAGGTCCAGCTCTACCGCAACTGGCTCGGGCTGATGCAGGGCACGCTGGTCGAGGAGGTCGCGAAGGGCGGCAAGACCTTCACGCGCCGCCTGAACGCCGATCGCGAGTACACCACGCCGGCCGGCGGCACGCTGGTGCTGCACGGCCGCTCGCTGCTGTTCGTGCGCAACGTCGGCCACCTGATGACCAACGGCGCGGTGCTGGACCGCGACGGCAACGAGATTCCGGAAGGCATCCTCGACGGTGTCGTCACGACGCTGTGCGCGCTGCACGACCTGAAGGCCAAGCGCAACTCGCGCACCGGCTCGATCTACATCGTGAAGCCGAAGATGCACGGCCCGGTCGAAGTCGCGTTCGCCGACACGCTGTTCGCGCGCATCGAGGATCTGTACGGCCTGCCGCGCAACACGCTGAAGATGGGCATCATGGACGAGGAGCGCCGCACCAGCGTGAACCTCGCCGCCTGTATCGCGGCGGCGGCCGCGCGCGTCGCGTTCATCAACACCGGCTTCCTCGACCGCACCGGCGACGAGATGCACACCGCGATGGAAGCGGGCCCGATGATCCGCAAGGGCGACATGAAGTCGTCGGCGTGGATCCAGGCGTACGAGCGCAACAACGTGCTCGCTGGCCTGTCGGCCGGCCTGCGCGGCCGCGCGCAGATCGGCAAGGGCATGTGGGCGATGCCGGACCTGATGCACGCGATGCTCGAGCAGAAGATCGCGCATCCGCGCGCCGGCGCGAACACCGCGTGGGTGCCGTCGCCGACCGCCGCGACGCTGCACGCGCTGCATTACCACCTCGTCGACGTGCAGGCCATCCAGCAGGAACTCGAGAAGACGCCGTACGCAAGCGAGCGCGACACGCTGCTCGAAGGGCTGCTGACCGTGCCGGTCGTCGAGCGCGCCGCGTGGAGCGAGAGCGAAATCCTGAGCGAGGTCGAGAACAACGCGCAGGGCATTCTCGGCTACGTCGTGCGCTGGGTCGAACAGGGTGTCGGCTGCTCGAAGGTGCCGGACATCCACGACGTCGGCCTGATGGAAGACCGCGCGACGCTGCGCATCTCGAGCCAGCACATCGCGAACTGGCTGCGCCACGGCGTGATCACCGAGGCCTTCGTGCTCGACGTGTTCAAGCGGATGGCGCGCGTCGTCGACCAGCAGAACGCCGGCGACCCGAACTATCGCCCGATGGCGCCCGGCTACGACCAGTCGACCGCGTTCAAGGCCGCATGCGCACTGGCGCTGCAGGGCACGTCGCAGCCGAGCGGTTATACCGAGCCACTGCTGCATCGGTTCCGGCTCGCGTACAAGGCGCAACAGCACGGCGCGTAAGCCTTCGCATGCGGGCTTTCCCGCATGCGGTTTTCACGAAGCGGGCAGCCATTACGGCTGCCCGTTTTTTGCATTCGAATTCATGCAAACGCTGAAACGGATAATCGATCCGAATCGCACGATTTAAGGTTCCGCGTCCGCCTGCCGTTAAAGCATGTAAATCGGCGACGGCCGTATGCGCGCTGCCCCCTCCTGGCGCAAAGCCTTGCGCTGCAACGTTCCGCACGCGACTGGCAAGTCTCTGCCAGGGCGATAATTTGATCCGGATCAACGGTCCGCAACATTTTCCGCGTGCACGAATGCGCGCGTTATACTCGGACCAATCCGCGCCGCCCGATTCGTCGGATCGTCGAATCGCGGCAATTCTTGCCGGTCGGCAGGTGATGCAGCGGTTTATCAGGCCGCCATCGCCGATCATCGGCACCGTGTTCCAGGTCGGTCGGGCGGAATGCGCACCGGGGGGTGCATTCCGGATCATCGCCGGCAAATCATACGAACAATCGCATCGGCCCGCCGCCCCGGCGACGATGCCCATCGATCCACGGACCATGGCAGAAACCGACTACGCAATGCCCAGCGAATCCGGCCTGACAAGCCGCGTCGCCGCCCAATTGCGCCGGTTCCTGCTGCCGCACCTGATCTTCTATTCAGGGCTGCTGATCGCACTGATCCTGTTGTTGCTGTGCGGCATCCTGCTGTACGAAGGCCGGATCGACGCACGCGATCGCGCGCGCACCACCCAGCAGAACATCGCGCTGATGGCGTCGTGGGACATCGAGCGCAACATCGAGTTCTATGCGCTGTCGCTGCAGGCGGTCGTCGAAGGCGAGAACGATCCCGCGGTCCTCGCGCTGCCGATGCCGCTGCGCCGCCAGGTGCTGTTCGATCGCGCGACGACGGCCAAGTATCTCGGCGGCATCTACGTGCTCGACTCGAACGGCGACATCGCGGTCGACGGCAAGAGCGACGTGCCGCGCAAGGCCAACTTCGGCAACGAATCGTTCTTCACGGTGCACCGCGACAACCCGGACGTCGGCCTGTACGTCAGCGACCCGTACCGCTCGCGCTTGCGCGGCGGCTCGCCGAGCATCGCGCTCAGCCGGCGGATCACGCGGCCCGACGGGTCGTTCGGCGGCGTCGCCGTGATGTCGATCCGGCTCGAATATTTCCAGGACCTGTTCTCGCGCCTCTCGCTCGGCGATCGCGGGTCGATGGCGCTGATCAATACGAAGGGCCTGATGCTCGCGCGCCAGCCTTACGATCCGGCGATCGTCGGCCGCAACATCAGCAAGGCCAGCACCTTCCGCCGGTTCATGACCGCCAACGAAGGGAGCTTCGCCGATACCGCGTCGATCGACGGCGTGCGGCGCCTGTACGTGTTCCGGCACCTCGACCACCTGCCGCTGATCATCATGGTCGCGCGCTCGGAGGCGGACACCTACGCCGCCTGGTACGACCGCGCGATCCCGATCGGCTCGGCGATGGCCTTGCTCGCGCTCGGCTTCGTCGGCCTGTCGATGCTGCTCGACATCCAGCTGCGCAAGCGGCACCGCGCGGAAACCGAGCTGGAAGCGCTCGCACGCACCGACGGCCTCACGGGCCTCGACAACCGCCGGATGCTCGACGTCACGCTCGCGCGCGAATGGCGCCGCGCGGCGCGCTCGCAGCACGCGCTGTCGCTGCTGTTCGTCGATGTCGATCACTTCAAGCGCTACAACGACACGCAAGGCCACCAGGCCGGCGACGATGCGCTCGCCGCGGTCGGCCGCTGCATCGCCGGATGCCTGCGCCGCCCGGCCGACTATGCAGCGCGCTACGGCGGCGAGGAGTTCGTCGTGGTGCTGCCGGACGTCGACACGCCCGGCGCCGTGACGATCGCCGAATCGATCCGCACCGCCATCCTCGATCTCGGCATCCTGCACGACACGGATGCGTCGGACCGCCTGACCGCGAGCATCGGCGTGACGACCTGCTATCCGGAACTCGACGACAGCATCCAGGCCGCGCTGAAGCTCGCCGACGACGCGCTGTACCGCGCGAAGGAAGGCGGGCGCAACCAGGTCGTCGTGCAGACGGCCCCGTCCGCCGAGCGCACGCTGCGGCGCGCCTGAGCCACGGCTGGCCGCCCGGCCGCCACAGCGCCGGCCGCGGGCGAAATCGCCGACAATGTCGGCTCGCCCGGCCGCCGCGCGACACGCGCGCCCGCTTCACACCACCATGAGACTCAAGGCAAAGATTTTCCTTCTGGCCATCGTGCCGTTCCTGCTCGCGATCGCCGGCATCGGCTTCGGCGTGCGCCAGCAGGCGACGTCGCTCGCGCGCACGCAGCACGCGACGATCCAGGCCGCCTACCTGTCGAGCAAGGAAGTCGAGCTGAAGCATTACGTCGAACTCGCGACGAGCGCGATCATGCCGCTGTACGACGCGAGCGGCCGCAATGCGCGCGACGACGGACTGCTGCGCACGCAGGCGCTCGCGATGCTGCAGAAGATGGATTTCGGCCCCGACGGCTATTTCTTCGTGTACGACCTGCACGGCAATGCGCTGATGCATCCGCGCGAGCCCGAGCGCGTCGGCCACAACTACTGGTCGATGCGCGACCCGCAGGGCGCGCTGACGATCCAGCAGCTGATCGGCGCCGCGTCGCACGGCGGCGGCTACGTGCGCTACACGTGGCAGCGGCCGTCGACGGGCAAGCCCGCGCCGAAGCTCGGCTACGTCGTCGCGCTCGAACGCTGGGGCTGGATGGTCGGCACCGGCATCTATCTCGACGACGTCGACACCGCGCTGCAGCGCATCGACGCGCGCGCGTCCGCGAACATCGAGCGCACGATGAGCTGGCTCACCGCGATAGCGCTGACCGGCGCGGCGGCGATCGCCGTCTGTGCGCTGGTGCTGAACGTCAGCGAGTCGCGCAGCGCCGACGCGAAGCTCAAGCAGCTCGCGCAGCGCGTCGTCGAATCACAGGAGCAGGAGCGCGAGCGGCTGTCGCGCGAGCTGCATGACGGGATCAGCCAGATGATGGTGTCCGCGAAGCTGATGCTCGAATCCGCGCTCGCGCGCTTCGAGCGCGGCACCGCGCGCATGCCCGAGGCCGAGCAGGCGCTCGCGTCGGGCGTCGGCCGGCTCGGCGACACGCTGCGCGAAGTGCGCCGCATCTCGCACGCGCTGCGCCCGGCGATGCTCGACGATCTCGGCCTCGCCGCCGCGCTCGAACAGCTCGTGCGCGAGCTCGGCGCGGAAAGCGGCATCGACATCGGCTATACGCAGGTCGCGCATAGCGGCGCGCGGCCGCTGCCCGCGCCGGTCAACACGGCGCTGTTCCGGATCGCGCAGGAAGCGCTCAGCAACATCGTGCATCATGCGCAGGCGTCGCGCGCGGCCGTCACGCTCGACGTCGGCGCGCATGCCGTCACGCTGACCATCGCCGACAACGGCTGCGGCTTCGACGCCGAGCGTACGCAGACCGACGCGCGCCGCGGCATCGGGCTGCGCAACATGCGCGAGCGGCTCGACGCGCTGGGCGGCATGCTGACGATCACGTCGCAGGTCGGCCACACCGTCGTGGCCGCGCGCGTGCCGCTGCGCGCCGCCTGAACACGATCCCCATAACCGGAGACCCTTGCCCATGAGCGCCCCCGACACCGCCCGGCCCGCTGCCCGCCTTCTGCTGGTCGACGATCATCCGCTGGTGCGCGACGGCCTGCGGATGCGGCTCGAGGCGGCCGACCTGTCGGTGGTCGGCGAAGCCGGCAACGCGGACGAGGCGCTTGCGCTCGCCGCGTCGCTCGAGCCCGATCTCGCGCTGATGGACGTCGGCATGAACGGGATGAACGGCATCACGCTCGCCGGCGTGTTCCACGAGCGCTTTCCGGGGATTCGCGTGCTCATGCTGTCGATGCACGACAACATCGAATACGTGACGCAGGCCGTGCGCGCCGGCGCGAGCGGCTACCTGCTGAAGGATTCGCCCGCGAGCGAGATCGTGCGCGCGATCGGCTCGGTGCTGGCCGGGCAGACGTTCTTCAGCGAAGGGCTCGCCGCGCGGATGATCCAGGCAAGCGCGACCGCGTCGCCGCTCGACCGGTTGACGCCGCGCGAGCGCGACATCCTCGATGCGCTGGCCGAGGGGCTGTCGAGCAAGCAGATCGCGCAGCAGACGGGGCTGTCGGTCCGCACGGTGGAAACGCATCGGCTCAATCTGAAGCGCAAGCTCGAGATCGAAGGGCAGGCGGAGCTGATCAAGTTCGCGGTCGAGCATCGGCGGCGGTAGGGCGGCGACGTGCGGCGCCGCAAAAGGCACTCGCCTCGGTCACATTGATTAGCCCTACGATGCGGTTTTTTCTCGCTTCGCATGTGATTCGCCGAGTCGGCATCGCGCAGTGGAATCACCGCTCGACCGCTCGACTGACCACGAACGAAAAAGGCGCCCGGAGGCGCCTTTCACTCATCCAAAATCCAGACTGCGCGCAGCGACGCTCAATTCGTGCGCGAATTGTGCTTCTGCAGATACGCGATCAGGCCGTCGATCCCGCCCGACGCGAGCTGGCTCTTGAACTGCCCCTGGTACACCTGGATCAGCCACGCACCCGACATGTCGATGTCGTAGATCTTCCAGTCGCTGCCGACCTTGCCGAGCCGGTAGCCGACCGACTGGCTGTCGCCCGGCGTCGTGACCGTCGACTGCACCAGCGCATCGGCACCCGACGCGCCGCCGGCCTTGAACGAGAACTTCGCGTCCTGGCTGCCGAGCTGCGCGAGCGACGCGGCATAGGTGCGCGTCATCAGCAGCTTGAACTGCTTGTACAGCTCCTGCTGCTGTTGCGGCGTCGCCTGCTTCCAGGCATCGCCGACCGCGATGCGGGTCGTGCGCTCGAAGTTCGTCGCGGGCAGGAAGCGCTGCTCGACGACTTGCGTGACCTTCGCCATGTCGCCGCCGCGCGCACCCGGATCGGCCTTCATCGCGCTGACGGTGCCTTCGACCGCATTGCGGACGATGTCGACCGGCGCGCTCTGCGCGAAAGCGGAAACCGACACGGCGGCCGCCGCGACGAAAGCAAACAGATGACGTTTCATACGGATATTCGCACTCGGTAAAAAAAACGGACGGCGGATTGCGTCGATCGCATCGGCCGGTGGGTCGAAGTATAGCGGCCCGGCGGCCCGCCTGCCGCGCGGTGACCGACTGTTACCTTTCAGCCCCTTTTGTCACAGGGTGCCGGCCGCAGCGCGATCGGCGCCGATTATGTCAATTTCCGCCGACCATTCGTCCGACAATTCGCGGCGATTCCCTCCCGGCGCAGCAAATATCCTTCCCGCCCCTTTACGCTCCAACGTGGCGACCGACGTCACGTGGCGCCGGTATACTCTTTGCCTTGTCCTTGCCAGCCCCTCCCCACCGCCACATGGTGACTTCTCTCATCGTCCGACTCGTCGCATTGTCGGTACGCCGCCCCGTCTGGGTCGTCGTGCTGTCGCTCGTCATCGCCGTCTTCAGCGGCGTCTACGTCGCGCAGCACTTCAAGATCAACACGGACATCAGCAAGCTCGTCGACGCGGAACCGCAGTGGGCCGCGCTCGGCCAGGCCGTCGACAAGGCCTTCCCGCAACGCAACGGCACGATCCTCGCGGTAGTCGAGGCACCGGCCCCCGAATTCGCGACGGCCGCCGCGCACACGCTCACCGAAGCCCTGCGCAAGCAGGCCGACGCCGGCCGCATCGGCCAGGTCGCCGAACCCGGCGGCGGCCCGTTCTTCGAGCACAACGGGCTGCTGTTCCTGTCGCCGCAGGAAGTGTCGAATACGACGTCGCAGCTTGCGAGCGCGCGGCCGCTCGTCAACGAACTCGCGAAGAACCCGAGCCTGACCGGGCTCGCGACCACGCTGTCCACCACGCTCGGCCAGCCGCTCCTGACCGGCCAGGTGAAGCTGCCCGCGATGGCGAAGCTGCTCGCGCGCAGCGCCGCGACGGTCGACGACGTGCTGGCCGGCAGGCCCGCCGCGTTCTCGTGGCGCGGGCTGGTCGACAGCGATGCCGCACGCCAGCCGGCACGCGCGTTCGTCACGGTGCAGCCGGTCGTCGACTATGGCGCGCTGAAGGCCGGTGCCGAAACGACCCGGGTGATCCGCGACACGGCGAAAGCGCTCGGCCTCGAGCAACGCTACGGCGCGGTCGTGCGCCTGACCGGCGAACAGCCGCTCGCCGACGACGAATTCGCGTCGGTGGAAGACGGCGCCGCGCTCAACGGCGTGCTCACGCTGCTCGCGGTGCTCGTGATCCTGTGGCTCGCGCTGCGCTCGAAGCGGATGATCGGCTCGGTGCTCGTCACGCTGTTCGTCGGGCTCGTCGTGACGGCCGCGCTCGGCCTCGCGATGGTCGGTTCGCTGAACATGATCTCGGTCGCGTTCATGGTGCTGTTCGTCGGCCTCGGCGTCGACTTCTCGATCCAGTACGGCGTGAAGTACCGTGAGGAACGCTTCCGCGATCCGCGCATCGATCACGCGCTGGTCGGCGCCGCGCACTCGATGGGCATGCCGCTCGCGCTCGCCACCGCGGCGGTTGCGGCGAGCTTCTTCTCGTTCATCCCCACGGCCTATCGCGGCGTGTCCGAGCTCGGCCTGATCGCGGGCGTCGGGATGTTCGTCGCGCTGCTGACCACGCTCACGCTGCTGCCCGCGCTGCTGCGCCTGTTCGCGCCGCCGGGCGAATCGAAGACGCCGGGCTTTCCGTGGCTCGCCCCCGTCGACGACTTCCTCGATCGCCATCGCAAGCCGATCCTGATCGGCACGCTCGCGGTCGTGATCGGCGCGCTGCCGCTGCTCGCGTTCCTGCACTTCGATTTCAACCCGCTGCACCTGAAGGATCCGAACAGCGAATCGATGGCGACGCTGCTCGCGCTGAAGGATTCGCCCGAAGCGGCCGTCAACGACGTCACGCTGCTCGCGCCGTCGCTCGCCGAGGCCGACGCGGCCGCGAAGCGCCTCGACGCGCTGCCGGAAGTCGGCCGCACGACGACGCTCACGACCTTCGTGCCGGCCGACCAGCCGGCCAAGCGCGCGGCGATCGCCGCGGCCGCGAGCGAGCTGCTGCCCGCGCTGACGCAGCCGGCCGCGCCGGCCGCGACCGATGCGCAGCGCGTCGCCGCGCTCAAGCGCGTGTCGGACCTGCTCGGCTACGCGGCGGAAGATCACCCGGGCCCGGGTGCCGCCGCCGCGCAGCATCTGTCGGCATCGCTCGCGAAGCTGGCCGCCGCCGACAGCGCGGCGCGCGACCGCGCCGAACGCGCGTTCTCCGACACGCTGCGCATCGCGCTCAACCAGCTCGCGACGCTGCTGCAGCCGCAGGACATCACGCGCGAATCGCTGCCGCCGCAGATCGTGCGCGACTGGGTCGCGCCGGACGGCCACGCGCTCGTGCAGATTTCGCCGAAGGTGCCGAAGGGCGTCGACCCGAACGACGACACGATGCTGCGCCGCTTCGCGAAGACGGTGAAGGCGGCGGAACCCGGCGCGACCGGCGGGCCGATCTCGATCCTGCATTCGGCCGACACGATCATCAACGCGTTCCTGCACGCGGCGCTGTGGTCGATCCTGTCGATCACGATCCTGCTGTGGATCACGCTGCGCCGCTTCGGCGACGTGCTGCGCACGCTGGTGCCGCTGCTCGTGTCGGGGCTCGTCACGCTCGAGATGTGCGTCGTGCTCGGCATGTCGCTGAACTTCGCGAACATCATCGCGCTGCCGCTGATGCTCGGCGTCGGCGTCGCGTTCAAGGTGTACTTCGTGATGGCGTGGCGCGCGGGCCAGACGGGCCTGCTGCATTCGAGCCTCACGCACGCGGTGCTGTTCAGCGCCGCGACGACCGCAACCGCCTTCGGCAGCCTGTGGCTGTCGCATCATCCGGGCACGTCGAGCATGGGCAAGCTGCTCGCGCTGGCGTTGACCTGCACCCTGATCGGCGCCGTGGTGTTTCAGCCCGTCCTGATGGGCAAACCGCGCGTCAAACGCGCCAAGAACCAATTGCAAGGAAACAATGAATAAGGTGCGAATCATTGCGGCGACCGTCGCTGCCAGCGCAGTGCTGAGCGGCTGTGCGACGGGCCCGAACCGCAACCCCAACGACCCGCTCGAGCCGATGAACCGGGCGATGTACAAGTTCAACGACACGGTCGACACGAACATCGCCGTGCCGATCGCGAAGGGTTACCAGAAGATCACGCCGACGCCCGTGCGTACCGCGATCAGCAATTTCTTCTCGAACCTCGGCGATCTCGGCAACATGGCGAACAACCTGTTGCAGTTGCGCATCACCGATGCGACGCAGGACCTGATGCGCGTGGCGATGAACTCGGTGTTCGGCGTCGCCGGCCTGATCGACATCGCGACGCCGGCCGGGCTGCCGAAGCATCACCAGGATTTCGGGCTGACGATGGCGCGCTGGGGCATGCCGTCCGGCCCGTACCTCGTGCTGCCCGTGTTCGGGCCGAGCACGATCCGCGACGGCGTCGGCCGCGCGGTGGACGTCCGCTTCAACCTGCTCAACTACATCGAGCCGGCCGTGCGCAATCCGATGTACATCGCGCAATTCATCAGCGCGCGTTCGGATCTGCTCGGCGCGACCGATCTGCTGAAGCAGGCGGCACTCGATCCGTACTCGTTCGTCCGCGATGCGTATCTGCAGCAGCGCAAGTCGCTGACGTATCACGGCCAGTCGGCGTCGGCCGCGCCGCCGAATTACACGGAGCCGGGTGAAGCGGGGGCGGTGCCGGCGGCCACGCCGGCCGTGCCGGGCTTGCCGAACTACGAGGATCCGGGCGAGTCGGGCGGGGCGCCGAACAACGCGCCGGCGGCGCCGGGCTTGCCACAGTACGACGATCCGGGTGCGGACGGCGCGATGCCCGCGAGCGCGCCTGCCGCGGCCTCGGCCGCTGCGCCCGTGACGGCGCCGAGCGGGGCGACGACGGCGCCGGCCTCCAACGGCGCGCCGATCGCGCCGGCGATGCCGACCCTGCCCGCGAGCGCACCGGCCGCGCAGTAACGCGGCACGGAACCCGCCGACAAGCCGAAGCGCGCTGCATCACGCAGCGCGCTTTTTTGTGCGTCCGGAAAACGGGAACGGAAGGGGGAGAGGAGAAGCGGCGAACGCCGCTCAGACGATCCGCATCGCGCCCGCACGCTCGAATGCGTGCCGCGCCTGGATCAGCGTCGTGCGTGCCGCACGCGCGTCGCCCGCGACCTGCAGCAGCGGGCCGAGCTGCGACGGCTGCTTCAGCAGTTCGCGCAGGATCGGCAGGATGGCCGTGCTGCCGTCGTCGCGCAGGCCGGCCGTCGCCGCGCGCGGCAGCGTGCGCCACGCCGGGTCGACGATCGCGCGGCACACCGCGAACGGTACGCCGCGCGACGCGGCGAAGGCCGCGGCGATATGCGATTCCATGTCGACGGCGAGCGCGCCCTTCGCGCGATGCAGCGACGTCTTTTCCTGTTCGCTGACGACCGGCGCGCCGACCGCCGCCATTGTGCCGCGCGTGACGCGCGCCCATACCGGCGTGTCGTGCAGCGCGGCGACGAGCCGCGCGCTCCAGCCCGGATCGGTCTGCACGCGGCCGAACGGCCCGTCGATCGCATCGGCGATCACGAGCGCGCCGGGCGCGAGATCGGGCGCGAGCCCGCCCGCCGTGCCGAAGCTCACGATGCCCGCGCAACCGCGCGCGGTCGCCTCGGCCAGCGCGCGCTCGAGGCGGTCGGCGCGCGCGGCGAACACGGCCTCGACGCCCTGACCGCGCGCGATGCGCGCCTCGAACGCCATCCCCGTGACGGCGATGACGGGCAACGTGCCGTTGTGCTGCGTCGGCGCCACGCGTTACATCCCGACCGTCACGCGCGTCACGTTGGCGCGCTTCAGGTTGCGATAGCGCGCGAGCGCCCACAGCGGGAAGAACTTGCGATAGCCGTGATAGCGCAGATAGAACACGCGCGGGAAGCCGGTTGCCGTGAAGCGCGTTTCGTCCCACAGGCCTTCTTCGTTCTGCTGAGCGATCAGGTAGTCGATGCCGCGTGCAACGGCCGGGTTGTTCACCTCGCCGGCCGCCATCAGGCCGAGCAACGCCCAGGCCGTCTGCGACGCGGTGCTCGGCGCCTGCTCGAAACCGCGGTAATTCAGCTTGTAGCTGTCGCCGTCCTCGCCCCAGCCGCCGTCCTTGTTCTGGATCGACAGCAGCCACTGCGCGCCGCGCTTCATGCGCGGATCGTCCGGCGTCAGGCCGGCCGCGTTCAGCGAGCACAGGGCCGTCCACGTGCCGTACACGTAGTTCATCCCCCAGCGGCCGTACCAGCTGCCGTCCGGCTCCTGCTCCTTCAGCATGTAGTCGAGCGCGCGACGGGCCGGCTCGCTGTTCAGCGGCGTCTCGCCGAGCTGCGACAGCATCGACAGGCAGCGGCCCGACACGTCGGCGGTCGGCGGATCGAGCAGCGCACCGTGATCGGAGAACGGAATGTTGTTCAGGTAGTACTGCGTGTTTTCCGGTTCGAACGCGCCCCAGCCGCCGTCGCTGCTCTGCATGCCGACGACCCATTCGCGCGCGCGCGCCATCGAGTCGCGATACGTGTCCGTCTGCCTGAGCTTCTGCGCGCGGTCCATCGCCATCACGACCACAGCCGTGTCGTCGACGTCAGGGTAGTGCGCGTTCGCGTACTGGAACGCCCAGCCGCCGGGACGCACGTGCGGGCGGCGCGAGATCCAGTCGCCGCGCACGTCGAGGATCTGCAGCGGGCGCAGCCAGTCGAGGCCGCGCAGCACGGCTTCCTCGGCACGCGCGTCACCGGTCTCGAGCAGCGCATGCGCGGCGAGCGACGTGTCCCACACCGGCGACAGGCACGGCTGGCAATACGCTTCGTCCTCGTGCATGACGAGCAGCTTCTCGAGCGCCTTGCGCGCGATCGCGCGGTTCGGATGATCTTCCGCATAGCCGAGCACGTCGTACATCATCACCGCGTTGGCCATCGCCGGATAGATCGCGCCGAGACCGTCCTCGCCGTTCAGGCGCTCGTCGACGAACGACACGGCCTGGCGGATCGCGCGTTCGCGCGTGTAGTTCGGGAACAGGCCGTCGACGGCGCGCAGCGCATGATCGACCACGCGGAAGAACGCGAACCAGCCGGGGCTCTGGTGGCCCTGGCGCGGCAGCAGGCCGGCGTTGACGGGCGGGTCGATGAACAGCTCGTCGATGCGCACGCCGCGCGGGTTCTTCGCGATCGGGCGCTTCGCGTTCAGCACCAGCAGCGGCACGATCACGGTCCGCGCCCAGTACGACACCTTCGACAGGTGGAACGGGAACCACTGCGGCAGCAGCATGATCTCGACCGGCATCATCGGCACCGCGCGCCACGGAATCGCACCGTACAGCGCGAGCTGGATGCGCGTGAACACGTTCGACATCTCGGCGCCGCCCATCGCGTGGATCGCACGGCGCGCACGCTGCATGTGCTCGGCGTTCTCGTCGTCGCCGATCACCTTCAGCGCGAAATACGCCTTCACGCTCGCGCTGATGTTCGGCGCGCCGTCGGTGAACAGCGGCCAGCCGCCGTCGGCCTGCTGGATGCGGCGCAGATACTTGCCGATCTTCCGTTCGAGCTCGAGGTTCGGCGTCTCGCCGAGATAGTGGACGAGCAGCACGTATTCGGCGGGAATCGTCGAATCGGCCTCGAGTTCGTAGACCCAGTGTCCGTCCGCGTTCTGCGCGGCCAGCAGCGCGTCGGTCGCGCCGGCGACGGCCGCGTCGAGCCCGGCCGGCACGGTGCCGGCGGACAGGGTGGCCATTTCGGTGAGATCGTTCATCGGTCCCTCTGTTGCTTACTGTGTCTGGAGCACGTCCGCGGCCAGCTGGCCGGAACGGATCGCGCCCTCGATCGTGGCGGGCAAGCCGGTGGCAATCCAGTCGCCCGCCAGCACGAGATTGGTCCAGCGCGTACGCACGGCCGGACGTTTCATTTCCTGCGACGGCACCGCCGCAAACCCCGCGCGCGGCTCGACCACGAGCTGCCACGCGGGCATGGTTTCCGGGTTCGCGCCGGTCACGCGCGCGACGTCTTCCCAGATGCGCCGCGCGAGCGCATCGCGCGGCATGTCGAGCCAGCGGCCCGCGTCGCGGATGGTCGCCGCGAGCGGACCGCCGCCGGTGCGCACCGCGTCGACGACGCCGTTGACGACGGTCGTCTGCAGCGGGCCGTCGGCCGGTGTATCGACCGCGAAATACGCGGTCACGACCGCACTGAACGTGTCGGGCGCGGTGAGATCCGGGACGAGCGGCTGCGCGACCTCGGGCGGCACGGCCAGCACGACCGCGTCGCCCGGTGCGAGATCGACGCGCTCGCCGCCGATCGCGACCGCATCGACCGCGTTGCCGTGCGCGCCGAATTCGAACGCATCGAGCCGCGAGTTCAGCCGGATCTGCGCGCCGCCGTGCTGCAGCATCCGCAGCGCCGGTTCGACGAATGCGCTGCCGAGCCCGTGGCGCGCGACGAGCGGGCGCCATCCGGGGCCGCCCGCGGCAAACGTGCCGCACAGCGCCGCGCGCGCGAGTTCGGCGCTCGCGTGGCGCGGCTCGACGTTCAGAACCCCGAGGAAATACGGCCGCAGCCAACGGTCCCACAGCACGCCGTCGCAGCGCATCGTCTGTGCGAGTGAGCGGCCGGTGCGCGCGAACGCGAGCGAGGCCAGCGCAAGATAATCGAGCGGCGTGGTGCCCGGCGCGCGCGATGCGGCGTCGAACAGCCACGACGGCCAGCGCCCGTTGCCGAAACGCAGCGTCCAGCGCTGCTGCGACGCGACGTCGACCACCGGACATTCAGGCAGCGCGGGCCCCGTGAGCCGATCGGCCGCGCCGATCGCGCGCAGGTAGCGCTGGGTCGCGGATTGCCCCGCGAAAACCTGATGCAGCCCGCTGTCGAGCGTCGTGTTCAGCACGCCGTCGAACCAAGAGCGGCAGCGGCCGCCCGCATGCGCATGCGCGTCGTGCAGCACGATGCGCCGCCCGCGGCGTTGCAGCTCGACGGCGGCCGACAGGCCCGCGAGTCCTGCACCGATCACGTGGACGGTTCTGGGCATCGGCTCAGAACAGCGCGTAGCGCGCGGCGATCATCAGCATGCGCGCCTTCGGCTTGCGCAGCGGCGCGCGCGGGGCGGCGAAGCCGCGCGCGATCGCGGCCTCCAGGATGCAGCGATACGCGCCCGACATGATGCGCGGCGCCTTCACCTGCGCACGCGTGCACGTATCCATCACGGCGTCCGCTTCGCGGAAGTGCTCGAGCGCGCGCTCGACGAGCGTCGCGCACACGCGCGGCAGCGCCGGGTCGCGCACGATCGTCGCCGGATCGGTGATCGCGATGCCTTCGCGCGCGAGCAGCTCGCGCGGCAGGTAGCAGCGGTTGATCGCCGCGTCGTCGTCGATGTCGCGCAGGATGTTCGTCAGCTGCAGCGCGCGGCCGAGGTGATGCGACAGCTTGATGCCTGCCGCCTCCGGGATCCCGAAAATCCTCACCGACAGCCGGCCGGCCGCGCTCGCCACGCGATCGCAGAACAGGTCGAGCGTCGGTTCGTCCGGCGCGCAGATGTCCTCGGCGGCGTCCATCGCCATCCCGTCGATCATCGCGTGGAAGTCCTCGCGCTTCAGGTCGAACGCGCGGATCTCGCGCTCGAGCGCGACCAGATGGCGCGGCGGCTGGCCGGCGAAGCACGCGTCGATGTCCGCGCGCCAGCGATCGAGGCCCGCGTTGCGCTCGGCGCGCGGCAGGTCGCTGTCGGCGATGTCGTCGACCGCACGGCAGAATGCGTAGACCTGGAACATCGCATCGCGCTGCACCGCCGGCAGGATGCGCATCGCCAGATAGAAAGAACTGCCCGATGTGACGGCAGCGGCGTCGGTTTCTTGTTCGTCCACGACGAGATTGGAAACGGCCAAGACGAGCTCCACGGAGACACCCACGCGGGGCGATTGAAGAAGCCATGCCCGGCTGGGTTGGTCAGGGCGTCAAATGCGTGCGAGATATGCGAACGATCGACGCAGACAGGCACAAATTACCGGCCGGAAGCCGGAATTGGGCGAAAGTATAGCAATCTTTGACGTTCGATGGCGGACACCGCCGCGCCCGGCGGGCCGCGCGGGGCCTGGCGGGCCGGCATGGCCGGCCGCGGCGGGGAGCGGCACCGCGCCGCTCGTCAGCCGTAGACGATGTCGCGCTGCAGGTCGAGCGCGATGAGCCCCATTTCGCGGGTCAGCTGCAGCATCGAGCGGCGTTCGAGCCGCGAGCCCATGAAGCTCGTCACGCGCCCGTCGGGCTCCGCCGTGAACTGGAACGACGGGCCGCCGGTGCCGAACCACGCGCCCGGCACGTCGGGCGATTCCTGCCAGTCGATCTGCTCGAACACGCGCGCGATCCCCGCGCGCACCATGTCGCTCGGGCCGATCGGCGGCGCGGTCTCGCCCAGGTCGTCGAGGGAATAGGGGCCGGGTTTGTCCGGCCGCCGGTAGAAGAGGTAATCGACGTTCATGGGGCGCAATCGGGAGCAAAGCGTCAAATTAGCGCGCTTCGGCGCAAATTCAAATCAGATCGAGACGAAATGTGGCCTGTACGAGACAAAAGCGCCGCATCCCGACAGCCGGTGCGAGCCCGTGCACGCTCGGGCCGTGCGTTCATGCCGGGGCGCGCAGCTTCGTCCACGCGGCTTCGTCTAAGATGAACATCTTTCTCGAAAAAACACACGGACACCATGGAGACGAACGTAACCGCCACCGCGCCATCCGACCATCCCGTTTTCGTGCTGGTGCACGGCGCGTGGCACGGTGCGTGGTGCTACGCGCACGTCGCGGCCGCGCTGGCCGCGCGCGGCTACCTGTCGATCGCGCGCGACCTGCCCGCGCACGGCATCAACGCCCACTTTCCCGCATCCTATCTCGAACGGCCGCTCGACAAGGACGCCTTCGGCGCCGAGCCGTCGCCGGTCGCGAACACCACGCTCGACGATTACGCGACGCAGGTGATGCAGGCCGTCGACGACGCGTATGCGCTCGGCCGCGGCAAGGTCGTGCTCGTCGGGCACAGCATGGGCGGCCTCGCGATCACGGCCGCGGCGGAGCGTGCGCCGGAGAAGATCGCGAAGATCGTCTATCTCGCGGCGTTCATGCCCGCGTCGGGCGTGCCGGGCCTCGACTACGTGCGCGCACCCGAGAACAAGGGCGAAATGCTGGGCCCGCTGATGCTCGCGAGCCCGCGCGTCGCGGGCGCGCTGCGGATCGATCCGCACAGCGGCGATGCCGCGTATCGCGGGCTCGTGAAGCGCGCACTGTATGACGACGTGCCGCAGGCCGACTTCGAGGCGGTGGCGAACCTGATGACCTGCGACGTGCCGGCCGCGCCGTTCGCGACCGCGATCCCGACGACCGTCGCACGCTGGGGCGCGATCGATCGTCATTACATCAAGTGCCTGGCCGATCGCGTGATCCTGCCCGCGCTGCAGCAGCGCTTCATCGACGAAGCCGACGCGTTCGTGCCCGGCAAGCCGACGCACGTGCACCAGCTCGACAGCAGCCATTCGCCGTTCGTGTCGCAGCCGGCCGTGCTGGCCGGCGTGCTGGCGGATATCGCGAAAAGCTGACGGAGGCGCGGCACGCGCGGTGTGCGGTGTGCGGTGTGCGGTACGCCGCAGGTAACCGCGCTGCGGCCGCGCCGCGCTTACGCGTATGCGATCGACCGGTCGCGCCCGAGCCGCTTCGCGCGATAGAGCGCGGTATCGGCCTCGTTGACGAGCACGTCGCACGCCAGCGCGCCGGCCGTCGCGCACGCGCCGCCGACGCTCGCCGTCACCGGCACGCTGACGCCTTCCGCGTCGACTGGCGTGCTGCCGATCGCGTAGCGCACCTTGTCCGCTACCCGCATCGCTTCGTCGAGATTCGTGCACGGCAGCAGCAGCGCGAATTCCTCGCCGCCGAAACGGCCGAACGTATCCTGCGCGCGCACGATCGACGCGACGCGGCGCGCCGTCTCGCGCAATACCGCATCGCCGGCCGCATGCCCGAACCGGTCGTTGATCGTCTTGAAGTGGTCGAGGTCGAACAGCAGCACCGACAGGTCGCCGCCGTAGCGCTGCCAGCGCGCGAACTCGTCACTGAGCCGCGCCTCGAAGAAGCGCCGGTTCGCGATGCCGGTGAGGCCGTCGAGATTCGCATGCTCGCGCAGCTTCGCGACCGCCTCCTCGCGCTCGCGCTGCATCACGCTCACGTGCGTGACGTCCGAGATCGTCACGCACACGGCCTCCACTTCGCGGCCGCGCGTGAGCGGCATGAACGTGCAATCCTGCTGCATGTAGTCGACGCCGCCCGTGATCGGCCGGTCGTGCTCGAAGCGGAACAGGTAGGGCCGCTGCTCCCAAGAGCTGAACGCGAAGCTGCCGAGCTGGAACACGCTCTCGAGCTTGCGCTCGAGCCACGCGCGCGGCAGCGCCGGAAAGCAGTCGAACAGGTTGCGACCGATCACCTCGGCGGCCGGGATGCCGCTGTGGTCCTGCATGAAGCGATTCCACATCAGCACGGTCATCGCGCGGTCGAGCACGAACAGGCCGAAGCCCACCCGTTCGATCACGAGGTCGCTCAGCGACGCGGCAGTGGCGGTGGCGGCGGGGGTCGCGTTCATAGCGCGGACAGCAACGCGTCGAGCGCTTCGCCCATCAGCCGGATCGAGTCCTCGGCCATCAGCATCACGAAATGTGCGCGAAACGCGTGATCCTCGAGACCGAAGTTCACTTCGAGCAGCAGCGCGACGCTCCAGGCCAGCGCGGTCGGCTGGAACACGTCGTCGAACGACACGTTCGCGCCGAGCAGCCCCGGCGGGAAAAACACGGGCTTGCGGCCGAGCTCGTCGAGGATCGACGCGACGCATGCGCTCATCAGCACGTTCGAGACATCGAACACGAGTTCGTCCTGCGTGGCCATGCCGGCATACACGCCGTCGCCGAACGTGCGCTCCATCAGCGACATGAGCCGCGCGACGCCCGCGCTGCGGCACAGCACGATCGCCTCGCCCTTGATGTCGGAACGGAATCCCTGGCGCACGGCCGTCACGTTCTCGTGGATGCCCGTCATCTCGCGCAGCGCGTCGCCCGCATCGGCGGCCTTCACGACGCGCACGCGCGGTACCGACAGCTCGATGAAGTGCCCGAGCAGCAGCGCAAGCCGTGCGGCGGCACGGCCCATCGCGAGGTTGGCGATTTCCTGCAACGCGTCGCGTTGCTCCGCCGTGAACACCGATTCAGGCATACAACCCATACTCCTTGAGAATGGGCAGCAACGCCTCCGACGTCACGGGCTTGGCAACGAATGCGATCGCACCCAACTCGCGCACGCGTGCTTGCGCCTGCGGCTGGATATCGGCGGATACCACGATCACGAACGTGTTCAGGTCTTCGTGGCGCAGTGTCTCGAGCACCTGATAGCCGTTCATGTCGGGCATCGTCAGGTCCAGAAACATCACGGAAGCCTTGCCGTCACGATAGAGCGCCAGGGCCTCACGACCATTCGCCGCATACGCGACGTCGACGTCCCAGTCCCCCGGGAGTGCCTTTGTCAGAAGTTTGCGAGCGAGCAAGGAGTCGTCGGCGATCACGATCGGCAAAGGCATGGCGGCGAAGCGGTATACGGAATGGTCTCTCTCGCGTTAACGACCGCGCGGCGCGCTTCTTTAGGCGCCATGCGATCAAGCGCGGCCACCGCCGTGCGGCCGCGCGCGGGCGCCGCGGCGCGAGGCACGCGACACACCGCGCCGCAAACGCCGGCGGGCGCATATATCTGTCATGGGGAAAGCAAGGCGCGATTCTCTGAGTAAACCGAAGGCGGTGCAACTCGCCATTTTCACCATTTCGAACAAAATCGATTCATTCGCCCTGCATTCTGAAAACAGCCGCGACCATTTCCGAGATAAGCACGCAAAATTTTTCTTTGTGTACGTTTGCGCTGCCGGATTCATAGCGTTTTCAAACTTTCACCGTGCCCCTGTCGGAATCACCAGGTTGCACATCGGTGCGGCGGTACGGCGCACGTGCGCAACTCGTTTATGATGGAACACCTCCGCTTCACCCGCTTTCTTCGATGACGTCCGAACGTCCCGCCGACTCCCGCACGCACACCGCACCGCCCGCCGACGACTGGCAGGACGACGGCAACTATGCGTCCGGCGCGCCCGAGCACGATTTCGCGGTCCGGCGCGTGACGCTGATCGTGCTGCTGGTCGCGGCGATCGTGCTGCCGTGCATCTACGTGTCGGTCATGGCGTACAACGACCTGAAGGCCCGCGAAGCCGCGGCGAGCGACGTGACGATGCGTACCGTGCGCGTCGCCGAGGAACATGCGCTCAAGGTGTTCGACCTGAGCGAGACGCTCGATGCGCGCATCGTCGACCTCGTGCAGGACATGGACGACGCCACCGTGCGCCGCCACGAATCCGACATCCACGAAGCGCTGAATACGATCGGCGGCGGCTATCCGCAGGTGGCCGCGGTGTCGATCTTCGGTGCGAGCGGGATGCTGCTCGCCAACAGCCTCTACTATCCGGCGCCCTATGCGTCGATCGCGAACCGCGACGACTTCGCCGGCATCCGCGACGGCCGCGTGATCGAACACATCTCGAAGCTGATGATGGGGCCGCTCAAGCTCGAGAACATCCCCGTGTTCAACACGGGCGTCGCGCGACGCCATAGCGACGGTTCGTTCGCCGGCATGGTGTCGATCGCGCTTAAGTCGTCGTATTTCAACGCGTTCTACCGCGACCTGCTCGGCGGCGCGGCCACCCCGATGACGATGGCGCTCGCGCGTTCCGACGGCGCGGTGATCGCGTCGTATCCGCCGCCGCCGTCGCTCGCGCACACCGATCTCACGGCCACCTTCGGCAACGCGCAAAGCGATCCGCGCGCGGGCGTCGTGCGGGTGCGCCACGACGGCGCCAGCAGCGAGATCGTCGCGTACCGCCAGGTCGGCAGCTACCCCGTGTACGTGACCTGCGCGTACCGCACGTCGGCGATCTGGCGTGAATGGTACGAACACCTGAGCGTGCTGTTCATCTCGATGTTCGCGCCGTCGATCGCGCTGTGGTCGGTGATCTGGCTGTCGCTGAAGCGGCTGAAGGCGGAAGAGGAGGCCTGGGACCGCTGGCAGGCCGAAGCGTCGATGCGGCGCTCGATCGAATCGGCGTACCGGCAGTCGCGCAAGATGCAGGCGCTCGGCAACCTGGTCGGCAGCGTCGCGCACGACTTCAACAACCTGCTGATGATCATCTCGAGCAACGTGCAGATCGCGCGGCGACGCGGCGTCCAGCATCTCGACAAGGAACTCGGCGCGATCGAACGCGCGCTGAAGAACGGCCAGTCGCTCACGCGCCAGCTGCTCGGCGTCGCGCGCAAGCAGCCGCTGCACAGCGAGACGATCGACGTCGGTCAATGGCTCGGCACGTGCCGCGAACTGCTGAAGACGTCGCTCGGTTCGAAATCGCTGCTGGTCGTCGCGATCGAGCCCGGCGTATGGCCGATCCGGGTCGATGTCGCGGAGCTCGAGCTCGCGGTGATCAATCTCGCCGTCAACGCGCGCGATGCGATGACGGTCGGCGGCCGCTTCACGGTCGGCGCGCGCAACGTGACGCTGCGCCGCGAGGACGGCTTTCCGCTGACCGGCGACTTCGTGCAGATCTCGCTCGACGATACGGGCTCGGGCATGCCGCCCGACGTGCTCGCGCGCGCGTTCGAGCCGCTCTTCACGACGAAGGCGCAGGGGATGGGAACGGGGCTCGGGCTGCCGCAGGTGTTCGCGTTCTGCGAGCGCTCGGGCGGACTCGCGACGATCGACAGCGCGGTCGGCGCCGGGACCTCGGTGCGCCTCTACCTGCCGCGCGCACGCGTCGAGGACATCGTCGCGCGACCGCAGGCCGCCGTGCACGACGCGGGCGGGCTTGCCGGCCTGCACGTGCTGCTGGTCGAGGACAACAGCGAAGTCGCGGCCGGCACCGAGGCGCTGCTCACGCTGCTCGGGCACCGCGTCACCTATGCGCCCACCGCCGACGACGCACTGCGCCTGATCGAGGGCGCGGCCGCGAACGACGCATTCGACCTGGTGATCTCGGATATCCACATGCCGGGCCGCCTGAACGGCATCGATCTCGCCGAAGCGATCGACAAGCGGCCGGGGAAGCTGCCCGTGATCCTCGTCACGGGTTACGCGGAGGAACTCGACCGCACGCGTACCGTCGACGTGCGCGTGCTGTCGAAGCCGTTCGACATCGCGCTGCTCGACGAGATCCTGCTCGGCATCCGCGAAGCGCGCGACGCACGGCACGCCGGCGCCTGACCCGCGGCATGCGGGCCGGTGCCGGCGGCGGCAAGGAAACGGCGATCAGGCCGCCTTCAGCACGCGCACCCAGTCGACGTAGCGGTCGACGAAACCCTGCAGGAACTTGCGGGTGTCTTCGCTGACGATCTGGCCCTCGTCGTCGATACGCGCCGGGTCGTGCTTGATGAACATTTCCGGCTGGCCGAGCGTCTTCACGTCGAGATACGCAAGCACGTTGCGCAGGTGCTGCTGCGCGAGCGCGGTACCGGTCGCACCCGGTGACGTGCCGAGTACCGCACCCGGCTTGCCGGACCACGAGTTGTGCCCCCACGGGCGCGAGCCCCAGTCGAGCGCGTTCTTCAGCACGCCCGGGATCGAGCGGTTGTACTCGGGCGTCACGAACAGCAGCGCGTCGGCCGCCTCGATCGACTGCTTGAAGCGCTTCGCGACTTCCGGAAAGTCCGCGTCGTAGTCCTGGCTGTAGAGCGGCAGTTCGCCGATCTCGACGAATTCGAACGAGAAATCGGCGGGGGCGAGCGAGATCACGGCTTGCGCGAGCGCGCGGTTCCAGGAACCGCGACGCAGGCTGCCGACGACGACTGCAACACGATAGGACATGGCTTTCTCCTTCCGGTGAGTAAGGAATCGGGTCGATTGATTCTGGACAGGCGACAAAGGTCTGTTTATAGGCAAGCCAGCCCGCGAGCCGTCCCACGGGGCCGGCCGGCCGACTTTCCACAAGGTTTTCCACAGAAATTGTGGATAACTTGACCGTTATGGTCTGATGTTACAGACCGCCCGCGTCGCGATTTCGCGGCGCGCGACGCCAGCTTCGGCAAGCATAGCGCAGCGCGCCAGCCGGCTTCGTGAATTCGCGACGGAACATGCGTTGCAGCGCAGCGTCTCGCCCAGTAAGCTGCTCGCACACCGCGATGCGCCCGCCCGGTGGCGCGCACGCGAGCGCTTTCGCTTCGTAAGGCTCCCGACCTGCCATGCTGTCCGCGTACGACGACCCCGCCTATCTCGCGCAACTGCGGCGCGACCTGCTGCGCTTCGCGCGACTCCAGCTCCGCGACACCGATGCGGCCGAGGATGCCGTGCAGGAAGCGCTGACCGCCGCGTGGTCGCACGCGGGAGAGTTCGCGGGACGGTCCGCCCACAAGACCTGGGTGTTCGGCATCCTGCGCAACAAGCTGGTCGACATCCTGCGCGCGCGGCAGCGGACGGTGAGCCTGTCCGCGCTCGATGCGGAACTCGACGGCGAATCCGCGCTCGATCGCGAACTCTTCAAGGAAAACGGGCATTGGGCGCCGCACACGAAGCCGCGGCCGTGGCCGCGCCCCGAAACGCTATTGCAGCAACAGCAGTTCTGGATGCTGTTCCAGGTCTGCCTCGACCACTTGCCGGAACACATCGGGCGCGTGTTCATGATGCGCGAATTCCTCGACGTCGAGATTGCCGACATCTGCAGCGAACTGACGTTGACGACGAATCATTGCAGCGTGTTGCTGTATCGGGCGCGCACGCGCCTGCGCACCTGCCTCAGCGAAAAAGGAATGACGACCGAAGATGCTGCCGGGGAAATGTAGGGACGTGACGCGACTGCTGTCGGATGCGCTCGACCGGTCCTTGACGCTTCATGAGCGCATGCAGGTGCATGTGCATCTGCCGACTTGCAGCGGATGCCGCGTGTATCGCGGGCAGATCGCGCTGCTGCGGACGGCAGCGCATGCGGCGGCAGGGCGGGGGACGGGTGATGAAGCGGGTGGCGATCGGGATGAGTCGTCGGGCGACGGGCAGGGCTGAGTTGCTGCCTTGTGATTTCTGCTACGAGCGGTTCATTTGATGACGGCTGGGAGCGTAGCCACGGTGGACGGTTGTGATATTCGAATTCAGTCGAGCGATCCGACGCGTCTCGTGATTGCTGCTACGAGTGGTTCCATCGATGACTGCTGGCAGGGCAGCCACGGTGGACGGTTGTGCTACTCGAATTCAACCGGTCGATCCGATGCGTCTCGTGATTTCCGCGACGCGCGGCTCATTTGATGACCATCGGCAGCGTAGCCACGGTGGTCGGTTGCGGCCCGCGAATTCAGCCGCTTATTCCCGGCGCGCTCGCGCCGGGACGATGCGATAAGAAAAATACGCCGAACAACAATTATTCGAACAGCGCGCGCACCGACTCGGGCGGACGACCGATGGCCGCCTTGCCTCGATACACGACGATCGGACGCTGCAGCAGAATAGGATGAGCCGCAATCGCTTCATAGGCCTCCGCGTCGGTCAGACTCGCACGGGCCAGATCCAGCGTCTTGTACGGCTCTTCGCCGTCGCGAAGCATGTCGCGCACCGGGCGCCCGAGCTGACGATGCAACGCTTCCAGTTCCTCGACCGTCGGCGGCGTCTTCAGATACTCGACGACATTCACCTGCGTGCCGGCGGTGTTCAACGTCTCGACCAGTGCGAGCGTCTCGCGGGACTTCGAGCAGCGGGGGTTGTGGTAGATCGTGATCATCATTCGGACCTGGATAGGAAAGGCACGTATTGTAGCCAGTCTGGTTGCGTGCGTTTCGGCGGGGACCGGCGCGCGGGCGAAAGGGGAGTTGGAGTACGGTGCGGCGTGCGGGGAGGAATCGTTCGCGCCGACGAGCGTGCAGAGCGCGTGATGCCTTTATGCGCATAAAGTGCGTTGCACGGGCAATCGCCAAGGACGTCTGCGGTGGCGAGCGCCGATGAACGACGACGCACCGCTACGGCGTGTTGCAGGTTCTCACGCGAGGGCCACCGTACGGTTTTGGTTTTATCCGTCGCCGAGTTTATGCGCATAAAGCTGTCGCTTCGCGAGGTGGGGAGGTCCACTGATATCGCGACTGGCCCGGACACTTCGATGCCTCGAACGATCAGCGGGGCGATACGCGATTGCGTCCATCCGGGGCGTTGTCTCGGGGCATATTGATGCGCGCTTGCCGACGTGGGGCCGCCGATCGCTGCCGAGCCTCTCGATGGTTTATGCGCATAAACGCTGGGGGCGGCCAGCGCTTCACCGCTTCACCGCTTCACCGCTTCACCGCTGCACGCTGCACGCTGCACGCTGCACGCTGCACGCTGCACGCTGCGCACGGCACACGGCACACGGCGCGAGTATCGCGCCGGCCTGAGTCGCGCCGCGTTCGTCATCCAGGCTCGTGCTCAAGCGAGGACGCCGACTCGCAGATGCTCTCCTGCACCGCCGAAGTTTATGCGCACAAACTCCTCCGTCACCAAGGCCCCGCGCGTTCGGCTATCGAGAGGGCAGGCGCCAACACATTGCGCCGATCAGCTTCTCGAACGAGGGGGCAGAAACGCCTGTCGTCACGACGATCCATCGGCTCATCATCCACCGCAGCAATCTCGCCGCCATCCGCTCCAGCCAGCCAGCGTCCCCATTCGTTTATGCGCATAAACCGATAGCCCGAATGGCTAACGCGTAGTTGGCAAACGACAATTTCATTGAAATATAAATATCGTCCTGTAGAATTCCAACGACCAAAAACAGGAGTGAAAATTGGCCGCGGAAATCATTGCAGTCACTCAACAAAAAGGTGGCGTCGGCAAAAGCACGATTGCCATGCACCTCGGCGCGGCATTCCATGAGAAAGGGAAGCGCGTCCTCGTCATCGACGCCGACGGTCAAAACACACTGATTCACTGGTCGAGCGCATCCGGTGACAGCGACGCCGGCATCCCGTTCCCGGTCGTCAATCTCGCCGAAGCCGGCGGCCAGATCCATCGCGAGATCAAGAAGTTCATCAACGACTACGACATCATCGTCGTCGATTGCCCGCCGTCGATCACCGAGAAAGTCTCCGGCGTCGTGCTGCTGGCCGCATCGATCGCCGTGATCCCGACTTCGTCGTCGCCGGCCGATTACTGGTCGAGCGTCGGGCTGGTGAAGCTGATCCAGCAGGCGCAGGTGATGAACGAAGACCTCCGTGCCGTCTTCCTGCTGAACAAGACCGAAGAGAAGCGCATGCTGACCCGCGAGCTCAAGCGTGCGCTCGAGGAGCTCGGCTTCCCGTTGCTGAAGACGCAAATCCCGACCCGGGAAGCGTACAAGCAGGCAATGGCGCTCGGTCAGACCGTGCTGCAGATGAACGATCGCGGCGCCAAGCTGGCCGCCGCGGAAATTCGCGCATGTGCCGACGAAATCGTCGCCATGCTGCCCTGACTTTATGCGCATAAAGGAGTCACATGAAACCCTCCCAATTTGCAAAAGGATTCCAAGCGCGCCCGGATATCACGACGAGCGAGAAGCGCACGGCGCTTGATCGGCTGAATGCCATCGACGGCATCGTCAAATCCGAGACGGCCACGCCGGCCCCGACGAAGTCCGCCAAGAAGGACATCACGCCGCCACCGTCTCCGGACGTCCTGCTCGATCCGTCGATCGACGAGTCGCCGCAATATCGCGCGTGGCGCCTCGAGAACCGCTATGCGCCCGGCCAGGTAATCGAACTGCCGTTGAAGGCGATCAAGCATAGCCCGTTCAACCCGCGGCACTTCTATCTGAAGTCGTCGATTGCCGAACTCGCGGTCAACCTCGCGAAGCAGGGGCAGCAGCAGGCGATCCACGTGATTCCGGACTACGACAATCCGGGCTCGTATTTCGTCAGCGACGGCGGCCGCCGCGTGCGCGCGCTGAAGGAAGCGAACAAGGAGTCGGTAAAGGCGATCGTGATCGACGTGCCGATCGGGATCCAGAGCTACAAGCTCGGCTACGACCTGAACGTGCAACGCGATTCGCAGACGGTGTTCGACAACGCCGTCGTGTGGCGCCGCTTCCTCGACGACAAGCACTTCCTGAGTCAGAAGGAACTGTCCGAGCATCTCGGCCTCGACGAGTCGACGGTCGCGGTCGCGCTGTCGATCGGCAAGCTGCCGGAAAGCGTGATGCAGGAGATGGTCGCGCGCCCCGATCGTTTCGGTTCGAACATGGCGTATCAGGTCGGCCGTTATCACAACGCGCGCGGCACCGAGGCGACGCTGCGCCTGATCAACAAGATCGTGTCCGACGATCTCAGCACGCGTCAGGTGTCGGACATCGTCAAGGGCCGCGTCGCGGCGCAGGAAACGCCGAAGCCGGCGGGCCGCCAGCGCTATGCGCAGCGTCTCGAGATCAAGCTCGGCGGCAAGTCGGTCGGCGACCTGAAGTCGTATGGCGAAGACCGCATCGAACTGCGCCTGCGCGGCCTCCCGAAGGACAAGCGCGACGCGATCCTCGAGCAGCTCGAGCGGATGCTGTTGTCGGACTGATGGAAACGGCCGGCAGGGCCTGGCGATGCGCCGGGCCCGCCGGTTGGGCGGGCAGCCGGCGGCGGCCCGTCAGAGGGGCCTGAACAGGCCTCAGGCGGCCCGCGATTGATTCAGGGTGAATGACAGCAGGTCGCCGTCGGTCGGCTCGCCCCAGGTCTTCTGGGCCAGCCAGTCGAAAAACGCCGTCTCGGCCAGCTTCGAATCGAGGCCGCGCTTGCGCCAGTCGTCACGCAGGTGCGAGCCCATCGTCGGCAGCACTTCCGACTCGAACGACTCGCGCGCCACTTCGCGCTCCGCGTCGCCCTGCTCCTCGTACAGCACCTTCGCTTCCTTGCGGCGGAACGCCGCGAATTCGCTCAACAGACGCGCCTTCAGATCATCCGGCTGCGCCGCGACGACCTTCGCGGCAGGCGCGCCCGACGGCAGCGCGTCAACGGACTCGACCGGCGGCGCATAACCCTTCTTCAGCGCATCCTTGAACAACGCGGGCGCGCTGCGCACCGGCGGCAGCGTCGTGCTGCGCATCCGCTGCTCGGTCATCTGCAGCGCGGCGCGAATCCGGTTTTCCTCGCTGTCCGCGTAGAGCGTCTGCGCTTCCTTGAGCGGAATCCCGAGCTTCACCATCCGGTCGACCAGCGTGCTGTCGAACACGTTCGGATGCTCGTCGAGCGCGAGCATCGGCTGCTTGCGCTCGGTCACGCGGAACTGGATCTCCGCGACCCGGCGCCCTTCGCGATGTTCGATCAGTTCGACGAAGATGTTGGTGACCGCATTGACCTCGGCGATCGCCGGACGCAGGTAGTCGCGCTTGAAGTACTTGTACTCGCGCTTCGCCTCGTCGCCGGCTTCCGTATCGGGCGTGCCCGACAGGATCGGCCGCCACCATTCCCACGGCTCGCGCATCGTCAGGTGGCTCGGGTTCGTCAGGTAGCGCACGCAGATCTCGTAGAGCGCGAGACCGGCGCTGCTGCGCAGCTGGCTCTGGAACTGCAGGCTCAGACGCGCGTACTGGACCGGGTCGAGCAACTTCTTCTTGATCTTAGGTGCGAACGAGAATTCGACCCACACGCGGCGGGTAGCCGGATCCTCGAGAATTTCGGCATCGGCGATCAGCGTCGAGATCCCCCACTTGCGGCCCGGCTTCTGGCTCGACGTCCCCGTGCTCCATTCAACCTGGACCGACACCATGCGGCGCAGGTGTTCCTTCACCAGCGCGGTGTCGTTCGAATCGAAGGCGGAGTTGGCGACGATATCCGACAGCAGCGCGCGATACGTATCGCCGGAGTCGTCGGCCTGCTGCGCGACGGCGAGCAGGACGTTGAACAGCTTGCGGGTCAGGAGCGTGATCTTGCCGCTCTTCGGCTGAATTGCGATCGCCTCGACGGCCTTACGCAATTCGGCTGAACTGGCACTCACCACATCCACATCGGTTTTCTTGGCGCGCTTCGTGGCCATGCGTCGGGTCGGAGGAGAAGTTTCACGGAAGGATAGCGCCTGTGGTGATGTGCGTCCAGAACGACATGCTCACCATAGCGGGTGAAGTGCGCGTGTGAAACGGCACTCACCCCAACCCTCTCCCGAAAACCCTCACCGGTCCGGATTTACAGCGTTTCGGACTCGTCCAGACGTGTCGCGGGATGCGCGGATTCACAGATTTTCGCCTGTGCTCGACACGTGCGAAACTTGCTCCCGTATCGGCTCACCTTTCGATTTGTCGTAATTTTACGACTGCACTTCCGGATCCTCGTCACAGGGTCGCCACTGGACGTCGCGACATCGAGCGGACAGGCCCGCACCGGCCTGTATGCATGTACAGGCGCGGCTGACCGGGGCGACCGCAACCACGCCCGGCACCCGGAAACCGCGCCAAAAAGGATGCGCCTCGAGGCCATCGAAGCCGATTCACAGGCCCGGGCGCGCATTGTACAGCGCACAGAAACCGTTCGGTCCCGAAAATTCTCACCTCAACGGCTCGGAATTCTGTGCCCCGGATCCAGACGAGTCCCCGGCACACGCGGGATCGCCAGCCAGGACCTCCCGAAAAGCCTCACCTTATTGAAAAAAGCGGCGCTCCAACGGATGCGGATACGGCTCCCGAAAAACCTCACCGTAACCGCCGCGGTATCAAAAATGTCAATGCCGTCCGATACTTATGTGCAGCAGGCGTTCCGCTGTGTCCGGCGATCGTCCCCCGAAAAGCCTCACCTTTGCGGCAGGCGAACGTCGGCGGCAGCTGTGTATCGACTCCTGAAAACTCTCACCTGTGCCAAAAAGTGGCACAGCAAAAATCAGATTCCTGCCAGTCCCGGCGGGCTTTTCAGCGAATTCGCCCCGTTATGGGTCCCGAAAAGCCTCACCTTTGCCCTATTTTCGAGCAAATGGCGCTCCCGAAAAGGCTCACCTATCAGGCAAACGGCAGCCTGTGATCGACGTCCCGAAAAAGCTCACCTCAACGGGATCCGGGCAGGAAAACCCGGATTTCGCTCCCGAAAAGCCTCACCTTTCAGGCTTCACAGGCCCCACAGGGCACTTTTGCTGTGCAAAATGACCGTCGGTTCCCGGAAATCCTCACAGCAAATCCCTGTGGAGTCCCGTGAAACCTCACCTTTCATGAAAACTGCCCAAAAGATGGGCAGAATAGGGGCGCGAGTAAGGTCCCGCAAATTCTCACCTATGTCTGCACAGGCAGAAAACTGTGCGCGCAGGCACAGCGCGGGTTCCATGGCTGTGCAGCCCCGAAAAGCCTCACCTTTGGGAAATCTCGCATTTCACTGTGATCCCGAATCCGCTCACGACCTTTCCTGCATCGGCTCACGCAGATCCCCGAACCCCATCACTTCAGCTCCCGCAGAAGATCACCTTGGTTCCCGTAAAACTTCACCTTCTCGGCCGGAAAGCCTTGCTACATAAGGCTGTGCCGTGGCGTTAACGTTTTTAACTAAGGGTTCAAGGGTGTTTACTTCTAATACTCTCAAGACATCGGTCGTCGAGTTTTCCACAGAGACCCCCAACCCCTGAACACCGACAGCGAGCGTGACGCCCATCATGTGAAACAAATGCCCTTTTTCGGGGCTTGCTAAAAAACGCTTTCAGCACAAGTACTTGGCTCGCTTTCTTCGCTTTGTTTCACGGAATCGGGACGCTGGCTCATCCAGATCGGCTCACAGCGCCGATTTCTGTGCACAGCGACGTAAATTCATCGCGGCCGACAAAAACAGGTATCAAAAAATACGTGTTCCGTTATGATCACAACATTTCAATGTCTGTGAGTCCTGCCATGACGCTGGATGAAATACGTGAAGCCATCCGGGAAGAACTCGAATCGCTACGCGCGAGCGGCGCGCGCCGCCAGGAGTTGTCGCTGCATGCCTGCAAGCGCCTGTTTTTCGATCTCGGCATCCGGCCGTCGGCCGCCAATGTCCGCGATCTGACCCAGACCGGCAGTGCCAGCGACATTCCGAAGGACATCGATCATTTCTGGGAACGGATCCGTGCCGCGTCGAAGGTTCGGCTCGACGGTGCGGCGATTCCGAAAGCGGTCGAGGAAAAGGCCGGCGCATTGCTCGGCGCGCTATATGAAGAGGCGTTGAAAGCGGCCAGGGAAAGTCTCGATGTCGACCGCGAGCAGATCCGCGCCGGCGTGACCGATGCGGAACAGCGGCTGCGCGACGCCACGGTTCGCCAGGAAACCCTCGAAGGCGCGCTGACGCGCAGCGAAGCCCGCAACGAGCAGCTGCAGGCGCGTGTGACCGAGCTCGAGGTGCAACTGGCCTCGCAATCGACGCACGGTTCGGCAAACGAGGCGACGCTGCTCACCACAGTCGCCCGACTCGAAAAGGAACTGGCCGCCATGGCCGGCCGCGTCGATGCCGAACAGACGCAGAACGCGGCGCTGCGCGACCGTATCGACACGCTGCAAGCCGAATTGCAACAGCGCACCGAACACTATGCGCAGCAGATCAAGGATGCGGTGGCCGAAGCCGAGCGCCGCGTCAAACCGATGCTGGTCGAGCTGGACTCGCTGCGCAGCATGGCGTCGACCTATCAGAGCGGTTTGCGCGACGTGCAACGCAAGGAATTCGATTTCCTTCAGCAACTGAGTTCGACCAAGGCCCGCGCGGACCGGCTCGAGGAACAGCTTCGCAGCCAGGGCGACGAGTTGGAGCGCGCGACGCGCGAGGTGAATACGCTGCGCGCGAGCCGCGGGATGAACCCGGAGATTTCCGCGCTGATCCGGCGCCTGGCCGATGCCGGTCAGCTGGATGCCGATGCGTTTTCCGCGATCGGGACGTCACTGGACCATGAAATTCCGGTGCCGACCCAGTGCCCGCATTGCGACGGCGAACCGGAGTTGTCGCACGGCGACGACGGGTTCGAAGTATCGTGCCCCGAATGCGAACATGCGTCGGGGCCCTGGCCTTCACGATTCGAAGCGGTCGCACGCTTTGCACGCGATTGACGCGCCGGTCGGCACAGCGATCGCACAGGTGAGGTGATTCGGGACGCGTGAGGTGAGGTTTTTCGGGAGCCGCGAAATGGTGAGGCTACGCCACACAAGGCTGCTCACGGATCACGTCGCGTGAGCAGCCGGTTCGGCATCAGTGAGTTTCGTCCTGGTCGGAAGCGTCACCATTCGCGAGATCGTCACGCCAGTTTTTCCACGCGCGGTGCAGCCGGTTCGACGAGATCGGCCGCACGAAGCCGAGCCATTTGCCGACCCGCTCGGGCGGTACGTCGTGTTCGAACAGCTCGGCCGCATAGGTATTGCGCAGCGTTTGCGGACTCGCGCGCGCGGTGCGCGACGACGTCAGCCCCGCGGACTCGACGATCGCGTCGATCGCGCGCAGCATCGTCGCCTTGTGCATCGGCCGCCCGGCATGCGATGCGGGAAACACGAGCTCGCCGGGAATCTCCTGGCGCTTGCGCTCCACGAGCCATGCTTCGAGCAACGCGATCGCGAACGACGCCAGATGGGTTTCGCGCGCGAAATCGGGATGCGTCGACGGGATCTGCAGCGACGTTCCGCTCGTATCGATGCAACTAATCGTGAGCACGCGTGCTTCGCCGGTCTTCACGCCGGCGCCGAGAAACGCGGCGACGAGCGCGCGGTCGCGCCGCTCTTTCCAGTATGCGGAGCCCGACACGCCGATCGGCGAAAACAGGTAGGCCAGCAACTTTGCGCGTTCGGCGGGCGTCAGGAAACCGGTTGGCTCGTTGTCGCGTGCCTGACGCCAGTTCGCTTCGCCATCCTGAGCAATGAAGCGGGCCGGGTTGGTGGACGCGAACTCGGTGCGCCGGATGTGGTCGAGCACGCGTTCGATCAGCCGCAAATAACGCATTCGCTGCGTTTTCCGGATCGGAAGCTCGCCGACGAAGTTCGCGATTGTTGCGGTATCGACGGTGGCCAGGTTTTTCTGGTTTGCACGCAGCCACGCAAGAAAGGCGCCCCATTGCGCGCGGTAGACGTCGGCCGACGAACGGCGGTAGTCCTGCATGGCAAGCCACGCGTCGAACGCGGCTTCGGGCGAGATGATCCAGTCGGACGCGCCGCGGTCGAACAGATCCTTTTCTTCCGGGCGTGCCGGGGTGTCGGAGGGCGTGGGAAGGGACATGTCATTTATTCCGTTAGTTGCGTATATGGTAGCCCTTTCCGCAACGTTGCGGACAGCAGGATGCGGAAGCCGCCCACCGTGTCGGACGCTCGGGGCCTGACGTCAGTCGCCCCACGCCTTCGACGGGCGGTGAACGCGCTCGCGGGGCGCCGCTTCCTGCGATTTGGCCGCGGCTTCATACGCGAGGACCGCGAACGAGAACACGGCGGGCAGCGCGTTCGATCGGCCGAAGTCGATCGGATCGTCCGTTTCGGGAAAGGTCATGTCCGACGGCCGTTCGAACAGTTGACGCATGCCGGCCTCGTGCCGGCTGGCAAAACCGAGATCGGCGAGCGCCTCGGCTTCGATCGCGTGCAGCAGGCGCCACGACAGCGGGACGCGCTGACGGATGTAGCGCCCGGCTATATGGCGAACGATCAGTTCGAGGTCGTGCGCGGCAGCCTTGAAGCTGAGCGCGGCCAAATCTTGTTCTTCTGTCATCGCAGGCTCCTGTCGACCGGCGCGGCGCCTCGGTGCGCCGCCCCGGCCATGCATGGCGGAATGTCCGTATACTGTACAAATATACAGTGTCTTCCGCAACTGGCCTTTCGGCCAGCTACCCGCATCGTCAGCGATGAATCACGATCAGCAGTGCGCGTGCCTCGGCCTTGCCGGGGTTGCGGATCGCATGCGGCGTGTCGGCCGGGTAGCGCGCGGTGTCGCCCGCCTTCAGGCGTCGGCTCGCCGCCGCGGCTTCGATTTCCATCGCGCCCTGCAGCACGGTGAGGTGCTCGCGCGTGCCGGGTTCGTGCGCGTTCGATACGAGCGCGCCGCCACTCGGCAGCGTCAGTTCGTACCACTCGAACTTGCCGGCCAGGTCGATCGGGCCCCATACGCGCAATTGATAGCGGCCGTCGTGGCCGGCGAGCGTCGGGATGTCGTGCGGGCCGTCCACGCGGATCGTCTCCGGCGCTTTCGGTTGAGAGAACAGCTCGTCGAGCGTGATGCCGAGCGCATTCGTGAGCCGCCATGCGACTGCGATCGTCGGATTGGCCTTGTCGCGCTCGATCTCGGAGAGCATCGACTTCGATACGCCAGCCGCGCGCGACAGGTCGTCGAGCGTCAGCTTGCGCTCGTTGCGCAGGCGCTGGATTTGCTCGCCGACGCGCGGCGGCGTCACGCCCGGCGCTTGCGGTGCGGCGCTGGCAGGCGTGCGCCGCGACGCGGAGGAACTTGCCATTTGGTTTCCGTTCGCTTAGAGTTGTTCGGTATTTCGAATTCTAGTTCGGAATATCGGATAAATGCGGTCAACCGAACGACCGACTATAACAGTAGCAGGCCGTTGCGCTGCCGCCACGAGTGGCGCGCGACGGGATGCGAATCCCTGTCAGGAGCTTTGCGATGCGTGATGCCTTTCTCGCCCAGGTGCGCGGGACGCTCGACCAGATCCGCGCGGACGGTTTTTACAAGACCGAGCGCGAGATCGCGAGTCCCCAGGCGGCGGCCGTGCGGCTCGCCGGCGGTGCCGGCGTGCTGAATTTCTGCGCGAACAACTATCTCGGTCTGGCGAACGATCCGCGCCTGATCGCCGCGGCGCAGGCCGGTCTCGACCAGGACGGCTTCGGCATGGCGTCGGTGCGCTTCATCTGCGGCACGCAAACCGTGCACAAGCAGCTCGAAAGCGCGCTGGCATCGTTTCTCGGCACCGAGGACAGCATCCTCTATTCGAGCTGCTTCGATGCGAACGGCGGCCTGTTCGAGACGCTGCTCGACGAGAACGACGCGGTGATCAGCGACGAGCTGAACCACGCAAGCATCATCGACGGCATCCGCCTCTGCAAGGCGAAGCGTTTCCGCTACAAGAACAACGACCTGTCCGACCTCGAGGCGAAGCTGAAGGAAGCCGACGCCGCGGGCGCGCGCCACAAGCTGATCGCGACCGACGGCGTGTTCTCGATGGACGGCATCATCGCCGACCTGAAAGGCATCTGCGACCTCGCCGATCGTTACGGCGCGCTCGTGATGGTCGACGATTCGCACGCGGTCGGCTTCATCGGCGCGCATGGCCGCGGTACGCCCGAGCACTGCGGCGTCGACGGTCGCGTCGACATCATCACCGGCACGCTCGGCAAGGCGCTGGGCGGCGCATCGGGCGGCTACGTCGCGGCCCGCCGCGAGATCGTCGAATTGCTGCGCCAGCGTTCGCGCCCGTACCTGTTCTCGAACACGCTGACGCCGAGCATTGCCGCGGCGTCGCTGAAGGTGCTAGAACTGCTCGGCAGCGACGAAGGGGCGAAGCTGCGCGAACGCGTGCGCGAGAACGGCGCGCGTTTCCGCGAGCAGATGACGGCCGCGGGTTTCACGCTCGTGCCGGGCGCGCATCCGATCATCCCGGTGATGCTCGGCGACGCGCAGCTTGCGACCAACATGGCCGACAAGCTGCTGGCCGAAGGCGTCTACGTGATCGGCTTCTCGTTCCCGGTCGTGCCGCGCGGTCGCGCGCGCATCCGTACGCAGATGAGCGCCGCGCATACGCCCGAACAGATCGATCAGACGGTCGCCGCGTTCGTGCGCGTCGGCAAGTCGCTCGGCATCGTCTGACGGAGGCGCGACCATGAAAGCACTGGCAAAGCTCGAACGCGGCCCGGGCCTCACGCTCACGCGCGTGAAGCGCCCCGAAGTCGGACACAACGACGTGCTGATCAAGATTCGCCGCACGGCGATCTGCGGCACCGACATCCATATCTGGAAGTGGGACGACTGGGCGCAGAAGACGATTCCCGTGCCGATGCACGTCGGTCACGAATACGTCGGCGAGATCGTCGAGATGGGGCAGGAAGTGCGCGGCTTCGCGATCGGCGATCGCGTGTCAGGCGAAGGCCACATCACGTGCGGCTTCTGTCGCAACTGTCGCGCGGGGCGCCGGCATCTGTGCCGCAACACCGTCGGCGTCGGCGTGAACCGTGAAGGCGCGTTCGCCGAGTACCTGGCGATTCCCGCGTTCAACGCGTTCAAGATTCCGCCCGATATCTCCGACGATCTCGCGTCGATCTTCGATCCGTTCGGCAACGCGACGCATACGGCGCTGTCGTTCAATCTCGTCGGCGAGGACGTGCTGATCACGGGCGCGGGCCCGATCGGCATCATGGCCGTCGCGATCGCGAAGCACGTCGGCGCGCGCAACGTCGTGATCACCGATATCAACGACTACCGGCTCGAACTTGCGCGCAAGATGGGCGCGACGCGCGCGGTCAACGTCGCGCGCGAGTCGCTGCGCGACGTGATGGCCGACCTGCGCATGACGGAAGGCTTCGACGTCGGTCTCGAGATGTCGGGCGTGCCGAGCGCGTTCACGAGCCTGCTCGAGGCGATGAATCACGGCGGCAAGGTCGCGCTGCTCGGCATTCCGCCCGCGCAGACGGCGATCGACTGGAACCAGGTGATCTTCAAGGGGCTCGAGATCAAGGGCATCTACGGCCGCGAGATGTTCGAGACCTGGTACAAGATGGTCGCGATGCTGCAAAGCGGTCTCGATCTGTCGCCGATCATCACGCATCGCTTTGCGGCGGACGATTACGAGAAAGGCTTCGCCGCGATGCTGTCCGGTGAAAGCGGCAAGGTGATTCTCGACTGGACGGTCTGAGTGCCGGCGGGGCGGTTCGGTACGTTTGCCGGCTGCCCCGCTCGTGCGGGCATGAGCGTTTGTCGGGGCTGGGCCGCTTCGACAAACGCGTAAGGTGAGAATATTCGGGAGCTGTGTTTGCGTACCGAACGGCGGCTCGATCATGCTGCCGCGTGTCGCGCAGGCGTGGAATTCAACGGGCTGCACGTCGTTTCCCGTCAGCGATACGAGGGCGATCGCACTTCGATTCCGCAGCACTCATCGGTGACATGCAATCGCGCATGCACCTCACCCATCAGCGCCGCTCCGCTGCCCACTCCGTCGCGTCGCTCGGCGCGTGCCTTTCTTCCTGCCCTTCCGTTTTCGCTTGTCGTGCCTGAATAGCGGGCCCTTGCCGCATCATCGCGTGTCATGGTTTTGCCCTGCGTCAGCGCCAGCACGTCACCACGCAACCCGGTCACGGCCCGGCCTCGAGGCGTGAGCCGATCACCGACATGCAACTCACCCATCAGCCCGCCAGCCGGCATCGATCGGTGCGCTGCCTGCTATTCGATCCGCTCACCGTTCGGCCATCGCGGCTCGAGTTGCAGACTCAACACGACGAGCCAGCGTTTCGGGCATTGCGGTGCGATTTCGATCAGATCGCCATGCGCGCCGGACACCGTCACGAGTCCGTTTTGCGCCGCATGCCGATACGCGCGCGATGCGTCCGCCTGAAGCCAGAAGCTGACCAGCGCGCACGTGACGAAGCGGAACAGCAGCAATGTCGCGGCTTCCGGCGTGTCGCCCAGCAACACGAGCAGGCTGTCGAACGCGAGCGTCAGCAGCTGCGTGACCGTGATCGTGATGACCGTCAGCTTCACCAGCCCGCGCATGCGCAGTGCTGCCCGCGTGCGGGCGTGACGTAGTGCGAGCCGCGCGCGATCGTCGTCGCTTTCGCGTCTCACGACGCCGCTCCGGCGCGCTGCGCGACGTCGATCGATGTCGTGTCGGATACAGGCATCGGCGCGCCCGCTCCGCCAACCGCCTTGCACAGGATCGCGCTGTCGTAGCTGTGTCCTGCAAACCGCATCACGTCGATCAACCGAAACCCTTCGCGACGATAGAAGTCGACGAGCCGGACAGCCGCATGCGGCGCATCGAGCGCGATGTGCGTCGCGCCACGCGCGGCAGCCCGCCGTTGCGCGAACGCGAGCAGCGCACGGCCGATGCCGCGGTCCTGCCAGACCGGATCGACGGCCAGTTGGCCGAGCGTCGCGACGCGTCGGCTGCGAAACGGATCGCAACGCGAATCGGGATCGTGCGCTTGCATCGTGATCGTCGCGACCAGATGCGCGTTGCCGAGCGCGACGAAACACTCGCTGGTGAGCATGCGTTCGCGCGTCGCCGACGCCGGCTGGTCGACGCCCGGACAGTTGAAGCCCGCGGCGCCGAGTGGCGCGTACGCACGATGCAGCAACGCGGTCAGCGACTCATACGAATCGCTGCGCGGATCGAAACGCCTTACCACCACGCGGCCGTCGAGCCGCTTCGCATAAGCCGCATAGGCACGCGCGGAGCGTGCGGATTCCGGTCGCTGCATGATGTCCTTTCGGCCAGACAGGGTGACCGAAGTGTAGTGAGCCCCCCGCGCCAGCTTCAAGAAAAAATGTCGTAAACGCCGGCTGCAATGCGCCGCCCGCCATCGGACCATGCGGCGTTCGGCCCTTCCGACGGCAGGGCCTTTTCACGCGGCTGTTGACGAAGGAGAACGATCGTTCTACCGTAAACCCATGAACACACATGATGACCTCTCCGGCGAACCGGCCGTTCGCGACCGGCTGCTCGACGCGGCCGAAGCGCTGATCTACTCGGGCGGCATCCACGCCACGGGTGTCGATGCGATCGTGAAGCGATCCGGTGCCGCGCGAAAGAGCTTTTATTCGCATTTCGAATCGAAGGAGGCGCTGGTCGTGGCCGCGCTCGAGCGCCGTGACGAACGCTGGATGCGCTGGTTCGTCGACGCGACGCTGGCGCGCGGCAAGTCGCCGCGTGCGCAGTTGCTCGGCATGTTCGATGTGCTGCGCGACTGGTTCGTGGAACCCGATTTTCACGGCTGCGCATTCCTGAACGCGTCCGGTGAAATTGCCGACGCCGACGATCCGGTGCGCGTCGTCGCGCGCATGCACAAGGCGCGCTTGCTCGCGTTCGTGCGCGAGCGGTTCGACGCGTATGCCGACGCAGCCGGGATCGAGCGCCGCGGGCTGGCCCGCCTCGCACGTCAATGGCTGGTGCTGATCGACGGCGCGATCGCCGTGGCGCTCGTCAGCGGCGATGCCGTCGCGGCGCGCGATGCGCGCGCAGCCGCCGAATGCTTGCTCGATACGGTGTCTCGAGCGTCGCAGTAACGCGTCCCAACCGGCTGCGTTCGTGCGCAGCCCAACCTTGAACAGGAGCATCCCATGTCCGCTTCCCCGGAAGTTCGTCCGCCCGTTCCGCCCTTCACGCTCGACACGGCGCGCCAGAAAGTGCGCGCCGCGGAGGATGCGTGGAACACGCGCGACCCGCTGCGCGTGTCGCTCGCCTATACGCCGCAGAGCCGGTGGCGCAATCGCGCGGAGTTCGTGACGGGCCGCGACGAGATCGTCGGCCTGCTGCAGCGGAAATGGACGCGCGAGCTCGACTACCGGCTGATCAAGGAGCTGTGGGCGTTCGGCGGCAATCGCATCGCGGTGCGATTCGCCTACGAATGGCATGACGACGCCGGCAACTGGTTCCGCTCATACGGAAATGAAAACTGGGAGTTCGACGAAAACGGCTTGATGGCGCATCGCCACGCGAGCATCAACGATCTGCCGATTCGCGAAGCGGACCGCCTGTACCACTGGCCGCTCGGCCGCCGTCCGGACGATCATCCCGGCCTGTCCGATCTCGGGCTGTGACGCAGCACGATGACGACGCGTGAACGCGTTCGATCACGCATCGAGCGTGCCGCCTGTGCTCAACGGTGAGGAAATTCGGGAGCCGTGTATTGAGGTGAGAGTTTTCGGGAGAAGGAGCGATTCCGTGCGGGACGGTGTGATTCTTCACGTCCCGCGTCTCACCGATCATTCTTCGCAGGAAACGGCGCGATTGCGCTGACGGAAGCGCCGTGCGCATTGCAGTGCTCGCGCTTTCGTTGCGTTGCCCGCGCGCGAAACGAATGCGACATCGACACTGGCGGGATTCGATCGGTGTGTAGCGATGCGCGATGCAACTCACCGCTCGACTTCGACGTGATGCCGGTTACGGCGATGGATCGACACGTGACCGTGCGTGTCACCGCATCGCGTTGCTCACCGTTCGAAATCGACATCGATACCGACACGCGCGCATCCAGGCCCGCGCATCGGAATCAACCAGGGTGCGCGGCAGCCGGTCGTGTTGCTCACCCCTGAACACGCATCCATCGACCACCTGCGCGCACCCTGCGCATCGTTCCGTCAGCCTGCGATCCGCGCCGCGATCGCTTCACCCACTTCCTGCGTTCCTGCGTGGCCGCCGAGATCGCGCGTGCGCGGCCCGGTGCGCAGCACGTCCTCGATCGCCGCGACGATCGCATCGTGCGCTTCGCGTTCGCGGCCCGCGCCGTTGCCGAGGAAGTCGAGCATCATCGCCGCCGACCAGATCATCGCGATCGGGTTCGCGACGTACTGGCCCGCGATGTCCGGCGCGGAGCCGTGCACCGGTTCGAACAGCGACGGAAACGTGCGATCCGGGTTCAGGTTCGCCGACGGCGCGATGCCGATCGTGCCCGTGCAGGCCGGCCCGAGGTCGGACAGGATGTCGCCGAACAGGTTCGACGCGACCACGACGTCGAAGCGGTCGGGCTGCAGCACGAAGCGCGCGCACAGGATGTCGATGTGCTGCTTGTCGACGGCGATCTCGGGATAGCGCTCGCCCATCTCGGCCGCGCGCGCGTCCCACCACGGCATGCTGATCGCGATGCCGTTGCTCTTCGTCGCGACGGTCAGGCGCTTCGCGCGGCGCTGCGCGAGCTCGAACGCGAACTTCAGCACGCGCTCGGTGCCGTGACGCGTGAAGATCGACTGCTGCATGACCACTTCGCGCTCGGTGCCTTCGAACATCGTGCCGCCGACCGACGAATATTCGCCTTCGGTGTTCTCGCGCACGATCATGAAGTCGATGTCGCCCGCGTTGCGGCCGGCGAGCGGCGACGGCACGCCGTCGAACAGGCGCGCGGGCCGCAGGTTGATGTACTGGTCGAACTCGCGGCGGAATTTCAGCAGCGAACCCCACAGCGAAATGTGGTCGGGCACCGTCGCGGGCCAGCCGACCGCACCGAACAGGATCGCGTCCATGTCCGACAGCTGTGCCTTCCAGTCGTCCGGCATCATCTTGCCGTGCTGCGCGTAGTAGTCGCAGCTCGCCCAGTCGATCTGTTCGAACTGGAAACGGATGCCGAAGCGCGCCGTCACGGCGTCGAGCGCGCGCAGGCCCTCGGGCATCACTTCACGGCCGATGCCGTCACCGGGGATGACGGCAATCCTGTAAGTCTTGTCGCTCATGCAAGCCTCCTTGGCTGTTCGGGCCGCCGGCAGCGTGCGCAGCGGAACGTGACGCCATTTTATTTATTTCCATTCAGATTAAAATCGTGCGAAAGGTTAATCGACTTTCCACGAATCGTGAACAAATCGCCGAATCTCGACGACCTGCGCGTCTTCAGCCTGGTCGTCCGCCTGACGAGCTTCAGCGCGGCCGCCGAGCAGCTCGCGGTGTCGCCCGCGTACGTGAGCAAGCGCATCGCGCTGCTCGAGGCGCAGCTCGGCACGCGGCTGCTGCATCGGTCGACGCGCCGCGTGACGGTCACCGAGGCCGGCGAACGCGTGTTCGCGCGTGCCGAGAAGATTCTCGACGACGTCGATCATCTCGTCGAGGATGTCTCGACCACGCGCACGGTGCCGCGCGGCACGCTGCGCATTTCGAGCAGCTTCGGCTTCGGCCGCCATGTCGTCGCGCCGGCGTTGCTCGACTTCTCCGCGCGCTATCCGCAGCTGAACGTGCGGCTCGATCTGTTCGACCGGCTCGTCGACGTCGCGGGCGAAGGCTACGATCTCGACGTGCGCATCGGCGACGAGATCGCCGATCACCTGATCGCGCGCCGCCTGGCCGCGAACTATCGCGTGCTGTGTGCGTCGCCCGACTATCTCGCACGACGCGGCACGCCGCGCACGCTCGCGGATCTCGCGTCGCACGACTGCCTCGCGATCAAGGAGCGCGACCATCCGCTCGGCGTGTGGCGGCTGAACCTGCGCGGAGAAACGGCAACGGTGAAGGTCGGCGGCGCGCTGTCGACGAACCACGGCGAGGTGGCCGTGCAATGGGCGCTGGCCGGGCGCGGGATCGTGCTGCGCTCGATCTGGGAGGCCGGGCCGCTGATCGAACGCGGCGCGCTGCGGCGCGTGCTGCCGGACGTGATTCAGCCGGCTAACATCTGGGCGGTCTATCCGGAACGCGTCGCGGCTTCGGCGAAGGTGCGCGTGTGCGTCGATTTTCTGGCGGAGGCGCTCGCCGGGTTGAATGCCGCGGCGAGCGACGATGCGGGCTGAAATCGGCGAAAGGTGAGCTTTTACGGGGGCATGTCTGTGACGTCGGCACATGCCCGTTTTGGGCGTGCCATCGCGTCATGGGCCGACACGACGCAACAGGCAGCGATACGTCGATGGCCGCGAGGCACGAGCCCGACCGACGATGATGCCCGCACCCGCACCCGCACCCGCACCCGCACCCGCACCCGCACCCGCACCCGCACCCGCACCCGCACCCGCACCCGCACCCAAACCGCGGCTCACACCCGCGACTCCGGCGTTCAAGCCGCTTGCGCAGCGCTCTCCGTGCCGAGCATCAGGTCGAGATTCTGCACGGCCGCGCCGGATGCCCCCTTGCCGAGATTGTCGAACACGGCGGACAGCAGTACCTGACCGTGATCGTCATTGACGAACACGCTCAGCCGCAGGTCGTTCGTACCGTTCAGCGCCTGCGGATCGAGATGCGTGATCGTGCGCGTATCCGCGAGCGGCGTCACCTCGACATGGCGCGCGCCGGCGTAATGGTGCGCGAGACACGTGTGCAGCAACTCACTAGTCACGCCGGCCGGAAGAAGGCGCAGCTCGATCGGCACCGTCAGCACGATGCCCTGCCGATAGGCGCCGTAAGCCGGCACGAACAGCGGACGATGCGCGAGCCCGGCATGCAGCTGGATCTCGGGCGCATGCTTGTGCGCGAGCGCGAGGCCGTAGACCTGCAGCGGTTTCGCGCGCGCGGCGTCGTTCGATTCGAATGCGTCGACGGCGGCGCGGCCGCCGCCCGAGTAACCCGACACCGCATGGATGCTCACCGGGTAGTCGCGCGGCAGCAGGCCGGCCTGTTGCAGCGGCCGCAGCAGCCCGACCGCGCCTGTCGGATAGCAGCCCGGATTGGTGACGCGCCGTGCACGTGCGATGGCCTGCGCGTGCCCGTCGGCCATCTCGGGGAAACCGTAGACCCATTCCGGTTCGGTGCGATGGGCCGAGCTCGCATCGATCACGCGTACCGCCGGATTCCGGATGAAGCCGACCGCTTCGCGCGCGGCGGCGTCGGGCAGGCACAGAATCGCGATATCGCATGCGTTGATCGCTTCGGCGCGCCGCGCGGGGTCCTTGCGCTCGGCATCCGGCAGCGTGACGAGCCGCAGGTCGGTGCGATCCCGCAGGCGCTCGTGGATCTGCAGTCCGGTCGTACCTTGGTCGCCGTCGATATAGACAGTAGGGAGACTCATGATGGTCGCGTTCCTCGTTTCGGGCATCGGGAAAGCCGTATCGTCCATCGAACGCCTAGAATAGGAAAAGTTGAATTTCCTGATGACCGGATTCAGTTTTCCTGAACGAGAGGTGGGCATGCGCGAGATCAGTCTGGACCGGCTGCGTACGCTGGTCGCAATCGCCGACCAGGGATCCTTCGTGGCCGCCGCGCAGCTGCTGCATCTTGCGCCGCCGACGGTCAGCCTTCATGTCGCCGAACTCGAAAGCCGCATCGGCGCGCCATTGCTGTCGCGCACGCGCGGCAACGTACAGCCGTCGACGATCGGTGCGGTGCTGGTGGAGCGGGCGCGCCGTCTGCTGGCCGAGGTCGAGTCGACCCTCGACGACGTGGAACGGCAGGTGCAGGGCCTGACCGGGCGGGTGCGCCTCGGCGCGTCGACCGGGGCGATCGCGCATCTGTTGCCGCAGGCGGTGGCCCGGCTGCGCGAGCGGCATCCGGACATCGATGTTCAGATCGCGGTGCTCACGTCGCACGACACACTGGCGCGGCTTGCGCAGGGCTCGCTCGACGTCGGGCTGGTCGCCCTGCCGCAGGCGGCGGTCGCGGGGCTGTCCATCCGCGCGTGGCGGCGCGATCCGGTGCTGGCCTTTCTGCCCGCGGACTGGCGGCTGCCGGCACGCGTGACGCCGGCCTATCTGGCCGCGCGCCCGCTGATTCTCAACGATGCGACCACCCGCCTGTCGCGGCTCACGACGGAATGGTTCGCGCTCGGCGGCCACCGGCCCGAGCCGCGCATCGAACTCAACTACAACGATGCGATCAAGAGCCTGGTCGCCGCGGGTTACGGCGCGACGCTGCTGCCGCACGAGGCGGGCGCCCCGTTGCCCGACCCACGCATCGTCATGCGGCCGCTGCGTCCGGCGTTATGGCGCGAACTGGGCATCGCGCATCGGGCCGGCCCGGTCGAGCGGTCGACCCAGCACGTGCTCGACGCGTTGTGGGCGCTCGGCGCGCGCTAGGGCGCTCAGGGAACCGCGCCGCCGTCCTACAGCCGGTTGTCCTTCGCGAGCATCAGCACGCGCGCCCAGCGCTGCGCATCGCGCTTGTCCATCATCGGCAGTTTCCATTCGCCGCGCACCGCGTCGCGCACGCGCACGACGAGATGCCAGCGGCCGCCGATCGGCGCCGCCTCGCAGCCGTCGAGCTGCGACAACGTATAGCGGCCGTCCGCGCCGTCGTGCGACAGCCACAGCAGCCCCTGCGTCGCGGACACGCGCAGCTCGCCCCACGCGCGATGCACGATGTGGGTCCAGCCTTGTTCCTTCGTGTTCGGCGCGATGTCGCGGCGGCGCTTGATCCACCATGCGATCAGCGCGATCAGGATCGCGGCGGCGAGCACGGCGGCCGCGATCGCGACCGGCTGGCCGAACTGCGCGGCGATGACGTGAAACAGGTGGACGGCGCCCCATCCCAGGGCGATGAGCGCGAATAGCGCAATGAAGATCGGCATGTCGAATCGGAACAGAGGACGGACCGGCGCAGCCAGCGCGCCGGTCCGTCGCATACGGCATCACCGGCGGCGGTGAATGTCGTGCGTGACGAAGCCCGCGTCGTTGGTGGGCAGCGCGAGGCCGTCCTTGACCGCGAGCGTCTTGCGGATGTCGTCGAGACCCGCGCACCAGTGGTCGCGCATCGTCGACAGACCGAACTGATAGTCCTTGTAGTGGTGCTCGTACGCCTTCTGCTGATAGATCAGGTGCTGGATGTTGTATTTCTTCCCGCTCGACATCGCTTCGGCCTCGATGCACCACGGGTCGTTCTTGCGCTGCTCTTCCGGTACCTGCTCGAGCACGTGGCGCAGCACGTTGCGGTAGCGCTGTTCGCGCTGCAGCGTATCGGTGACGAAACGCGTGCGGCTCGAATACTGCACGTCCTTCGTGCGTTCCGCGACGTCGGCCATCGTGCGCGGCAGCGGCCCGCGCGCGCTCCACAGATCGACCTGGAACGCGAGCGTGTCGCGCCGCGGACGCGCGCGCAGCACTTCCATCAGCGGCGTGTTCGACACGACGCCGCCGTCCCAGTAATACTCGCCGTCGATTTCGACCGGCGGGAACGCGGGCGGCAGTGCGCCGGACGCCATGAAGTGCTCGGGCTCGAGGCGGATGCGCGAGTTGTCGAAGTACACGAAGTTGCCGGTGCCGACGTTGACCGCGCCGACCGACACGCGCGTCTCGCCCGAGTTGATCCGGTCGAAATCGCACAGCTTGAGCAGCGTCGCGCGCAGTGCCGACGTGTCGTACCAGCTGATCTTTTCCGGATGATCGGACACGCCCGGCAGCGGCGGCGGGAAGCGCGGCGAGAAGAAGCCCTGCTGGCCCTGCATCATCGCGCTTGCGGCCTGCGATGCGGTGAAGAACGTGCGGACCTGGTCGATGCTGTTGAACAGCGCGAATTCGAACGCGGCCGGAATCGCGGGAAAGAACGCCGGCTGGCAGATCGTTTCCCAGAATTGGCGCAGCCGCTCGACGCGATGTTCGGGTGCATTGCCGGCGATCAGCGCGGTGTTGAGCGCGCCGATCGAGATGCCTGCGATCCAGTCGAGCGGAACGCCCGCTTCGTGCAGCCCTTCGAACACGCCGGCCTGATACGCGCCGAGCGCGCCGCCGCCCTGCAGGACGAGCGCGATGGTTTCGTACGGCAGCGACCGCGCAGCGGCCGGCGCGCCGGCTTCGTGATGCAGGTCCGCCGCATCGACGGCCTGCTTTTCTGTACGCGCGTGCGGTTTCATCAGTTGCTCCGAGAAATCCCGCCGTGGACGGCGGAGATGGATGGCGTGGCGTCGACCGACGGCACGCCGTCCTTGGTATGGATGGTGGTGTGGAAGTCGCCTCCCGTTACAGAGGCGAGGACC